>JBELHK010000006.1:15461-41514 GCA_042091415.1 Polaribacter sp. | reverse complement strand
ATGGTTACTTTTTTTGGGGCAGTTACTAATATCTTAAATGAAGATTATGATGATGTTTTAGGTTACTCAACTAGAGGAAGAAATTATAAATTAGGAATAAGGCTTCAGTTTTAATTTTTAATAAATACACTAAAAAGGCTCTCAATTTTGAGAGCTTTTTTTTATATCAATTTTTTAACTTCACTTCTTAAAACGGAGTTCACAATTTCAATTTTAGATTCAGAATTGTTTGTGTTTAGAATAATCTTATTTCTAAATTCATCAATAGAATTCGAGTTTTTAGAAATTAATTTTATCTCCTCAATAATTAATTTTTTTACACTCAAAACAGAGTTCCAAGCTTCATCAGAAACATATAATTGTTGAACTAGATTATGTTCAAACTCTTGTTCAATAGTTTTTACTAAAAGAATAGTATAACTCTGAATATCTTCTGATTTCGAAATAACTCTAAAAATTAATTTTTCTGGCTGTATACGATTGCAAAAAAGAAGTAACCTCTCATAAGATTGAAGTTTAGCGGGTAAAGATTCTTTTTTTCTGATTGACAATAGTTCAACCTTTTTTTGATTATTTTGTTGCTTCAATAAACCTTTAAACATATAAAAAGCAATCAAACCTGTAACAGTAGCAGGTAAAATATAAGCGATACTTTCTAAGAATTTATCTTCCATAAATTAACTTTTATAAAGCAAATGTACTTTTTTAAAGTGAAAAATATGTGAATAAAAAATATGATTTAAGTTCAATATCATTTTAAGAATTCTTAATTTCACATTTTATAATTATATAAATTTTCTGTTTGAATACCTATTTAAATTCACTAAACGAAGCTCAAAAACAAGCTGTTTTACATAAAGATGGCCCTATGATTATTATTGCAGGTGCAGGTTCAGGTAAAACAAGAGTGTTAACTTATAGAATAGCGCACCTTATGCAGCAAAATGTTGACGCGTTTAATATTCTTTCTTTAACATTTACAAATAAAGCAGCAAAAGAAATGAAAGCCAGAATTGCTGGAGTTGTTGGCCAAAGTGAAGCAAAAAATCTTTGGATGGGTACTTTTCATTCTGTCTTTGCAAGAATTTTAAGAGCCGAAGCAGATAAATTAGGTTTTCCGTCGAATTTTACAATTTATGATACGCAAGATTCAGTTCGTTTGATTACTTCTATAATCAAAGAAATGAATTTAGATAAAGAAAGGTATAAAGCAAAACAAATTCAGAATAGAATATCGTCCTTTAAAAATAGCTTAATTACAGTAAGAGCATATTTTAATAATGCTGATTTGCAAGAAGCAGATATGCAAGCTAGTAGGCCTAAAGTAGGAGATATTTATAAAGAATATGTAGATCGTTGTTTTAAATCTGGAGCTATGGATTTCGATGATTTATTGTTGAGAACTAATGAGTTATTAGCTCGATTTCCAGAAGTTTTAGCAAAATATCAAGATCGTTTTAGGTACATTATGGTTGATGAGTATCAAGATACAAATCACTCTCAATATATAATTGTAAGAGCTTTAGCAGATAAATATGGAAATATATGTGTTGTTGGTGATGATTCTCAAAGTATTTATAGTTTTAGAGGTGCTAATATCCAGAATATCTTAAATTTTCAGAAAGATTATCCTGATGTTAGAACATTTAAATTAGAGCAGAATTATAGGTCTACTAAAAACATTGTTAATGCTGCAAATTCAGTTATTGCAAAAAACAAAACAAAATTAGATAAAGAAGTTTGGACAAGCAATGATCCTGGAGATTCTATAAATGTAATGCGAACAATTTCTGATGGTGAAGAAGGTCGTTTTGTAGCTCAATCAATTTGGGAAAACATGATGAATCACCAATTAAGTCCAGATAAATTTTGTGTATTATATAGAACAAATTCTCAATCTAGAGCTATAGAAGATGCACTTCGAAAAAAAAATATAGAATATAAAATTTACGGAGGAATATCTTTTTATCAAAGAAAAGAAATTAAAGACATTTTATCTTATTTACGTATTCTCATAAATTCTAATGATGAAGAAGCTTTAAAAAGAATTATAAATTATCCTGCAAGAGGAATTGGTGCAACAACTATAGATAAATTAACAATAGCAGCAAATCATTATAAAAAATCAATTTTCGATATTATAAAACACATAGATAAAATTGATTTAAAAGTTAATTCAGGCACTAAAACTAAGCTGCAGAATTTTATGAATATGATTTTGCGTTTTCAAATAGAATCGAAAACAAAAAATGCTTTTGAAATAGCAGAGCTTGTTGTAAAGCAAACAAAGCTTATAAAAGATTTAGAAAAAGATGGCACTCCTGAAGCTGTAAGTAAAGTTGAAAATATTCAAGAATTATTAAACGGTATTAAAGATTTTATAACAGATAAAATTGAACAAGGAGAAGATGCAACTTTAACTTCTTTCCTAGAAGATGTAGCTTTAGCAACCGATTTTGATTCAGATAAGAAAGAGGATGTTCCTAGGGTTGCGTTAATGAGTATTCATCAATCTAAAGGATTAGAATTTTCATATGTATATGTTGTTGGCTTAGAAGAAAATTTATTTCCTTCAGCCATGAGTATGAATACCAGAAGTGAGCTAGAAGAGGAAAGAAGATTATTTTACGTAGCGTTAACTAGGGCTGAAAAGGTTGCATATTTAACCTATGCGCAAACAAGATATAGATGGGGTAAATTAATAGATTCAGAGCCGAGTCGTTTTTTAGAAGAAATAGATGATCAATTTTTAAATTACCTCACACCAAAAGTTCCAGAACCATCAATAAATCGTTTTGTTGATAAAAGTTTATTCGATGACGCTCCAAAAGGGATAAGATTTCAAAAACCAATTCAGAGAAAAAAAACGGAAAGAGATGTTTTAAAAAAGAAAGAAATTAACATCCCTAAGAATTTAAAAAAGATATCAAAAGAAACGTCTTATTCAAACTTATTTGATAGTGAAGTTACAATTGGTAATATTGTTGAGCATAATAGATTTGGTAGAGGAAAAGTATTATCTTTAGAAGGTAAAGGACCAAATAAAAAAGCCGAAATTCAATTTGGTACTGTCGGGAAAAAGAAACTTTTATTACAATTTGCAAAATTAAAAGTTATCGGTTGATTAAATCTTTTTCAATTATTTAAAATTAAGTTCGTAAATAAAAATAAATCAGTAATTTGCAACGCAAATAAACTACAATAAATTAGATTTAATTCTTGAATAAAAATTCAAGAATACTTCACAAAAATATTTAAATGACATTTGATTTAGAATATAATTCAGAAAGAACATTAATGATTATACCTGAGTATGGTAGACATATTCAAAAGCTTGTAAATCATTGTGTTGCTTTAGAAACTAAGGAAGAAAGAAATAAAATGGCAAAGGCTATTGTAGATGTTATGGGTAATTTACAGCCTCACCTTAGAGATGTTCCTGATTTTAAACATAAACTATGGGATCAGTTATTTATAATGTCTGATTTTAAATTAGACGCAGATTCACCTTACCAACAGCCTTCAAAAGAAGAGCTACAAGAAAAACCAGAACCTTTAGCTTACCCAAAATCAGCATCAAAATATCGTTATTACGGTAAAAATATTCAAACAATGATTGATGTTGCTTTAAGTTGGGATGAAGGAGAAATGAAACAAGCTTTAGTATTTACAATTGCAAATCACATGAAAAAATGTTATTTGAATTGGAATAAAGATACTGTAGATGATGCTGTAATATTTAATCATCTTTACGACTTGTCTGAAGGTAAAATTGATTTAAGAAATTCTGACGAACAATTGAGCGAAACTAAAAGTCTATTAAGAAAAAGAAATACTCAAGGTCAAAATCATTCTAGAAATAATCACAAAAAACATCATAATAATAGAAATAGAAAAAGATAAATGGCATCATTTAAAATTGAAGGTGGTCATAAATTAAAAGGAACCATCACCCCGCAAGGAGCAAAAAATGAAGTTTTACAAATTCTTTGTGCAGTTTTATTAACTCCAGAAGAAGTTATCGTAAATAACGTACCAGATATAATAGATGTAAATAAATTAATTTTTATTCTTGGAGAATTAGGAGTTAAAATTAAAAAGTTATCTGAAAAATCATATTCATTTACTGCAGATGAAATAAATTTAGAATATTTAGAATCAGCTAAATTTAAAAAAGATGGTAGTTCTTTAAGAGGTTCTATTATGATTGTCGGCCCTCTTTTAGCTCGATTTGGAAAAGGTTATATACCAAGACCAGGAGGTGATAAAATAGGTAGAAGACGTTTAGATACACATTTTGAGGGTTTTATAAATCTTGGAGCAAAATTTAGATATAATAAAGAAGAGCATTTTTACGGAGTTGAAGCTGATGAGTTGTTAGGTACAGATATGCTTTTAGATGAAGCCTCTGTTACCGGTACAGCAAATATATTAATGGCTTCAGTTTTAGCAAAAGGAACGACAACTATATATAATGCTGCTTGTGAACCATATATTCAACAATTATGTAAAATGTTGAATTCTATGGGAGCAAATATAAAAGGAGTAGGTTCAAACTTATTAATTATAGAAGGTGTAAAATATCTTGGAGGTTGCGAACATACTGTGTTGCCAGATATGATTGAAATTGGCTCATGGATTGGTGTTGCAGTAATGACAAAATCTGAGTTAACGATTAAAAATGTGAGTTGGGAAAACTTGGGTCAAATACCTAATGTTTTTAGAAAATTAGGAATTCAATTTGAAAAAAGAGGAGACGATATTTTTATACCAGAGCAAGAATCTTATGAAATTCAAAATTATATTGATGGCTCTGTATTAACTGTTGCAGATGCTCCTTGGCCAGGATTTACACCAGATCTATTAAGTATCGTTTTGGTTATTGCTACACAAGCAAAAGGAACTGTATTAATACACCAAAAAATGTTTGAAAGCCGTTTGTTTTTCGTCGATAAACTCATAGATATGGGAGCAAAGGTAATTTTGTGTGATCCTCATAGAGCAACAGTAATTGGTCATAATCACCAGTCGCAATTAAAGGCTACAAAAATGACGTCTCCAGATATTAGAGCAGGTATTTCTTTGTTGATAGCTGCATTATCTGCAAAAGGAACAAGTACTATTCATAACATAGAACAAATAGACAGAGGTTATGAAAATATTGAAGCACGTTTAAAATCTATCGGTGCAAAAATTGAAAGAATAGAAAATTAAAGATTTAATATCTAAATTAATTTTTGGTAGTAAAGAACAAAAAAAAGCTGTGAGAAAAGTTTTGTTAATTTAACACCTTTTACAAGATGATTAGAAACTTATGGAATGAAGAATGGAAAGTCATTCAATTTGATGACAAAATTTCATCAAAGCAAAAATTTAAAATTTCTAATTACGGAAGAGTAATTAACTGTTCAAGAGATAAAGAGTACTTACGAAAAAAGACATTTATTAATGGTTACGAGACAATTTCGTTAAAACAAGAAATTAACCAAAAATCTACAAGTAGATATGTTCATAAACTTGTTGCGAGTCATTTTTTAGAAAAGCAAAGCGAAGAACAGATTTATGTAATTCATTTAGATTATAATAAGGAGAATAATACTTTAGAGAATTTAAAATGGGCTACAAAACGAGAAAAAGAGTTGCATCAATTCAACAATCCAAATTGGGAAGAAATAGTTAAGAAGAGGGGGAGAAAAATTGGTAAATTAACTGAAGGGAAAGTAAAAATTATAAAACGTCAATTAAAAAATAATCGGACAAGAATAACGATGATTGCAAAGCGTTTCGGAGTATCAGATATGCAAATTCATAGGATAAAATCTGGTGAAAATTGGTCTCATGTAAAAATCTAAAAATAGTGTCAGTTTGACACTATTTTTTTTAATGGCAAAATTTTTGAAATAAATTTAAAGTAAATTAAATAATTACTAGAAATGAGTAATAAAGAGGATATTAAAGAAGAAGAAATCAAAAACGAAGAGGTGAACCCTCAAAATGAAGAAAACCAAGAAGTTATTGATAGTGTTGATAAGGAAGAGACTAACCCTGAAGAATTAATTCAGTTAGAAAAAGATAAATTTTTGAGACTTTTTGCTGAGTTTGAGAATTATAAAAAACGTACAACTAAAGAAAGAATTGAATTATTTAAGACTGCAGGACAAGAATTAATGACTGCTTTACTGCCAATAATGGACGATTTTGATAGAGGTTTGGCAGAAATAGAAAAAGCAAAAGATAAAGAGCTTTTAAAAGGTATGCAATTAATTAATGATAAGTTAAAAAATACATTAATTCAAAAAGGCCTTACAAAAATTGATGTAACAGCAGGAGATGTTTTTGATGCTGAAATTCATGAAGCAATTACACAAATTCCATCACCATCAGAAGAATTAAAAGGGAAAGTTATTGATTGTGTAGAAAAAGGGTACAAACTAGGAGATAAAATTATTCGCTATCCAAAAGTAGTTATAGGACAGTAAATTATATAGGAACGAGTTTATAGTAAAGTATTTGCTTATAAACTGAAATCTTAAAAAATGGCAAAACAAGATTATTACGAAATACTAGGAGTTTCGAAGTCCGCTTCTAAAGCAGAAATAAAAAAAGCGTATCGAAAAATGGCAATTAAATATCATCCAGATAAAAATCCTGGAGATACTTCTGCTGAAGAAAATTTTAAGAAAGCTGCTGAAGCATATGAAATTTTAAGTGATGAAAATAAAAAAGCGCGTTACGATCAATATGGTCACGCTGCTTTTGAAGGAGGACAAGGCGGAGGAGGCTTTGGCGGAGGAATGAACATGGATGACATTTTTAGTCAATTTGGAGATATTTTTGGAGGAGGCTTTGGTGGAGGCTTTAGTGGATTTGGCGGTGGAGGTCAAAGACAAGCTAGAGTAAAAGGAAGTAACATGAGAATTCGTGTAAGGCTAACTCTCGAAGAAATTGCAAAAGGCATTGAAAAAAAGGTTAAAGTAAGGAGAAAAGTTCAAGCAGAGGGAGTTAAATATAAAACTTGTACTACTTGTAATGGTTCTGGTCAGGTAATGAGAGTTACCAATACTATATTAGGTAGAATGCAAACAGCAACAACTTGTTCAACTTGTTCTGGAGCTGGAGAAATAATTAGTAGTAAACCAAATGGAGCTGATGCTCAAGGGTTAATTGTTAAAGAAGAAACAGTTTCTATTAATATTCCTGCTGGAGTTACAGAAGGAGTTCAGCTAAAAGTAGGAGGTAAGGGAAATGATGCTCCTGGTAAAAATTCTATTTCTGGAGATTTATTAGTATTAATTGAAGAGTTACCTCACGATAAATTAAAAAGAGAGGGAACTAATATTCACTATGATTTATATATCAATTTTTCTGAGGCCGTTTTAGGAACGAGCAAAGAGATTGAAACACTTACAGGTAAAGTAAAAATAAAGATCGATTCAGGAACTCAATCAGGTAAGATTCTCAGATTGAAAGGTAAAGGTTTACCAAGTATAGAAAGATATGGTTCAGGAGATTTTTTAATTCATATTAACGTTTGGACTCCTCAAGAATTAGATAAAGAACAAAAACAGTTTTTTGAGAAAATGGTAGATGATGAAAACTTTTCGCCAAACCCAAATAAGTCTGACAAATCATTTTTCGAAAAAGTAAAAGACATGTTTTCTTAAAAATTTATTAATAAATAAATAATGTTTAATAAACATATAAATTTATTTTTTGAAGTAAAAAAAATAAATTAGATTTGCAGTGTTATTAAGCAATTAATAACACTTTTTCTTTTTCATAGCAATTTTCCCACTTAATATTTTTTAAGTGGGTTTTTTAATTTATTTTTGTTTAAGCAGGCTTATCTTATCGCTGTTAATTTATTTAAGAGAGGAAAGTCCGGACACCAAAGAGTAATCATAGCGGATAACATCCGTCCAGTGTAAGCTGAGGACAAGTGCAACAGAAAGCAAGTACAGTTAGGCTGTAGTGAAACCAGGTAAACTCTATGAGGTGCAATGCCATGTATATTAGAGTTAGAGAGTAACTCGCTCGATTCTAAAGGGTAGGCAGTTAAATTTTAAAAGCAATTTTAAAATTAGATAAATGATAAGAACTTTTTTTAAAAGAACAGAATCCGGCTTACAAGCCTGCTTTTTATATTTTATGTAATTTAAATTTAATTTAAATTACATAAAATATAAAATAAATAAGAAATATTATTAAAGTCTTAAAATTCAATTATAAAGAGTTGTATTAAATATATAATTATTACTTTTTATTAATTATTTTAATAATAATCCACTCTAAATTATAGTACTATAATGTGTTTTTAAATTTCTGCTTAAAATTGTAGATTTGTATGCAATAAAATCAACAAAAGTTTATTTAAATCGTTGTTGATTTAGGTATTTATATGTTTGATATAAGATGTATTTATTTAAATATTTATTTTTATTATTTAAAGATTTATAATAAAACATAAAAGTTTTTATATTAAGCACCAAATTATAAAATTACTTTTCACATTAAAAAAGAATTCTATTTATGAACATTTATGAAAATTATATTGAAGAGATTGAAAATCGAAAAGGACAAGGTTTGCATCCTCAACCAATTGATAATGATGAGTTATTAAGTGTAATTATTGATCAGATAAAGGATTTAAAAAATACACATCGAAAAGATTCTCTTAATTTTTTTATATATAATGTTTTACCAGGTACAACTAGTGCTGCAAATGTAAAAGCGAAGTTCTTAAAAGAAATTATTCTTGGTGAGTTTATTTTAGATGAAATTACACCAGCTTTTGCTTTTGAACAGTTATCCCATATGAAAGGTGGTCCTTCAATCGAGGTTTTATTGGATCTAGCTTTAGGGAACAAGGAAGATATCGCTATTGAAGCATCAAAGGTTTTAAAGACACAAGTTTTTTTATACGAAGCAGATACTGAACGACTTGAGAAAGCAATGAATTCTGGAAATTCTATAGCGAAAGAAATTATAGAGAGTTATGCTAAGGCCGAGTTTTTTACAAAATTACCAGAAATTGAAGAAGAGATCGAAATTGTTACTTATATAGCAGGTGTTGGAGACATATCTACAGATTTGTTATCTCCTGGCGCTGACGCTCATTCAAGATCTGATAGAGAGTTACATGGTCAATCTATATTTGAGCATAATAAAGAAATGCAGAAGGAAGTTTTGGCTTTGAAAGAACAACATCCAAATAAGCGCATCATGTTAATCGCAGAAAAAGGCACAATGGGAGTTGGTTCTTCTAGAATGTCTGGGGTTAATAATGTAGCACTTTGGACAGGGATATCTTCAAGTCCTTATGTTCCGTTTATTAATATTGCTCCTGTAATTGCAGGAACTAACGGTATTGCACCAATATTTTTAACAACTGTTGGAGTAACAGGAGGTATTGGAATAGATCTTCAAAACTGGGTAAAGAAAAAAGATGAAGAAGGAAATACAATATATGACGAGGATGGAGAACCTGTTTTAGAACAAGTTTATTCTGTTGATACAGGAACTGTTCTTACAATCAATACAAAAACAAAAAAATTATACAACGGAAATAAAGAATTAAAAGATATTTCTACTGCTTTAACACCACAAAAAGTTGAGTTTATCAAAGCAGGAGGTTCTTATGCCGTTGTATTTGGTAAAAAACTTCAAACTTTCGCTTGTAAAGTTTTAGGAATTGATGTTCCTCAAGTTTATGCCCTTTCTAAAGAAATTTCAATTGATGATCAAGGGTTAACTGCTGTTGAAAAGATTTTTAACAAAAATGCTGTAGGAACTACTCCTGGTAAAACTTTACATACAGGCTCTAATGTTCGTGTTGAGGTAAATATTGTAGGATCTCAAGATACAACGGGTCTAATGACTTCTCAAGAATTAGAAATGATGGCAGCAACGATAATTTCGCCTGTTGTAGATGCAGGTTATCAGTCTGGTTGTCATACAGCTTCAGTTTGGGATGATAAGTCAAAAACAAATATTCCAAGGTTAATGAAATTTATGAATGATTTTGGTTTAATTACAGCTCGTGACCCTAAAGGGAAATACCATGCAATGACTGATGTTATTCATAAGGTGCTTAATGATATTGCCGTTGATGATTGGGATGTAATTATTGGAGGAGACTCTCATACAAGAATGTCTAAAGGTGTTGCTTTTGGTGCAGATTCAGGAACTGTTGCTTTAGCTTTAGCAACAGGAGAAGCTACAATGCCAATTCCCGATTCTGTAAAAGTTACATTTAAAGGTAACATGAGAAGCTTTATGGATTTCCGTGATGTAGTTCATGCGACTCAACAACAAATGTTAAAGCAGTTTGGAGGAGAGAATGTTTTTCAAGGAAAAATCATTGAGGTACATATAGGAACATTAACATCAGACCAAGCCTTTACATTTACAGATTGGACAGCAGAAATGAAAGCAAAAGCTTCTATCTGTATTTCTGAAGATGAAACTTTAATAGAATCATTAGAAATTGCTAGGGATCGTATTCAAATTATGATCGATAAGGGTATGGATAATGATAAAATGGTACTTAAAGGTCTTGTTGAAAAAGCAGAAAATAGAATTCAAGAAATAAAAACAGGAATTAAGCCTGCTTTGAAGCCAGATGCTAATGCTAAATATTATGCTGAAGTAGTTATAGATTTAGATGAAATAGCAGAACCAATGATTGCAGATCCAGATGTAAATAATGATGATCCTTCAAGACGTTATACACACGATACAATTAGACCATTATCTTTTTATGGAGGCATAAAAAAAGTAGATTTAGGTTTTGTTGGGTCTTGTATGGTTCATAAAGGTGATATGAAAATTTTGGCTCAAATGCTAAAGAATATTGAAAAACAAAAAGGAGAAGTTATTTTTAAAGCTCCTTTAGTTGTAGCACCGCCAACTTACAACATAGTAGATGAATTAAAAGCAGAAGGAGATTGGGCAGTTTTAGAAAAGTATTCAGGTTTTGTATTTAATGATGAAGCTCCTAAAGGAGTTGCTAGAACTAAATATGAAAATATGTTGTACTTAGAAAGGCCTGGCTGTAATTTATGTATGGGTAACCAAGAAAAAGCGGAGCCAGGAGATACAGTTATGGCAACTTCAACGCGTTTATTTCAAGGGAGAGTTGTAAAAGATTCAGGAGAGAAAAAAGGAGAATCTTTATTGTCATCAACTCCTGTAGTTGTGTTATCTACTATTTTAGGACGTACACCAACTTTTGAAGAATATGAAAAAGCAGTTGAAGGCATTGTTTTAACTAAGTTTAAACCTTCTCAAAAACAATTGGTTATTTAAATATTTTTAAAATTAAAAATATCTATAAAATAAAAACTCCTGAGAATCTTTCTCAGGAGTTTTAGTTTTAAATAATAAATTATTTATTTGCTAGCTCGCTAATAAATTTTATGGGAATTATATAAACTTCACCTTTCATGATTCCTTTTGTAGAAACTTTTTTATAATTTAATTTAGTTTTTACATAATAATCAAAACAAGGAATATTTGAATCTACAGAAACAATAATTAATTCATTACTATTGTTAACCATAAATGATATTTCTGCTTTACCTGATTCTTCAAGTTTTAATCCTGTTTTATCTGCTAAGAGAGAAACAATTTCAGCTCTTAATTTTGGATTGGGTTCTTCAGGGTTTTTGTCAATTGCAAAAGACGAAAAAGAGGTTGTTAAACTAATTGCAAAAATAACGATGATTGATTTTAAAATTTTCATAATATGTATATAAATTTGAGGATTACAATTAAGAGACGTTTTTATTTTAAAAATGTTTCAATGAATCATCTACTTTACTACATGTTTAACAAACTTTAACTTGTTTGAGGAGAGATATCTTAAAAAATGAATAGGTTTTTAACAGTTTGTGATGGTTTTATTTTGCTTTTTCAACTAGTTCAAGTTTGGAGCTTGTTGTTTTGGTTGTGAAAATACCATAGTTAATAATTATGTTATTTTTATTAATTTTTTCAATAGTACCAACAGAATTAGAATCAATTATTCTGACTCTATCATTAATTTTAAATACATAATTTGCTTTTTGTTTTGCAATTTTAGCTTCTTCTATTTTCTTTTCTGTTCTAACTTTAACAACTTTTTCTAAAACTTCTTTTTCAACTTTCTGAATGGTTTTTTCCATTTCTTTAGCAACTATTTTTGCTTTTTGTTTTTGAGATTTTGTTTTAGGCTTTACAGGATTTCTCTTTACATGTTTTACTTTTTCATCTGTAACCCATTTATAAAAATTGCTTATTAATTGTTTTTTATTATTTGTTTGAAAAAAGGTATTTAGTAATTCATTTATTTTTCTACCTAAGGATAACATTCTTTGATTATTGTCGTAAAGACTCTGAAACCCCGCTAATTTTTCTTGAATTCGCTGTTCTTTCTCTTGTAAGTTATTTAAATATTCTAATTCTTTAGATTGTTGTTTTTCTAAATTATCTGAGTTTTTCTGAAGTCTATTTCTTTCTTTTTGTAGTTTAGAAATAGTTTTATCTAAACGTACTTTTTCTGTTTCAACTCTTTTTTTAGCTTTATTTATTAAACTGAATGGTATTCCATTTTTCTGTGCTACTTCAAATGTAAAAGAGCTTCCTGCTTGTCCTATAAATAATTTATATAATGGTTCTAATGAATATTCGTCGAATTGCATGTTAGCATTCGTAACATTATCTAATTCATTCGCTAATACTTTTAAATTAGAGTAATGAGTTGTAATTATACCAAAAGCTTTTTTATTGTAGAATTCTTCTAAAAATATTTCTGCTAAAGCACCTCCTAATTCTGGATCTGAACCAGTACCAAATTCATCAATTAGAAAAAGAGTATTTTCATTACACTTCCTTAAAAAATAACGCATATTTTTTAATCGATAACTGTAAGTACTGAGTTGGTTTTCAATAGATTGATTGTCTCCAATATCAGTAAGAATAGTATCAAAAATATATGTTTCACTTTTTTCATCAACAGGAATTAAAATTCCACTCTGTAACATCACTTGTAATAAACCAATTGTTTTTAAAGTGATACTTTTACCTCCTGCATTAGGTCCAGAAATAACTATAATTTGTTGTTTGTTATGTAAAGAAAGTGTCTGTGAAACTGTTTTTATATTTTGTGATTTATTTTTCCGCAATAAAATCGGATGAAAAGCATTTTTAAAATATATAGTCTTTTCTTTAGATAATTTAGGTAGTATTGCGTTAATTTCTTTTGCATATTTTGCTTTAGCACCGATAACATCTATATGAGTTAAAAAATCTATATATTCTTCTAATAGAGATACTATCGGAAATAAAGTATAAGAAAGGTTTCTTAAAATTTTTATGACTTCTTGTTTCTCTTCATAAATTAAATTTTGGTATTCTCTTGCATATGATAAAGTAGCTTGCGGGGCAATATAAACTATATTTCCAGATTTTGATGAACCTAATAAGCTACCAGATACTTTTCGTCTGTACATTGCTGTTACAGCTAAAACTCTTTGATTGTCAACAATAGTTTCTCTAATATCATCTAAATAACCAGCAGCAGATGCTTTACTTAATGCACTTGAAAAACTAGCTCCAATTTTTCCTCTAATATGGTTTATGTCTTTTCTTATTTGTTTCAGATCAACTGAAGCGTTATTTCTAACAATGCCAGAGATATCAATTACTTTTTTAATTTCATCATCTACAAAAGTTGTAAATTCAATTTTTTGAGTTACTTCAAAAAAAGAAGGAAATTGATCTTTGAATTTTTTAAAAAACTTTATCTGTTCATTAACAGTGTTCGAAGTTGTCGCAATTTTTAAATAAGCTTCTTCCTCTAAAAAACTATTTTCAATAGCAAGTCTTTTAACACTTTGGGTAATATTATCAAAACCATGATTAGGGATTCTATTTTCGGTTTCAAATGAGGATAGATATTCATCAACTAAATTTAATTCTTTTGATAATACCCTTTTATTAAAAATAGGATGTATTTCTAAAACTTTTTCTTTCCCTAATCCTGAAATACAAAATTCAGAGATTTGAGTTAGTACAGATGTAAACTCTAAATCTTGTAATGTTTTTTCTGATATATTTTTACTCAAAATACTATATTTGATAGGAATACAAAAATAAGAAACAATGCAAGTAAAAATTGCTGATAGTTGGAAAAATATTTTACAAAGCGAATTTGATAAACCATATTTTATTTCTTTAACAAAATTTGTGAAAGAAGAATATAATACTAGAGTTTGCTACCCAAAAGGTTCAGATATTTTTGCTGCTTTTGATTTTTGTACGTTACAAGATTTAAAAGTTGTTATTATTGGTCAAGACCCATATCATGGCGCAAATCAAGCAAATGGATTATGCTTTTCTGTAAAAGATGGAATGCCACATCCTCCGTCGCTAATTAATATATTTAAAGAAATTTCTACTGATTTAAATAAAGCATATCCTAATAGTGGAAATTTAGAAAAATGGGCAAAACAAGGAGTTTTATTATTAAATGCAACGTTAACTGTAAGAGCACATGAGGCCGGAAGTCATCAAAAAAGAGGCTGGGAGACTTTTACTGATGCAGTTATTGAAAAAATTTCAGAAGAAAAGGAAGGAATTGTATTTTTATTATGGGGTGGTTTTGCAAAAAAGAAAAAGAAATTAATTAATACAAGCAAACATCACATACTTGAATCTGGTCATCCTTCACCTTTAAGTGCAAATAGAGGATATTGGTTTGGAAATAAACATTTTTCTAAGACGAATGATTTTTTAAAATCTATAGGTCTTAGTTCGATTGATTGGTAATTATAATGTATAAATTTTAGAATTTAATTGTGTTGCAGATTTATTAGTTTGTACTTCTTGTACATTTTCTGCTAAACCACAAGATTGAGACGTACTTCTACAAGATGTTGTCATCAAAATACCTAAAACAAAGATTATAACAATAAATATCGATTTCATTTTTCTTAATTTTTTTAGAATTTAAATATACATGTTTTTAATGAAGTTTTTAGAGTTTTTTTGCTCATTTATAACATTAAGTTTTACCATTTTATTCTGTATGCGAGTTATTAAATTCGAGGTGATTGGTTTGCCATCATTCCATTCAGTTAGTTTAAGCCATTGTTGAATATCTTCTAATTTTTGATCGTATCTTTTAGCTAATATCGTATCAATATTCTGAATCTTTTTAAATCTTTTTGTAGTTGAATTAATAATGTCTAAAATTTTTCTAATTTCATTAGAATTATTTTCCAAAACTTCATTTCTTACAGCAATTACAAAGCATGGCCATGGAGTAGGGCAGTCTTCGATTCTTCTAAAAAAGCCATCATCTACAAAAGGTTTTGTGGTAAAATGTTCCCACATAAAATAATCTGCCTCTTTATTTTTTAAAGCATCAATTCCTCCTTGTAAGTTTTTTACAATTTCAAATTTCAAATTATTTATATCCCAATTTTGATTATGTGCGTTAGCAATTGCCATTAAATGAGATCCAGAACCATATCTACTTATAGCTATTTTTTTATCTTTTAAATCATCTATTTTTTTATATTCTGATTTTGCATTAACATGTATACCCCAAATTAAGGGAGATTTTACATATGTTTGCAGAATTTTAGAAGGATTTCCATTAGCAATATCTTTGATTATTCCTTCAGTTAAAACAATTGCAATATCAACATCTCCTTTTCTTAAAGCATTGCACATTTCACCTGTTCCACCATAATAATCTTTCCACCTTAAATTTATATTGTGTTTTTTGTATTCTTTATTCTTTAACGTTATATACCAAGGGAAATTAAAATGTTCAGGAACCCCACCAATTTTTAATTCAAGCATTAATCAATCAATTTATTCAACGTATAAATTATTAAATTTTCAATAACTTTTTCTGGATTTTTACTAAAAGTACCATTTGCTCTATTTGCGATTATAGCATTCATTGAAACAGCATTATGACCTAATAATTTTGATAGTCCATAAATAGCAGAAGTTTCCATTTCTAAATTGGTAATTATTTTATCATTAAACTTAAAACTATCAATTTTTTTATTCAAATCTTTATCTTGAAGTTTTAAACGTAATACTCTACCTTGAGGTCCGTAAAATCCACCAGCTGTTGCTGTAATTCCTTGATATGTTTTTTCAGAAATAAACTTTTTTGATAATGAATTAGATGTAGGTATAATTTGCGGATAAGCTTTCCTATCGCTCCAGTTTGTATGTTTTACAAAAGCTTTTTCTAATTCTAAATCTGATATATTTTCAATTTGATAAGATTGAAGCATTCCGTTTAAATCTAATGCGTGAGTACTTATTAAAAACGAATCTACAGGGATTTTTGATTGTAAAGAGCCTGAAGTTCCTATTCTAATGATATTTAGTTTAGTAAGATTTTCTTTTATTTCTCTAGTTTTTAAATCTATATTAACAAGAGCATCTAATTCATTTAAAACGATATCAATATTATCAGGTCCAATACCAGTAGAAATAACAGAAATTCTCTTGTTTTTGTATGTACCAGTTACAGTTTTGAATTCTCGTCTTTGAATTGAAAATTCAATAGAAGAAAAGTGTTGGGTAATTTTATCAATTCTGTCTGGGTCTCCAACAAAAATAATATCTTTTGAAATGTGTTCGGGTCTTAAGTTTAGATGATAAATACTACCATCTGGATTTAAGATTAATTCAGAGTTTTTTAATGGCATTTATGTAGTGATTTGTAAAAGCTTTTCGCTTTCATTATTAAATAAATAACTATATTTTTTTGCTCCCCCCAAGAAAGAAATATCATTTCTTATTTGACTGTAAAAATTAATTTTATTTTTTAAAACTTCTTTTCCTTTGTTGTTTAATTTAACTGGATTAAATGAATGGAATAACTTTTTTAAATTGTTAACCTTGTTGTTATATTGTATATCTCCAAAACCATAGATTTTTTCGTTTTTCAAGAGTTTTTGAATCATTTTTTTTCTAGAAGAAAACGTGTTTTCATTTACTGTTTTTAGAATTTTATTTTCAATTTTATTTAATCCATTTTCAATTGACGGAAATCTTGAAATATGAGTTTCAATTGCAGTAGATAGATGTTGAAATTGAAACATTGGATTAAATTTATAAACAGCTTCTAAGCGAAGTGGAGAATCAGAACAGTATAATTGCCAAATGTAATCGGCATATTCTATATCATCTATAATTAAAGTCTTTCTTTTGTTAAAAGAATGATATATTTCTTTTTCAGTTAATTCTGATATATTTTTAGTTTTGTTTAAAATGGTATTTTTTGAACTAGAAACTAACGAAATATGGTATCCTTTTCTGTAGCGTTTTAACCAACTTAATACCGCTAACATATTTATTTGACAAAACAAGTCATGATCAAACCATAAAATAATTTCTTCAGTATTTTTTTTGTTACAGAGTGTTCTATATTCTTTTAAAGTATAATCTATAAATTTTTGTTTTGATATTTTGTAAGACGTTTTGAGGAAATTATATCTACTTTTCCAAAAAGTATCACTACCAACGTTATTAGTTGTTTTGCCTTCGCAAAGCATCTCTCTCCAAGTAATAAAATCTCCCGAAAAATTTAATTTTTTAAGATAATTAGTTGTAATATCTCCATTTGTAATATGTAAAATAGATTTACTCATTATTAATTGAAGTTTTAGTGTTAATAGTTTTTTAAATCTTATTTATCCTCCCACACGTTTTACTTTAAATCCTTTTTCTTTTAAAATAGTCATTATTTTATCTCTATAATCTCCTTGAATTATTATTTTTTCATCTTTAAAACTTCCGCCTACACTTAATTTTGTTTTAATTTCTTTTGCTAAAGTTTTAAAATCTGATGTAGCTCCATTATAGCCTTCAATAATAGTAATTGGTTTTCCTTTTCGTTTTTCATATTTGCAAATAATAGGCTCATCTTGTAACCAAATATTTGACTTTTTTGACTCCTTTTCAGGAGTTTCAATATGCTCAGGAAATAAATTCTTTAATTGATCTTTTAAATCCATTATTTTTTTAAACCTAATTCTCTTAAACGTTCATCTAAAAACTCTCCAGCAGTAATATCATCAAATTTTTTCGGATTTTTCTCATCAATACAATTTTCTAGTACATCTAATTTCATTTCAGATATTGGATGCATAAAAAATGGAATTGAATATCGAGATGAACCCCACAATTCTTTTGGAGGATTTGTAACTCTATGAATTGTAGACTTTAACCTGTTATTACTATGTCTAGAAAGCATGTCACCTACATTTATCATCAATTCATCAGGCTCAGCAATTGCATCTATCCATTCTCCTTTATGATTTTGAACTTGTAACCCTTTCCCTTGAGCACCCATCAATAGGGTAATTAAATTGATATCTCCATGAGCGGCAGCTCTTTCAGCTCCTTTAGGTTCAGTTTCTATTGGTGGATAATGAATAGGCCTCAAAATACTATTACCATTTTTGATATACCCATCAAAATAAGTTTCTTCTAAACCTAAGTGAAGCGCTAAAGAACGTAAAACATATTTTGCTGTTTTTTCTAACATTTGATATGTTTTCTTTCCTACTGCATTAAATTCGGGTAACTCTTCTACAATAACATTTTCAGGATATTCTTTGGCATATTTAGAATCTTCATCAACATATTGACCAAAATGCCAAAATTCTTTCAAATCACCTTCTTTTTTCCCTTTAGCGGATTCTTTACCAAAAGATACGTAACCTCTTTGACCACCAATACCAGGAATTTCATATTTCTTTTTAACATCTTCAGGCAATTCAAAAAACTTTTTTATCTCTTCATAAAGTTGACTCACTAAATTATCATCTAAAAAATGACCTTTTAATGCAACAAAACCAATATTCTCATATGCATTTCCAATTTCGTTTATAAAATTAGATTTGACGTTTTTATCTTCGGATAAAAAATCATTTAAGTTTACGCTAGGAATTTTATTCATTATCAGTAATTTAAGTTAAATTAACTAAAAAAAATAGGGTCTTTTTTTAGTGAAAAATTATTTTGGATTATAAATGTACTAAATATTTATTATTTCTTCTTAAAAGGTATCAAATAGGACAATGTGTAGTTAAAACCAAAACCGGTTGAACTCTCAAAAACCCTATTAAAACCTGGAGAATATAATGTCTTAAAATTATCAGGTTCTTCAACACTCATCATTATTTTATAGGAAACACTAAAGCCAATAAAAAAATTCTTGTAGGTTTCTGCTTTTAATCCAACTAAAAATTCAGACCAATGTGAGTTTAAGGTTGTTGTAACAGGATTACTAATTGTACTTGGCGGAAAATAAGTGCCACTAATGTTTGGACTATAACTACTTAGTGTTTGATCGAAAACACTGAAACCATATCTGTAACCTAAATAGATTTCATTGTTCATATCTAACCAGTTTTTATAAGCATTGTAATTAAATCCTAATCTTATGTAACCTCCTTTAGATGTTGAATTTGTGTAATCTTCTTGTGTAGTTTCATCTTCATAACCTATTTCAGTAGCAATAAAAAAACTTTTTGAAATTCTATAATCACCGACAACTTCAAAACCACTATTATATTCGCCATCTATTGCTGCTTTTATTGGTTTGCTTATGTCAATACCTACTCTTAATCCATAAGGAGATTTATATACAATTGAATCGTTATTCTCTTCAAGTTTTTTTTCTTGAGAAAAGCTCTCTAAAACAACTAAAAGCAAAAAGATACTAATGAAATATTTGTACATGTGCTGAATTTTGATTGTCTATAGAAGTTAATGTTGATGGAGTAAAATCTGTAATCCAAGTATTGTCTGATGAAAAAGTAACATTTTCAAAAATTGCTTTAAATCCGCAAGAACGAGATACGTATTCGTTTTTTACTGAATAATCTATTGTTAATTGATTGATAACATCTCCTTCAGAAAGATTGTAAATGGTTTGGTTAGATGCGCTATTTAAAGGAATTACAATAGAATCTGTAGCTTGATTGATGAGAATACTGTCTTTGTCTTTAGCCCAAACATATAGGCTAGAAGTTGATTTTAACGAATTTCTATCTACATCATCATAAAAACGCAGAATTAAATTTGGGGTTACTGGGGTTTGAGTACAAAAATCATCCTTTTCACAAGAACTATTAAAAATGATTATACTAAAAAAAATAAATAAATACTTTTTCATCTTTTATTCTTCTACTTCAACAATCTTATTAATGGCTTCTGCTAACTTAAAATCTAAGTCGGTTACACCATCAGCATCATGTGTGGTTAATTTTATTTCTAAAGTATTATAAACATTCGTCCATTCAGGGTGATGATTTAAAGCTTCACATTCAAAAGCAATTCTATTCATAGCAGACATACAATCTTTAAAATTATCAAATTCAAAATCTGTATGAAGTGCATCATCATAATAATCCCAATCTGTTAGATTTTTTATCTTTTTTTCTATTTCTAATCTTGAAAGCTTTTTCATTTGTACTTATTTATTATGCTAAAGTAAAATCATTTTTATAATTAAACGAAAAGTATATTGGTAAATTATTTATGTTTTTCAAATAAAACCACAGTTTCAATGTGAGAAGTATGAGGAAATTGATCTACCAAACTAATTTTCTTGATCTCATAACCAGCCTCATTCAATTGAACAGTATCTCTAGCTTGTGTTGCAGGATTACATGAAACATAAATCATTCTGTCTGCATTTAAATTTATAATTTTCTTCAGTGTTTTTGGCGCTATTCCCGCTCTTGCAGGATCTAAAATAATCGTTTTAATTTTATTTTGATATTCTGGATTATTATTTAAGAATTTACCAACATCTGCAGCATAAAATTTAAGTCCTTCTATATCGTTTCTTTTCGCATTTTCTTTCGCATCTTTTATTGCTGATGCAACAATATCAACTCCAATAATTTTAGTGTTTTCAGATTTTGATGCAACTATTTGTCCTATTGTTCCTGTTCCGCAAAACAAATCCATAACAACAGTATTATCAACTTTAGTTTTATCTTCTAAAACATAATCTACAACTTTACTGTATAATTTTTCAGCGGATTTAGGGTTCGTTTGAAAAAAGCTTTTCATACTTATTTCAAATTTTAGTCCTAGTAATTGTTCTACAATTTTATCTTTACCGTAAACTAAACTTATACTACCAGAAGTTGCAATAGTTCTGTCTCCAACTTCATCATTAATTGTATGTAGTAAACCAGCAACTCTATCACCGAAAAGCTCTACCAAAAAGTTTGCAAACTTATTTAAATCAAATTCTGATAAATTATCAGAAGTAGTTACCAAATTAAAAAGTAATTCATTTGTTTCGTATGATTTACGAACAACAAAATATCTAAAAAAACCTTCTTTTTTAGGACCATGCCAAGGATTTAAGCCTGTTGATTTACAGTATTTTCTAATATTTATTAAGTTGTCCTCAAAGTCTTTATCAAATAAACCGGAATCTTTATCTAAGTTATCTCCCATCCACCAAACACCACGTCTTTTAAAACCTAAAGTAAACTCGTCTACATCAGTTTTATTTTCTCTATCATAACCAATGGCAGAAAAACCATATTCCATTTTATTTCTGTAATGAAATATATTAGGGGAAGAAATAAATTCATCAAATAAAACTTCGATATTATCTACTTTTCCAATTCTTTTGAAAAGAGATAATGTACTTTCCTTTTTGTATTGATGTTGTAAATCTATCGGAAGATTGATGTAAGGTGCTCCAGGAATATCTTGAAAAGGAACATCTATTTCTTCTTTCGATTTTTCAATTACATCAATTAATTTGGCTTCAGCGTATTTTTTGCTAGATTTTTTTATTTGCACTTTTACCAATTGCCCAGGTAAAGTATTTGGTACAAAAACGACAAATTCTCCTTTATCATTTCGTATTCTAGCGATTCCTTTTCCACCAAATGCATAATCTTCAATTTTTAGTTCTAAAACTTGATTTCTCTTTACAAAAGGGTTGCGTTCTCTTCTTGGCATTTTCAATTATTTATCAGTATGCAAAATTAGTGAAACATATTTGATTGTTTTTAAATTTATATAATTCTGAAAAAAAATAATATTATCTTTGATGTTCTTCAGGGATGATTTCTTTCCCACGCTGAATTTCTGACCAAAAATATTCAATGTTCAGAAGGATAAAGGTAGAACAGGAATGGTTATTATTAATTAAAAAGTATTAAAAATGGCTGTTTTAGAACAACTAACTTCGCAACAAGCGATTGAATTAGAAAACAAATACGGAGCGCATAACTATCATCCACTTCCTGTGGTTTTAAGTAAGGGAGAAGGAGTTTATGTTTGGGATGTTGAAGGTAAAAAATATTACGATTTTTTATCTGCTTATTCTGCAGTTAATCAAGGGCATTGTCACCCTAAAATTGTAAAAGCATTAACGGAACAAGCAAATGTTTTAACGCTAACTTCTCGTGCATTTCATAATAATGTATTAGGTGAATATGAAAAGTACGTGACTGATTTATTTGGTTACGATAAAATTTTACCGATGAACACTGGTGTAGAAGGTGGTGAAACTGCATTAAAATTATGTAGAAAGTGGGCTTACAAAGTAAAAGGAATTCCAGAGAATAAGGCAAAAATATTATTTGCAGAAAATAATTTCTGGGGAAGAACTTTAGCGGCTGTTTCATCATCAACAGATCCAAGTGCATATAACGATTATGGGCCTTATTTACCGGGTTTTGAAATTGTTAAGTACAATAATATAGAAGCTTTAGAAAAAGCCTTAGAAGATCCTAATGTTGCAGGTTTTATGGTTGAACCTATTCAAGGTGAAGCAGGAGTTATGGTTCCTGATGAAGGCTATTTGAAAAAAGCATATGATTTATGTAAATCTAAAAATGTATTATTTATTGCGGATGAAGTTCAAACTGGAATTTCAAGAACCGGAAAATTATTCTGTTGTCAGCATGAAGGTATAAAACCAGATATTTTAATTTTAGGGAAAGCACTTTCAGGAGGAGTTTTTCCTGTTTCTGCGGCTTTAGCTGATGATGAAATTATGATGACGATTAAACCAGGAGAACATGGTTCAACTTTTGGAGGTAATCCATTAGGTTGTAAAGTGGCAATGGCTGCTTTAGAAGTTGCTGTTGAAGAAAATTTAGCAGAAAATGCTGAAAGATTAGGTAAAATCTTTAGAAGCGAAATAACTGAATTCTGTAAAACTACAGATTTGGTTAATTCAGTAAGAGGTAAAGGCTTATTAAACGCAATTTTAATAAATGATACTGAAGAAAGTACAACTGCTTGGGATATCTGTATTAAATTAAGAGACAACGGTTTATTAGCAAAACCAACTCACGGAAATATTATAAGGTTTGCACCTCCTTTAGTAATTAATGAAACACAATTAAGAGAATGTATTTCTATTATTAAAACAACTATTACAAATTTTAAGAAATAATTACTTCAAACTATAAACAAGAAATTTTTGTAAAATTGATTGCAAGAATTTCTTGTTTTTTTTTATTTTTAAAATCTTTAAAACAGAAAACTTTATTAAATCAAAATTGCAATGAACAACCCAATAAAAGAATTAGAAATTCTTACAATTAACAATAAGTCTAGAAACTTCTTGAAAGAAATATCAAAATGGACCTATTTTTTATCTATAATAGGTTTTATTGGAATAGCTTTGATGATTATTTTAGGTGTTTTTTCAAGTGTATTTTATAGTACTGTTTTAAATACAATTTATGGAAATGATTTTCCCTTTAATTTAAGTTTAACCGTAACTGTAATTTACCTCTTGTTTGCTGCGTTGTATTTTTTTCCGGTATATTATTTATTTAGTTTTTCAAAAAAAATAAAAACTGCACTTTCCTTAAAAAATGATGATAAACTTTCAGATGCTTTTGAGATGTTAAAATCTCACTATAAATTCATCGGAATTTTTACAATTATTACACTATCCCTTTATGCGTTACTTTTTATTGTAACTTTATTAGGCGTTCTTTAATTAATTTCTTTATACAATAAGTTTTAGACATTATAATTTTCTAAAGCTTCTCTATATTGTTCCATAAAAACATCCCAATCGGTAGTTGAATAAACATATACACTATAAATTAAATAAGCAGCATTAATAATTAATGTAATTAACGCGAAAATTTTAGCATTATTCATTGCTTTAACTTCAGATAAATCAAAATCATTAGGATACATTGCTACCTCTTTCAATCTATTATTTGCGATAAGATAAGAGGGCAGTGCTAAAAGAATTCCTAGACCCGCAAAACAACAACATAAAATACTTATAGATGATAAAACGTATATAAGAGTAGTGTTTAATTTTTTCATTTTTAGATTTTTACAAAATAGTTTATAATAATTAATAGTAAATTTAGATAAACTAATTTTTCAATAATTTTTTTTGAATTTTTAATTTTAATGATAAAACTTAACGAAACTAAAAAAAATAAAAGTAAAAGCGTGTAAATAGCAGGATACATTTTAAAGGCTTCAATAAACTCACCTTTAATTAAGAATATAAAAGATCTTTGTAATCCGCAACCTAAGCAGGTAAAACCAAAAAGAGTTTTACTAAAGCATGGCAACATGTATTTTTCTAGTTCCAAAGTTGTTTATTTAAACATGTCTATTCCAGGAATATTTGGCATTCCACTTTTTGCAGCAATAGCTAATTCATCTTCATTTATTTTAGAAGCTTTTTCAATGGCTTTATTTAATGTTATTATTAAATAATCTTCAAGCTCTTCAGCATCACTTAATAAATCATCACTAATAGATATAGACTTTATTTTTCTATTTCCTGTAATGGTTATTTTTACTTTTTCATCATTAGAGCTTTCATCAATCAAAACAGTATCTAACCTTTTTTTGGTTTCCTCAACTTTTTGTTGTGCTTCTTTAAGCTTTCCCATCATTCCTGATATATCGCCAAACATATTTTTTGAATTAAAATTTATATCACAAAATTAATAAAATCAAAAACAAATCAAATCTAGAAATTATGAAAAAAAATAATTCTTTTAAGCTTAGTAATTAGTTTTATTTTTGCAGTCGCTTGTAAAAATGATAATACGAATATGAAAAAAAGTGATGCTAAATATCCGATTGCAAAAAAGCAACCTACAAAATTAGAAATACATAATGATGAAAGGGTTGATAATTACTTTTGGATGCGTCTTACAGACGAACAGAAAATAGCTGACAACAAAGATGATCAAACAAAAGATGTTATAGATTATTTAGAAAAAGAAAACGAGTATTATAATACGGTTACAAATTATACTAAAGATTTTGAGGAGAATCTTTTTCAGGAGATGAAAGGTAGAATTAAAGAAGATGATTCATCGGTTCCCTACAAAGATAATGGCTACTATTATATTACTCGATATGAAATAGGAAAGCAATACCCAATTTACAGTAGAAAAAAAGAAAATTTAAATGCCGAAGAAGAGATTTTGTTTGATGTAAATAAAATGTCTGAAGGGTATGATTATTATCAACTTGGCGGACTTAATATTTCTCCGGATAATAAATTAGTGGTTTTTGCAACGGATACTGTAAGTAGAAGGCAGTACGTTTTAAAAGTTAAAAATCTTGAGACAGGAGAAATTTATGAAGATATAATTCATAATACAACTGGCGGTTCTGTTTGGGCTAATGATAATAAAACTATTTTTTACACAAAAAAAGACCCAGTAACTTTAAGAAGTGAGAAGATTTTCAGACATGTTTTAGGAACTCCTGTAGCTGATGATGTTGAAGTTTTTCATGAAAAAGATGATACTTTTGGTACTTAT
Source organism: Polaribacter sp. (assembly GCA_042091415.1). Taxonomy (GTDB): domain Bacteria; phylum Bacteroidota; class Bacteroidia; order Flavobacteriales; family Flavobacteriaceae; genus Polaribacter. Next base: position 15,688 of record JBELHK010000006.1, on the reverse strand, counting down.
GTAACAAAATCTAAATCGAAAAAATATATAATTATAGGTTCTTACAGTACGCTTTCTACCGAAGCCCAGTTTTTAGACGCTGATAATCCTACAGGAGAATTTAAACTATTGCAGTCTAGACAAGATAATTTAGAATATAATGTAGCTCATTACCAAAATCATTTTTACTTGTTAACAAATAAAGATGGTGCTACTAATTTTAAATTGATGAAAACTCCTGTAAACAA
>JBELHK010000006.1:11376-15361 GCA_042091415.1 Polaribacter sp. | reverse complement strand
GATATTCATATAATTCATTTACAACTCCAAATTCTGTAATTGATTTTGATATGAAAGACAAATCTAAACAGATACAAAAAGAGCAAGAGGTTTTAGGAGGTCAATTTGATAAAGAAAATTACAAAAGTGAAAGAGTTTGGGCTACAGCTAGAGATGGTAAAAAAGTAGCAATTTCATTAGTTTATCATAAAGACACAAAAATTGATGAAAATACGCCATTATTACAATATGCCTATGGTTCTTATGGTTATACAGTTCCTGATAATTTTTCAACAACCCGTTTAAGTTTGTTAGATAGAGGTTTCGTATATGCTTTAGCACATATTAGAGGAAGTGAATATCTTGGACGTGAGTGGTATGAAGATGGAAAAATGTTAAATAAGAAAAATACATTTACAGATTTTATTGATTGTTCTAAATATCTAATAGAAAATAAATATACATCCGCAAAACATTTATACGCAATGGGAGGTTCTGCAGGAGGCTTATTAATGGGAGCAATAGTAAATATGAATCCAGAATTATATAATGGAATTATAGCTGCAGTTCCTTTTGTAGATGTTATATCAACAATGTTAGATGATAGTATTCCTTTAACAACCGGTGAATATGATGAATGGGGTAATCCAAATGAAGAAGTATATTATAATTATATCAAGTCTTATTCTCCTTACGATCAAGTTGAAAGTAAGGCATATCCGAATATGTTAGTAACAACTGGGTTTCATGATTCTCAGGTTCAATATTGGGAGCCCGCTAAATGGATTGCAAAGCTGAGAGAATTAAAAACAGATGATAATATTCTTTTTTTAAGAACTAATATGGAAGCAGGTCACGGAGGTGCATCAGGTCGTTTTGAATCTTTAAAAGAAACGGCAAAAGATTATACTTTCTTATTGGCATTAGAAAATAAAACTAATGAATAAAAAGATTAAGCTTTAATTGAATATTAAGTTTGCAAAGTGTTAATTACTTTTGCAAAAGATTAAATAAAATATCAACTTATAGTAATTCATATTAAATGAATAATAATAAAGAGATTAAAAATAGTATTTTACAATTAATAGGGGAGACGCCTTTAGTTCAGATTAACAAAATCACAAAAGATTTAAAAGGATCTTTTTATGCAAAATTAGAAGCATTTAATCCGGGTCTTTCGCAAAAAGATAGAATTGCTTTACATATTGTTGAAAATGCAGAGAAGAAAGGAATCTTAAAAAAAGGAGCTACAATCGTTGAAACAACTTCTGGTAATACAGGTTATAGTTTGGCTATGATTAGTTTAGTAAAAGGATATAAATGTATTCTTGCAGTTTCAGATAAATCATCTCAAGATAAGATTAATTTATTGAAAACAATGGGAGCAGAGGTTCATATATGTCCTGCAAATGTTCCAGCAGATGATCCAAGGTCGTATTATGAAGTTGCAAAAAGAATCCATTTAGAAACTCCAAATTCAGTATACATAAATCAGTATTTCAATAAACTGAATATTGAAGCTCACTATAAAACAACAGGGCCAGAAATTTGGAAACAAACTCAAGGGAAAATTACACATTTAGTTGCTGCTAGCGGAACAGGAGGAACAATATCAGGTACTGGTAAATATTTAAAAGAAATGAATCCTAATATTCAAATATTAGGTGTAGATGCTGTTGGTTCAGTTCTAAAAAAATATCATGAAACTGGAGAGTTAGATTTAAATGAGGTTTCACCATATAAAATTGAAGGATTAGGCAAAAACTTAATTCCTTCTTCAACCGATTTTTCTGTTATTGATATTTATGAAAAAGTAACCGATAAAGATGCTGCTTTTGCATCAAGAGAAATTTTAAATGAAGAGGGTATTTTCTGTGGATATACTTCAGGAGCTGTGTTACAAGCAGCGAAACAATTCAATAATTTAGGCTTATTTGATGAAGATAGTGTTGTGGTTTTAATTTTTCCAGATCATGGTTCTAGATATATGAATAAAATCTATAGTGATTCATGGATGAAAGAACAAAAGTTTATATAAATAGCGTTGATCTGATTTAACAATTTGTTAAAAATCAAAAAAAGCGGTTACTTTGCAAATCGAAAAAATGAAACATGGCATTAGACTTATTTGAAAGGATAAAAAAAGATAAAGGGCCTATTGGAAAATGGGCAGAAAAAGCAGAAGGTTATTATGTATTTCCAAAATTAGAAGGGCCAATTTCTAATAGAATGTCTTTCAATGGAAAAAAAGTTATTACTTGGAGTATAAACGATTATCTAGGTCTTGCTAATCATCCTGAAATTTTAAAAATTGATGGTGAATCTGCAAAAGAGCACGGTATGGCATATCCAATGGGAGCAAGAATGATGTCTGGTCATACACCTTATCATGAGCAATTAGAAAGAGAATGTGCCGAATTTGTAGATAAAGAAAAAGCTTATTTATTAAACTTCGGTTACCAAGGAATAATGTCTGCAATTGATGCTTTAGTAACAAAGAATGATGTTATTGTATATGATATAGATACTCACGCATGTATTATTGATGGTGTTAGATTACATGCAGGGAAGCGTTTTGTGTATCGTCATAACGATATGGAGAGTTTTGAGAAAAACATCAAGCGAGCAAAAAAAATGGCAGATAAAACTGGAGGAGGAATTTTAGTAATTTCTGAAGGGGTTTTTGGTATGCGAGGAGAACAAGGTCGTTTAAAAGAAATTGTATCTTTCAAAGAAGAGTATGGTTTTAGATTATTGGTTGATGATGCTCATGGTTTCGGAACTTTAGGTGAAGGAGGAAAAGGAACTGGTTTTGAGCAAGGAGTTCAAGATGATATAGACGTATATTTTGCAACTTTTGCAAAATCTATGGCAGGTATTGGTGCTTTTTTAGCAGGAGATAAAGATATTATTCAATTTTTACAATACAATTTACGTTCTCAAATGTTTGCAAAGTCTTTACCAATGGCAATGGTAAAAGGAGCTTTAAAACGTTTAGATATGATTCGTACAATGCCAGAATTAAAAAATAAATTGTGGGAAAATACAAACGCATTACAATCAGGTCTTAGAAATGCAGGTTTTGATCTTGGAACTACTCAAACATGTATAACTCCGGTGTTCTTAAAGGGAGAAATTCCAGAAGCTATGGCAATGGTTAATGATTTAAGAGAAAATTATGGAATCTTCTGTTCAATTGTAGTTTATCCTGTTATACCAAAAGGTTTAATCATTTTAAGATTAATACCAACAGCAACTCATACTCAAGAAGATATTGATGAAACAATTTCGGCTTTCTCATCAATTAGAGAAAAATTAGAGACAGGAGTTTATAAAGAACTTGCCGCAACTAATGTTTAATTTATAGCTTAAATACAAATATTAGCTACTTTAAATTTTAATGTATTTTCTTTATAAAAATTAGCTAATATTTGTGTTTTAAATAACTATTTGCTCTTTAAATTAGATACTATCTAATTTATTTGAATTTTATTTAACATTTTTTTAATTTTATTTTTATTAAATTAGTAGTGTAAATTTTCAGATTATGAAAGACACAACTATTATTATTAAAAATGCAGTTCTTATCGTTTTTATGATTGGAGGTTTTTTCTTCTTTACGAAAATCTTTGGTCTTCATGAAAATCCTTTTCTTAGATTTTTTAATTTACTATTCGTTGGTATAGGAATAAGGCAGGCAATAAAAACAAATATTAAAGTAAATAAAGAAACGAGCTACATTATAAATTTAGGACTAGGTTTGCAAACATCGGCTCTTGCTGTTTTATTTTCAATAGTAGGTGTTGTATCTTATGTTGAATTTATAGATCCAGATTTTCTAAATGCAATGGACAATTCCTTTTTAATAAGCGGAAGTCTTTCTTTACCTGAGTTATTTATAACTTTATTGATAGAAGGTATGGCGTCTTCTCTTATTGGTTCGTTTATAGTTATGCAGTTTTACAAGAACCATGATAAATTATTAGCTAAAAATTTGATTTGAAAA
>JBELHK010000006.1:7680-11276 GCA_042091415.1 Polaribacter sp. | reverse complement strand
ATTTTTTTTGTTTTAATTTATTTTAAATAAATCTAAATAAGTTTTTGTTTGAATTAATTTTCTAACTTATATTTGCATGAAATTATTTTAAATAAATCTAAATAAATGAAGAATTTTAAATTATTACTTACAGTTTTTACTACAATTTTACTAGCTTCTTGTAGTAATAGCGATGACAACGACAACAATGAAACACCAGTTACTGCCCCTTTAACTTATTCTTTTGAAAGAAATGGAGCATCAACTGTAAGCTATAGCGGTCAAACAACTCGTATTGAAATGGCTGAAGAATTTATTTCAGCTTTAAAAAATACATCTAAAACTGAAGAAGACCTTGATGGTATGTTTACAAATACTGGAAATAAATTTTCAGATGCAGATTTAAATGCTTCTTCAAAAAGTGTTAGAAGTAAAACAGCAGCCTCTTTTGATTTTTTCTCTTCAAATTCTACAGATGCAGGATTAATAAAAGCTGATTTTGATTCATGGATTGCTGCTCAAGTTGATGAAGTTTATCCTAATTGGGATGTTAATGCTACTGCAGGAAATGCTGGTAAAATTCAATTTGGAGGTGGATCTACAAGATATATTAACGGAAAAGGTCTAGAATATAATCAAGCAATTAATAAAGGATTAATTGGTGCATTGATGGTAGATCAGATTTTAAATAATTATTTAAGTACTTCTGTTTTAGATGATGCAAGTAACAGAGCAGATAATGATGCAGATGTAGTTGCAACAGATAAAAATTATACAACTATGGAGCATAAATGGGATGAAGCGTTTGGTTACTTATATGGTACTGATAACGCAACAAGTCCTCAATTAGGTGCTGATAGTTTCTTAAATAAATATTTAGCGAGAGTTGAAAATGATACTGATTTTGAGGGTATAGCTCAAGATATTTACGATGCATTTAAATTTGGTAGAGCGGCAATTGTTGCAAAAAATTATACTGTAAGAGACGAACAAGCGAATATTTTGAGAGAAAAAATTTCAATGATAATTGGAGTAAGAGCTGTTTACTATTTACAACAAGGTAAAAACAATTTATCTACTGATAATGCTACTGCATTCCACGCTTTATCTGAAGGTTTTGGATTTATTTACAGTTTAATGTTTACAAGAAAGCCAAATTCAAACGATCCTTATTTTACGAAAGCTGAAGTAGATGGATTTATTTCTACTCTTGAGTCTGGAGACGGTTTTTGGGATATAACACCAGAAACTTTAGATACTATGTCTTCAACTATAGCTGCGAAATTTGATTTCACTGTTGAAGAAGCTGCAAACTAATTAACTTTAGTTTTTTTAATAAATACATTTGATAAGGCTCATGATCTACTTATGAGCCTTATTAAAGTTAATGTATTTTTTTGTTTATCAATTTAATTAAATTTAGAAATCTATAACATTTTACATGTTTTTCTAAAATTTTATTTCTTTAAATTTGTTTATTCTATTATTAAAAATAAAAACAACCCATGTTTAAAAAAATATCAATTCTTTTTATCGTTGTTGTTGTAGTCTACGCGTGTAGTTCTTCTGACAACGAAAATGATACTCAAGTTGATAATTTTGATAGAGGAGCATTACTAACGCATTTTGCAGATAATATAATTATTCCTTCTTATCAAGATTTTACAACAAAAATGAATGATTTAAATTCGGCTGGTCAAAATTTTGTTACTAACCCAAATCAAACAAATTTAGACTTGTTTAGAAGTTCTTGGCTTCAAGCTTATAAAAAATGGCAACGTGTGGAAATGTTTGATATTGGTATGGCAGAAGAATTACAATATTATTATCATATAAATGTATTTCCTCTTTCAGTTACTGATGTTGAGCAAAATATTTCTTCAGGTAGTTATGATTTAGGAGATCCAAATAATCACGACGCACAAGGTTTTCCTGCCTTAGATTATTTGTTATACGGAGTAGCAAATTCAGATCAGGCTATTTTAGAAAAATATACAACAGACAATAATGCATCCTCTTATAAAGAATACATTACAAATGTATTAACAAAAATGGCTGATTTAACAAATTCTGTTACTAACGATTGGGTTACTAATTATAGAGATACTTTTGTAGCTAGCACATCAAATACAGCAACAAGTTCTTTTAACAAATTAGTGAATGACTATATATTTTATTACGAAAAAAGATTAAGAGCAAATAAGGTTGGTATTCCTGCGGGAGTTTTTTCTGATAATCCTTTACCAGAGAAAGTTGAAGCATACTATAATAGAATGGTATCTAAAGAATTAGCTATAGATGCTTTAAGTTTTTTTAAAGATGTTTTTGAAGGTAAGTACAACGGAAACGCAACTGCAAACCGCTCTAGTTATCAACAATATTTAGAAGCTTTAGAAAGAACGGATATTTCTTCTGGAATAATTAATCAATTAGAATCTGCGGAAACACAATTAAACACACTTAATTCAAACTTTTTTCAACAGGTTAACGAAGACAATTTACAGATGAGACAAGCTTATGATGAATTACAAAAAGTTGTTGTGCTATTAAAAGTAGACATGTTACAAGCTTTTAGTGTTAATGTAGATTATGTTGATGGCGACGGAGATGGTTAAAAACTCTCTAATACATAATTATCTTTTAAAAGAATCTAAAACCGCTACACTAGCGGTTTTTAGGTTTTTATTTGGTTTTATGATGCTGCTAAGTATCATTAGATTCTGGCAAAAAGGTTGGATTGAAACTATATACATAGAGCCAATTTTTCATTTTTCTTATTATGGATTTGAATGGGCTAAGCCTCTAGGAGATTTTACATATCTCTTATTTTTTATTTGTGGTCTATCCTCTTTTTTTATTGCAATAGGATATAAATACAGACTATCAATTATCTTGTTTTTTCTATCTTTTACCTACATAGAATTGATGGATAAAACAACTTATTTAAATCATTACTATTTTATCAGTATCTTAAGTTTTTTACTTATTTTTTTACCTGCAAATGCAACTTTTTCATTTGACTCTTATTTGAAAAAAAGAGAATTTACCAAAATACCAAAATGGACCATAGATTCAATAAAACTTTTACTTACCATAGTTTATTTTCATGCAGGAATTGCCAAATTAAATTCTGATTGGCTTTTTAGAGCAATGCCCTTAAAAATTTGGTTACCTTCTAAATATGATTTTCCATTGATTGGAAACACTCTTTTACAAGAAGAGTGGTTTCATTATGCTATGAGTTGGGGAGGAGCAGTATATGATTTATCAATCCCTTTTTTACTTTATTATAGAAAAACGAGAACTCTTGGGTTTTTATTAGTTTTATTTTTTCATGTATCAACAAGTGTTTTATTTCCATCAATCGGAATGTTTCCTTATATAATGATTGTTTCTACTTTGGTATTTTTAGATGAAAATATTCATGTCAAAATTTTAAATAGTATAAAAATTAAACTTAACATTTTTGAAAACCTTAAAGCGGTAAATTCCTTTATTTACAATAAAACTTTAAAATCAATAATGTTAACTATTATTTCTGTTTTTTTCGTTATTCAATTTTTTTTACCTTGGAGATATTTATTTTATCCTGGAGAACTTTTTTGGACAGAGCAGGG
>JBELHK010000006.1:5482-7580 GCA_042091415.1 Polaribacter sp. | reverse complement strand
CAGAAAAAACGGGTTTAGCAACTTTTAAAATTGTAGACGGGAAAACTAAAAAATTCTTCTATGTAGATAATACCGATTTTTTGACTAGTTTTCAAGAAAAACAAATGAGTTTTCAGCCAAGTTCTATCTTAGAATACGCTCATTATTTAGGAGATCATTTTAAAAGCCAAGGACATAAAAATGTTGAAGTTTATGTTGAGAGTTATGTAGCTTTAAATGGAAGAATGAGCACTCAGTTTATAAATCCAAATATCGATTTGTATAAAATAAAAGAATCATTGTCACATAAAGATTGGGTTATTCCGTTTTCATCTGATAAAAAAATAAAAGGCATTTAAATGAATAAAATTATACTTTACTTTTTTTTCTTTACAACTTTATCTATTTCTTCACAATATAAAATTAATGGATTAGTATTTGATAATTTTAAAAATCCAATAAAAAACGCTCAGATCTATAGTAATTCAGGTGGTTTTCTTGCAGTTTCTAATACTGAAGGTAAATTCGAGTTTACTTCGGATTTAAGAGAAATAAGTTTGATTGTTTATGCTGATAACTTTAAGCTAAAAAAAACAAATTTAGAGATACTTGATAATAGAAGTATAAAAATTGTATTAGATAATTTTGAAGATGAATTATCAGAAATTGAGATTAAAGTTAGAAAAGAAAAGATTTTTGAATTAAAAAGATTAAAAGATGTTGAAGGAACATCTATTTATGCTGGAAAAAAGACGGAAGTAATTTTAGTAAATCAATCAACAGCAAATTTAGCAACCAATAATGCTAGACAAATTTACAATCAAATTCCGGGTTTAAATATTTTTGAAAATGATGATGCTGGATTACAGTTAAATATTGGTGGTAGAGGATTAAACCCAACTAGAACTGGTAATTTTAATACACGTCAAAACGGTTATGATATTAGTGCAGATGTATTAGGGTATCCAGAAAGTTATTATACACCAGCTTCTGAAGGTTTAGAGGAAATTCAAATTGTTAGGGGAGCAGCATCTTTACAATATGGAACTCAATTTGGAGGGTTAATTAATTTTGTAATGAAAAAACCAAATCCGAATAAAGAATTTGAAGTTTTAACAAGAAATACTATAGGAAGTTTTGGTTTATATACAAATTTTACAAGTATTAGCGGTACTAAAAATAACTTCAGTTATTATGGATATTTCAATTACAAAAAAGGAGACGGATTTAGACCTAATTCTGGTTTCGATTCTAAAAGTGCCTTTTTAAACTTAAATTACAAGTTCAATTCAAAAACAAATATTTCATTAGACTTAACATATTTAAATTATTTAGCACAACAAGCTGGTGGTTTAACAGATAAAATGTTTGCAGAAGATCCTTATCAAAGTAATAGAACTCGTAACTGGTTTCAAATAGATTGGTTTTTATATAATTTAAAGTTTTTTCACAATTTTTCAGAGAATTCAAAATTCAGTTTTAATTTTTTCGGATTAAATGCTTCAAGAAAATCAGTTGGTTTTAGAGTATCAACAGTAAGTGCTATTGACGACTTTGGTGCAAGAGAATTGCTTATTGGAGATTTTAATAATTTTGGATTTGAATCTAGGTTTGTAAATAATTATTCAGTTTTTAACAAAAAGGCAACTTATTTATTAGGAGTAAAGTATTATAAAGCTAATAACGCCTCTTTTCAAGGACCAGGTACAGATGGATCAGATGCAAACTTTTCTAAAGCTACAGAACAATTTCCAGATTATATATTTCAGTCAGATTTTACAAATCCAAATGAAAATATTGCATTTTTTGGAGAAAATATATTTTATATAAATGATAAATTCTCAGTTACTCCTGGTTTTAGATTTGAGTATATAAATACAGGAAGTAATGGAACTAAAAAGAGAACTAATTTTGATGGAGCAGGAAATCCTATAGGTAATATTGAAGAATCAGATAATATCACAAAAAAAAGAAATTTAGCTCTTTTTGGTATTGGTTTAAGTTATAAGTATAATAAATCTTTAGAATTTTATGCTAATGTTTCTCAAAATTATCGCTCGATAACTTTTACAGATTTAAATATAGTAAACCCTTCAAATGCTGTTGATCCTAATTTGGA
>JBELHK010000006.1:0-5382 GCA_042091415.1 Polaribacter sp. | reverse complement strand
TCAGAATACACAGAATCTAAACAAAATGATGTTTTAGGAAAAAGAGTTGAGTTTGTTCCTGATTTAAATTTTAAAACAGGAATTAAATTTGGGTATAATAACTTCTTATTAAGTGCACAATATAGTTATCTATCTAAACAATATAACGATGCTTCAAATTCAGAGGCTTCAGACTCATCAAATCCTATTAGAGGAGCAATACCTGCTTATGATATTTTTGATACCTCATTGTCTTACAAATACAAGTTTTTAAAATTAGAAACAGGTATAAATAACCTTTTTAATAAGAGTTATTTTACTAGAAGATCTAGTGGCTATCCTGGCCCAGGAATAATTCCATCATTACCGAGAAATTACTATATAACATTACAAATCAGTATTTAAAATCATTTTAAATAAAAGAAATCTAAATTATACATGCATATCTAAGTTATAATTTTTAGTAATTTTAAATAAAAAATGTTTCAAAAAATTAACATACACGAAAAGTTAATAAAAGAACGTAAAAAAGCATACGATCCTGAAACTTTACTCAATAATTACAAACAAATTTTAGAATTATCAGACATCAAAAGAGAGTCAATTCTAGAAACATTAAAAAAATCGGATAACAATCACATAAATATTTTTGATATTGATAAGGTTGATGGAAGCAAAATATTTCATGTCTCACAGATAAAAAAAATATGTGCTGATTACAGATTACGCTTTTTAAATTCAGTTCATTTTATAAAAGAGTATCCATCAGAAGCGATTTCTAAAATAAGAGAATTAGAAAATACTCATAACACAAAAATTAGTGGGTTTAAGATTGTTGCTCCACTTAAAGCATTTAAACTTAAAAAAGCTGATGATCCTTTATTATTTGCCCCAATGGGAAATGATTATTATTATTTAATTCATAAATGGGGAGAAGATCTTCATCCCCTTAGAAAACTAAAATGTTGGTCATTTAAAAACATAGAAAATTTATTAATATCTCTAACATTAATTAGTATTGTTTTTACATATTTTACCTATCCATTTTTTATATCTAACGAACCAAGCTTTGGTTATTTGTTAATGTTATTTATGTTCTATTTTAAAGGAGTTGTTGGTATGTTTTTTATATTCTTTGGTAGCTCTGGAAAAAACTTTAGCGAATACTCTTGGCAAAGTCAATACGATAAAATTAGATAGATATTTTAATTTATTACAAAATTAAACCATATAAATGTTGTAAATTTGCTTGCAATTAAATATTAATTGCGATGCTTTCACACGAAAACAAAATTTTAGGAGAAGGATTAACTTATGATGATGTACTTTTAGTACCAGCTTTTTCTAAAGTTTTACCTAGAGAGGTAAATATTCAAACAAAATTCACCAAAAATATTACAATTAATGTTCCAATAGTCTCTGCAGCTATGGATACAGTAACAGAATCTTCATTAGCAATTGCGATTGCTAGAGAAGGAGGTATTGGTGTTTTACATAAAAATATGTCGATTGAACAACAGGCTTTAGAAGTAAGAAAAGTAAAACGTGCTGAAAGTGGAATGATTTTAGATCCTGTAACTTTACCTTTAAATGCTATTGTTGCTCATGCAAAAAAATATATGCGTGAACATAGCATTGGAGGAATTCCAATAGTTGATGAAAATGGGAAGTTAGAAGGTATTATTACAAATAGAGATTTAAGATTTGAACATAACGATTCTAGGCCTATCGTTGAAGTAATGACAAGTGAAAACTTAATTACAGCTTCTGTAGGAACTTCTTTAAAAGATGCAGAAAAAATACTTCAAAAAAATAAAATTGAAAAGCTTTTAATCGTAGATGATAATTATACATTAAAGGGATTAATTACTTTTAGAGATATTACAAAAGTGACTCAAAAGCCAATTGCCAATAAAGATTCTTATGGAAGATTACGAGTAGCTGCGGCAATAGGTGTTACTTCAGATGCATCAGAAAGAGCTGCTGCATTAGTAAAAGCAGGAGTAGATGCTGTAATTATTGATACTGCTCATGGACATACAGAAGGTGTTGTAAAAGTATTAAAAGAAATCAAAAATAATTTTAGCGATTTAGATGTTGTAGTTGGTAACATAGCAACACCAGAGGCGGCAAAATATTTAGTTGATGCAGGAGCAGATGCTGTTAAGGTTGGTATTGGACCAGGTTCTATTTGTACAACTAGAGTAGTAGCAGGTGTTGGATTTCCTCAATTTTCAGCAGTTTTAGAAGTTGCAGAAGCGATCAAAGATACTGGTGTTCCTGTTATTGCTGATGGAGGTATTCGATATACAGGAGATATTCCAAAAGCGATTGCAGCAGGTGCAGATTGTGTAATGTTAGGTTCTTTATTAGCAGGTACAAAAGAATCTCCTGGAGAGACTATAATTTATGAAGGAAGAAAGTTTAAGTCTTATAGAGGAATGGGTTCTGTTGAAGCCATGAAAAAAGGATCAAAAGATCGTTATTTTCAAGATGTTGAAGATGATATTAAAAAGCTAGTTCCTGAAGGTATTGTAGGAAGAGTTCCATATAAAGGTGAATTATTTGAAACTATGCATCAATTTATTGGTGGTTTAAGAGCAGGTATGGGATATTGTGGAGCAAAAGATATCGATACTTTAAAGAAAACAGGAAAGTTTGTAAGAATAACTTCGAGCGGAATAGCAGAAAGCCATCCGCACGATGTAGCAATTACAAAAGAAGCTCCAAATTATAGTAGAAGTTAAAAGTAAAGCTAATCTTTTGGGAGTTTAATTTCGTACAATTTTCTGCTTTTATTGTTCAATTTATTTTCCCTTAACCAAGGGTTATAAATTTTCAATTCTTTATAATTTAATCCGTATTCCTTTGCGAATAAGGCTAAATTAGAAATTGCCGTATCTACTTTTATGGTATAGGTTTTTTGTTGTTTATATAAGTCTTTATTTTCAAAGATGAATCCGTATTTTTTTGGATTGTTGATAATTTCTTTTAGCGCTAAAATTCTAAAAATATATCTCTCTGTTTCATCTGGTAAAAGAGCATCATAATAATTATTTACACCTTGTGATTTTAATCTTCTAGCAATGCCATAATTCCCGGCATTATATGACGCTGCAGCCAATGTCCAAGTTCCGAATCTCTCTTTTGATTTTTTTAAATATTCAGCAGCAACTCGTGTAGATTTTTCAATATGATACCTTTCGTCTACGTTGCTATTTATTTCTAATCCATATTCTTTTCCAGTTTTTTTCATAAAATGCCAAATTCCAGCTGCTCCAACAGTAGAAGTTTCATCTATAAAACCACTTTCAGCAAGCGCTAAAAATTTAAAGTCATCAGGAATTCCATATTTTTTTAATAAAGGCTCCAATATTGGAAAATATTTATTGGCTCTTTTAAACAATAATAAGCCATTAGATTGCCAATAAGTATTAACCATTAACTCTCGATCCATTCTCTCTCTAACGTCTTGAATTTCTATCGGAACTCTTTCTCCTGCTAAATTTAAGTTTTTAGGTAATTCTAAAGCTTTTATTTTATAATTTTTATGGGTATTTGTGTTTTCACTACTATCCTTTTCTTTAGTTGCGTTATAAAATAATATTGATAAAAAAATTACTGATAGAATACTAATGTACCTAATGGATTTATTCATAGTTTTTATTTAAATATATTTTTAATCTGATAAAGCAGATAATTTCTCGTGAATGATACGTGATATTTTTTTTGCTTTAGTGATAATCATAATATGAGTTCCTTTTTCGATTTTAATAGCATTAGAAATATTTGTAATAGGAAAAACAAGATCGTTTGTTCCGTGAATATGAATAATATTTGGAGGCGATTCTGTTTGTTGCCAATGAAGTACATTGTAAATAGACCATTTTAAGTATATTTCATTTCTTTCAGACAAATATTTCTCATATATTTTTGCTTTCTTTTTTAATGATTTTCCTAAAAAAAACTTTTTAAAACTCTCAAAATCACTTACAATTTTTGTGGGGAATAATTTATATAATTTACTTGCGCTAGCCAATTTAAATCTTTTTGGAAATTCTAGATTACTTTTTACACTAGAAATTATTATAATTTTTTTAGGCTTAAGAAATTTACTCATTTCTTGTACCATAATGCCACCAAAAGAGACTCCAACTAACACAATATTCTTTTGTTTAACTTCATTTGCTAATCTCTCAGCATAATTAGAAATATTTTCATTAATAGTTAGAGGTTGTATCCATTTTAAAAAATGTAATTCATATAAACTTTCATCGAAAACTAAATTTTCAAATATTTTTGGCCCTGCAGCAAGTCCTGGCATAAAATATATATGAATTTTCTCCATTTCGTCTAATAAGTCTATTATAAGCTTTTCATTTTAAGCCAATATTGAAGATTTTATAAAATCAAACCTAACAAGACCATCTTCATCAATTTTAGTAAGTTTAATTTTATGAAGTGTATTTACTAACTCAGGGTTCCAAGGAGTTTTTACTTTTACATAATTTTCGGTAAAACCATGAATATATCCTTCTTTATTTTCGCTTTCAAATAGTACCGTTAGAGTATTATCAATCTGACTTTCATAAAAATTTCGTCTTTTTTTTGCAGATAAACCTCGTAACATTTTACTTCTTTTTGAGCGAATATTTTTAGGAACTACTCCTTTCATTAAAGCGGCTTCAGTATTTGATCTTTCTGAGTAGGTAAAGACATGTAAATACGAAATATCTAATTCAGATAAGTAATTATAAGTTTCTAAAAAGAGTTCGTCTGTCTCTCCAGGGAAACCAACAATAACATCAACACCAATACATGCATTTGGCATAACTTCTTTTATTTTATGCACCCTGTTTGTGTAAGTTTTTGTCAAATATCTTCGTTTCATTTTCTTTAGAAGTTCATCGCTCCCAGATTGAAGGGGAATATGAAAATGAGGAACAAAAGAATCTGAATTAGAAACAAAATCAATAGTTTCATCTTTTAGTAAATTAGGTTCAATAGAAGATATTCTTAGACGTTTAATTCCGTCTACTTCATCTAATTCTTTTACCAATTCTAAAAAAGTATGTTCGTGTTTTTTATTGCCAAACTCACCTTTACCGTAATCGCCAATATTTACACCGGTTAAAACAATTTCTTTAATTCCTTTTGCAGATATTTCTTTTGCATTTCGAATAACATTTTCTAAAGTATCACTTCTAGAAATACCTCTTGCTAAAGGTATTGTACAATAAGTACATTTATAATCACAGCCATCTTGTACTTTTAAAAACGCACGAGTTCTATCACCTATAGAATATGATCCTACATAAAAATCGGCATCAGAAATTTCACAAGAATGCACATCTCCAATTTCATTTTTACTTAAATCATTAATGTAGCTAGTTACGTTAAATT
>JBELHK010000005.1:37022-42697 GCA_042091415.1 Polaribacter sp. | reverse complement strand
GTTGGAGAGGTTGTTTGTTTAATAGATACGAGTGCCGCAAAACCTGAAGGCAATTCATCGGCGAAAAAGGAAGAAACTCCTAAAGAAGAAAAGAAAGCTGAAACAAAAGAAACTCCTAAGACTGAAACTTATGCTACAGGAACAGCTTCTCCTGCCGCTAAAAAAGTATTAGCTGAAAAAGGTATAGACCCTAAAACGATTCAAGGAACAGGGAAAGATGGTAGAATAACGAAAGAGGATGCAGTAAAAGCTGTACCTTCAATGGGTACTCAACCTGCAAATGGATCAAGAGGAACAGAACGCAAAAAAATGTCTATGCTACGAAGAAAAGTAGCAGAACGTTTAGTCTCTGTTAAAAATGAAACTGCAATGTTAACTACTTTTAATGAAGTAAACATGCAACCTATTTTTGACTTACGATCTAAATATAAAGAAGAGTTTAAAGCGAAACACAATGTAGGCTTAGGTTTTATGTCTTTCTTTACTCTTGCTGTTGTTAGAGCTTTAAAAATGTATCCTGATGTTAATTCAATGATTGATGGAAACTTTCAAGTAAAGCACGATTTTCAAGATATCTCTATTGCTGTTTCTGGACCAAAAGGATTAATGGTACCTGTTATTAGAAATGCAGAAAATTTATCTTTTAGAGGCGTAGAATCTGAAGTAAAAAGATTAGCATTAAGAGCAAGAGATGGTCAAATTACTGTTGATGAAATGACAGGAGGTACATTTACAATTACAAATGGAGGTGTGTTTGGTTCTATGTTATCAACACCAATTATCAACCCTCCACAAAGTGGTATATTAGGTATGCACAACATTGTAAACAGACCTATGGCTGTTAATGGTGAAGTGGTTATTCAACCAATAATGTACGTTGCTCTTTCTTACGACCATAGAATTATTGATGGTCGTGAATCGGTAGGTTTTTTAGTGGCTGTAAAAGAAGCTTTAGAAAATCCTATTGAATTATTAATGGATAACAATCCTGAGAAAGCATTAGAAATGTAAGTCTTAAAAAGACCTTATAAATATCTAAACCCAAAGCTTTTGCTTGGGTTTTTTTAGTAAAAATTTAGAGAAATATTAAAATACATATCATGAAAAAAAGTAATCTATTACTCGTATTAGCACTTTCTTTATCAAGTATTTTCTATAGTCAAAATACATTTACATTGATGAGCAAAGATTTAGGAGGGCAAACTACTAAAACACAAGAATTCAACGGATTTGGTTGTTCTGGAGAAAACACATCTCCGCAATTGTCTTGGATAAATGCTCCTGAAGGAACAAAAAGTTTTGCAATAACAATGTACGATCCTGATGCTCCAACAGGAAGCGGCTGGTGGCATTGGCTAGTTTTTGATATTCCTGCAAATATTAACGAATTAGTATCTAACGCAGGTAATATAAAATTAAATTTAGCTCCAAAAGGATCTATTCAGAGTGTAACTGATTATGGTTCTAAGGGTTTTGGAGGTCCTTGTCCTCCTAAAGGGCATGGTTGGCATAAGTATGAAATAACTGTGTATGCTTTAAAAACAGACAAACTTGGTTTAGATGAAAACACAAATGCTGCAGTCGTTGGTTATTATTTATCAAACAATACATTAGCTAAAGCAACAATTGTTAGTTATTACAAAAGAGATAATTAATAATAAAAACTTAATTTATCTAAAATCCCAAGTAAAGCTTGGGATTTTTTATATAATTTTATAGAATTATTTTCTTACAAAAAAGTTGAGATGCTAAAAAATCCTGAACTAGAACTTGCCTTCGATTTTATTAATAAAACAGACCGAAATCTGTTTGTTACAGGAAAAGCAGGTACAGGAAAAACAACTTTTCTTCATAAAATAAAAAATGAATCCTTAAAAAGGATGATTATTGTTGCACCAACAGGAGTAGCAGCAATTAATGCAAAAGGAGTAACCATTCATTCCTTTTTTCAAATGCCTTTTGGCCCAATTTTACCAAATCAAATTACCAATACCTCTAACCAACGTAAATTTTCTAAGACTAAAATTGATATTATAAAATCGTTAGATTTAGTAATTATAGATGAAATATCAATGGTGAGAGCTGATCTTTTAGATGGTATAGATCAAGTTTTAAGACGTTATAAAAATAGAGATAAAGTTTTTGGTGGTGTACAAATTTTAATGATTGGTGATTTGCAACAATTATCGCCTGTTGTAAAACCAAATGAATGGAACTTACTAAGAAATCATTATGAAACTGTATATTTTTTTAGCTCTAAAGCTTTTAACGAAGCCAATGTTGTTTCAATAGAATTAAAGCATATTTATCGTCAAAAAAATGAAAGTTTTATTAAAATCCTTAATGAAATTCGAAATGATACTCTTTCAATAGAGTCACAAAAAATATTAAATAGAAATTATAGTCCAGATTTTTCACCAACAAAAGAAGAAGGATACATAACCCTTACTACTCACAATAATAGAGCAAATTCAATTAACAATTCTGAGTTAAATAAATTAAAAAATAGTAGCTACTTTTTTGATGCAGAAGTTTCTGGTAAGTTTAATGAAAACTCTTATCCTAACGATGAAAAATTAGAGCTTAAAATTGGTGCACAAGTAATGTTCATCAAAAATGATTCTTCACTAGAAAAAAGATATTTTAATGGTAAAATCGGAATTATCACAGATATTTCTAAAAATTCTGTTACTGTAAAATGCTCAAATGATTTGGAGGAAATTGTGACAGAACATGAAATGTGGAATAATGTTAATTATTCAATAAATGATGAAACTAAGGAGGTAAAAGAAGAGATTATTGGTTCTTATAAACAAATACCTTTACGTTTGGCTTGGGCAATTACTATTCACAAAAGTCAAGGTTTAACCTTTGAAAAGGCAATTATAGATGCAGAAGCTTCTTTTGCTCACGGACAAACTTATGTTGCATTGAGTAGGTGTACTTCTTTAGATGGTTTGGTTTTAAAAACACAAATTTCTAATAATGCAATTATTAATGATAGTACAGTTGTCCATTTTACAGAAAGTGTAGAAGAAAATCATCCCAATGAAAAAATACTTTTAGAATCAGAAAAGGAATTTCAATTAAACTTAATTTCAGAATTATTTGACTATAGATCATTCTTATATCCAGCAACTAGAATGATTGACATATTTTATAAAAACCAAAAAAGTATTAAAGGTGATGTAATTGATCATTTAAAAATAATAAAAGACGAGGGTATTATTCCTTTGATGAAAGTATCAAGTGCTTTTAAAAATCAATTAACATCAATCAATATTGATAATGTTCTCCCCGAAAACAAGACTCAAATTCAAGATAGGTTTATAAAAGGAGTTGACTATTTTTTATCAGAAACCATAAATAAAATTATACAACCTCTTTCTAAAGTTTCATTTTCATCAGACAATAAAGGAGTTAAAAAGGATTTCTCAAAACAATTTGAGAATCTTCAAGAAAAACTTTCTGAAAAAGTTTATGCACTTAAAAAAATGACTGACGGATTTAAAGTTCAAAGTTATTTAGAAGTTAGAGCAAATGCTGTTTTACAAAAAACAGATACTAAGAAGAAAAAGAAAATATCTACTAAAAAAGACCCTTTGTTAGCTTTAAAATTACGCGAATTGAGAAGCAATATTGCAGAAGTTTTACAAATTCCGGATTTTCAAATTTTTACTCAAGAAACTCTTTACAATATTTGTGATGGGTTACCTAGAACAACTAAAGATTTACAGAAAATAAAAGGGATGGGGAAAACGAGAGTTGAAAAATATGGAGAGGAGATTTTAGAAGTTGTGATAGAATATTGCCAAGAAAATGGTATTAATGAATTTAATGAACAAAAAAAAGAGGATAAAAAAAACACAAAACAAATTACATTAGAAATGTTCACTTCTGGACTATCTCCAAAGGAAATTGCGAAAGAAAGAAACTTAAAAATAAATACCATTCAAAGTCATTTAATGAGTTTTATTCCTTCAGGTGATGTTGATGTTTTAGAATTAATCCCTCTAAAAAGATATAAGAAAATTGTTGATGCTATTGAAAAAGTAGAATTTAAAAATTTAACTGAACTGAAGGAGAAAGTTAATACATCTTTCACTTTTATGGAACTGAGAATGGTTTTATTATCAATAGAAAATTAATCCTATTTATTTTAAATCTTTTAATAATAATTGTATTGATTTATAGCCATTCCATTCATTCTCTTCTAAAGCATACACAATATCAAATTCGTCTTTAACAAACTTTAATTTATTACCTAAATTAAATCCGATAGTGTTTAATGTACTTTTATTTTCTCCTTGAAAAACACTTAATTTTAGATGTTTTTTGTCGGCACCAACTGTTTTACCATAACCATTGTCTCTCACACAATCGCTTTTAAAAACAGGTTTCATATTATTAGGGCCAAAAGGGCCCATTTGCTGAATAATTCTAAAAAACTTTGGTGTAATGTCTGATAATTCAATTTTAGCATCAATTGAAATTTCTGGCGTCAACAATTGCTTATCTATTGTTTTAGCAACGACTTCTTCAAACTTATTTTTAAATTTTTTATAATTCTCTGGCGACAATGTTAAACCAGCTGCGTATTTATGACCTCCAAACTGATCTATAAACTCCTCACATTGTAGTAATGCATTATAAACATCGAAACCTTTTACAGATCTTGCAGAAGCAGCTAATTTATCTCCACTTTTGGTAAAAACTAAGGTAGGTCTGTAATAGGTTTCAATCAATCTTGAAGCCACAATACCAATTACTCCTTTATGCCAATCTTCCTTAAAAACAACCGACGTAAATTTTTCTTCTTCATTATTCTCTATAATTTGTATGAGAGCCTCTTCAGTAATTTTTTTGTCTAATTCTTTTCTATCTGCATTAAAAATCTCAATGGCAGCCGCAAATTCAACAGCAGCATCAAATTCCATTTCAGTTAATAATTCTACAGCATAATTACCATGTTTCATTCTACCAGCAGCATTAATTCTAGGAGCAATAATAAAAACTACGTCAGTAATGGTTAATTCTTTCTTTTTAGCTTGATGAATTATCGCTTTTATTCCATTTCTAGGTTTTTGATTTAAAACTTGTAAACCGTAATACGTTAATATCCTATTTTCACCGTTCATAGGAACAATATCAGCAGCAATTGCTACAGCAACCAAGTCTAAATATGGAATAAAATCTTCTATAGATTGATTTCTTTTAGTACCTAAAGCTTGAATCAATTTAAAACCAACTCCACAACCACACAATTCATCAAAAGGATAATTACAATCTGTTCTTTTAGGATTCAATACAGCAACTGCATCAGGAATTTCATCTCCTGGTTTATGATGATCACATATTATAAAATCAATATCTTTTTCACTTGCATAAGCTACTTTATCAATTGCTTTTATTCCACAGTCTAAAGCAATAATCAAAGAAAAATTGTTGTCTTCTGCAAAATCTATTCCTGTGTATGAAACCCCATAACCTTCATCATATCTATCAGGTATATAAGTAGCAATATTTGATGTAATTGTTTTTAAATAAGAAGAAACTAACGAAACTGCAGTTGTGCCATCTACATCATAATCTCCATAAACTAAGATATTCTCGTTATTTTTTATTGCTTTTTCAATTCTAGAAACGGCAATATCCATATCTTTCATTAAAAAAGG
>JBELHK010000005.1:35222-36922 GCA_042091415.1 Polaribacter sp. | reverse complement strand
TTGTGAATATCCTTTAGGTTTGGACGAAAAAAAGCTTTTGCTTTATCGAAAGTATTAATATCTCTTTGACATAGTAATTGGGCGATTGTTTTATCAACCCCCAAATCTTCAGATAATTTATTTACAATTTCTTTATTCGGTTCTTGCTTTAAAGTCCATCTCATAGAATTTTTTACAAATTTTAAAGTTCAATTTTATGTAGATGAATCTCCGTTTCAATATCTGCAAACTGACGAAACATTTCCATAACTCCACAATATTTTGTCACAGATAAATTTACTGCTTTTTGAATTTTTTCTGGCTGTAAATCACTATCTCTAAAATGATAATCTACTTTTACTTTTTTATAAAACTTCGGATGTTCGTCTGTTAACTCCCCTGTAACATCAATATAAAATTCAGCCACTTCTGCTCGCATTTTATTTAATAAAGAAACTACATCTAAGCCAGAACAACCTGCCAAAGAAGACAACATTAATGCTTTGGGTGCAAACCCTACTACATTTCCATTATCTTCAGATTTATCAAACATTACGAACTTATGACCACTCGGATTATCCGTTTCAAATTGAGATTTTTGAACCCATTTTGTATTAACAATATTTTTATCCATTTTTTATTAATTTTAAAAATTGATGCCTTAAATTGTGCTTTATAACAAAAATAAGAAATCACAAAGAAGTTGGGTGCTAAAATGAATAAATCTCTGAATATAAAAACATTTTTTATTTCAATTATATTGCTAATAAATTGCTGTTTTATTTATTCTCAAACAAGTAATCCTCCTTCTATTTCAGCAGAAGGCAATCAAGTATTTTGTCCATCAAACCCAATAAATATTGTAACAGACTTTTCAATTACTGACTCAGATGATACAGGAATTGAGTTTTTATATATCCAAATTTCTTCAGGTTATGATATAAATTCTGATAATTTAGAGTTAACAGGAAATCATCCGAATATAAATGCGTCATGGGATGCAAGTGAAGGAAAATTAACATTAGAATCTTCAACCAGCGGTAATGAAATACTATTTGCAGACGTAGAAAATGCAGTTAAAGAAATTGTATTCACCTCATCAAATATCAACATAGCCAATGGCAGAACTTTTTCATTTACTGTAGATGACAAAAATTATTTGCCTTCAACAGATCACTTTTATGAATTTGTTTCTGCGGAATCAATTACTTGGTCTCAAGCCAAAACCGAAGCAGAAAACAGAACTTTTTATGGTAGACAAGGATATCTTGCAACATTAACTTCTCAAGAGGAAGCAGATTTTGCAGGAAAACAAGCTTCTGGTGCAGGTTGGATTGGAGGAAGTGACGAAGAAACAGAAGGTGTTTGGAAATGGGTAACTGGCCCTGAGGCTGGAACAATATTTTGGGAAGGAGTTGTAAATGGCTCAACACCAAACTTTGCATTTTGGAATGATAATGAACCTAATAATGCAGGAAATGAAGATTATGCTCATATAACAGATCCTTCAATTGGTATACGAGGGGCTTGGAATGATTTACCTAACGAAGGAGGAACTGGTTTATACATTCCAAGAGGTTATATTGTTGAATATGGGCAACCAACAGATCCTCCTTTAAATATCTCTGCAAGTACAAATATATATTTACCTGAAATTATATCTACACAAGATACTATAATTTGTGATTCTGGCATGGCAACAATTTCAGCAATTCCTAGTG
>JBELHK010000005.1:29558-35122 GCA_042091415.1 Polaribacter sp. | reverse complement strand
TTGGAAATAATTTTGAAACTCCAGATTTAGTTACATCAACTAGTTATTTTGTTGAAGCAAATATTTCAAATTGTATATCTAGCACAAGAATAGAAATAGTTGCAGAAGTAGATAGTACAATTCCAAATTTTGATGTAGCTATGTCAAATTATGTAATTTGTAAAGATATCGGATCTGTTGACCTAGAAACGGTAAATGCTCAAGGAAATTACACATATGTTTGGAAGAAAGAAGGAGAGATCCTTTCAGAGGAATCTCCAATATTAAATACTAATTCTCCTGGAACATATTCGGTAAGTGCTATTTCTGAAGCTGGCTGCTCTTCTTTAGAACAAACAATTATGGTAAAAGAATCAGAAAAATCAAATCTTACAAAAGATGATATTATCATTCTAGACGATTCAACAAATAACTCTATAGAAGTTGTTAATTTAGATTTAGGAGATGGTGATTATGAATTTGCTATTGATAACATCAATGGTCCTTATACAAATGATGGTTTTTTCCAAAATATTGAAAGTGGCATTCACACTCTTTACATTAGAGATAAAGGAGGTTGCGGAATACAAGAGTATCTATTTTCAATTTTAGGGTATCCTGATTTTTTCACTCCTAATGGAGATAACGAAAATGATTCCTGGATGATTAAAGGATATGAAGAATCTCTTTACTCAAATTCTAAAGTGTATATATACAACCGATTTGGTAAACTTGTATATACAATGACAGAAAATAGTCAAGGTTGGGATGGTAATTACGGAGGTAAAAAATTACCTGAAAGCACATATTGGTTTCGAGCTATTCTAACAGATATAAATGGATATGCTATAGAAAAAACAGGAAAATTTAGTTTAATACGATAATAATTATGGCATTAGTAACTCCTTTATCACCTGAACACAATTTAGAAACAAAAAAATTAGCGGAATTCTTCAATGAAACACTTGGCTTTTGTCCTAATTCTGTATTAACCATGCAAAGAAGACCTGCGATTTCAAAAGCTTTTATCAATTTAAATAAAGCTGTTATGGCCAATGAAGGTAAAGTAACTTCTGCCTTAAAAAGAATGATTGCTTGGGTTTCTAGCAATGCAACAGGATGTAGATATTGCCAAGCACACGCAATCAGAGCTGCTGAACGCTATGGCGCTGAACAAGAACAATTAGATAATATCTGGGATTATAAAACACATCCTGCTTTTTCAGATGCTGAACGTGCTGCGCTAGATTTTTCTCTTGCTTCTTCTGTAGTACCAAATGCCGTTAATAAAGAAATAAAAGAAGAGTTATATAAATATTGGAATGAAGGTGAAATCGTTGAAATGTTAGGCGTTATTTCTTTATTCGGATTTTTAAATAGATGGAATGATTCTATGGGAACTACAATGGAAGAAGGCGCAATAGAAAGTGGAAATCAATACTTAGGGAAACATGGTTTCGAAGTTGGGAAACATGATGGTTCTAAATATTAAATAACTTTTTTATTTTTTTCCTTCAACTATAATTACAATTTCACCTTTCGGAGTTTTATTACTAAAATATTCTAAAACATCTGTTGCAGTTCCTCTAAAAGTTTCTTCAAATAGTTTGGTAAGTTCTCTCGAAACTGAAACTTTTCTATCTGCACCAAAATATTCAACAAAACTCCCTAAAGTTTTAATGAGTTTATGAGGAGATTCATAAAAAATCATTGTTCTTTTTTCCTCAGCAAGTATCTTTAATCGAGTTTGTCGTCCTTTTTTCACTGGTAAAAATCCTTCAAAAACAAACTTGTCATTGGGCAAACCAGAGTTTACCAAAGCGGGAACAAATGCCGTTGCGCCTGGTAAACATTCAACATCAATATTTTCTTCTACACAAGCCCTTGTCAATAAAAATCCTGGATCTGAAATTGCAGGAGTTCCTGCATCTGAAATTACAGCACACGTTTCTCCACTTTTTATCCTCTGTAAAATTCCTTGTATCGATTTATGTTCATTATGCATATGATGACTATGCATTTGAGTATTTATCTCAAAATGTTTTAAAAGTTTTCCACTAGTACGCGTATCCTCTGCCAAAATAAAATCAACCTCTTTTAAAACTTTTATTGCTCTAAAAGTTATATCCTCTAAATTACCAATTGGAGTTGGAACTAAATATAATTTACTCATAATTAAATAGTTTCGTAATTATCTACAGTAATATCAGAAATAACGTTTCCTGTATGTTTTGTAGAAGTTGGCTCAAATAACAATATGTGTACTTCCTCTTTTGCAACAGGTTTATGTTCAACACCTTTTGGCACAATATAAAATTCCCCTTCATTTATAATGATGATTTCATCTCGCAAGTGCATTTCTAAAACTCCTTTTTTAACTAAAAATAATTCGTCTTCATCATCATGTTTATGAAAAACAAATTCTCCCTTAACTTTTGCCAATAAAATTTGTTGGCCGTTTAGTTCTCCAATTTTTTTTGGCGACCAGTGGTCTTGAAATAGGTCAAACTTTTGTTGAATATTAACTACACTCATAATCCAAATTTACAAAGAATTTATAGTATTAAATCAATTTATAAAACTATTCCTATTTCTTTTAATTTGATTAATTTTGCACCTCAAAATAAGTAGAATAATGTACAGAAGTCATTCTTGTGGTGAGTTAAGAGCATCACACATAAATACAGAAGTTACTTTAGCAGGTTGGGTTCAAAAAAGCCGTGATAAAGGTTTTATGATTTGGGTTGATTTGAGAGATAGATACGGAATTACTCAATTAATTTTTGATGAAGAACGCACACCAAAAGAAATGATGGAAAAAGCAAAGTCTCTTGGAAGAGAGTTTGTTATTCAAATTAAAGGAACCGTTATAGAACGTGAGTCAAAAAATGATAAAATTGCTACCGGAGCAATTGAAGTTTTAGTATCTGAATTAATCATTTTAAATGATGCTAAACTACCTCCTTTTACCATTGAAGACAACACGGATGGCGGAGAAGATATTAGAATGAAATACAGGTATTTAGACATTAGAAGAAACCCTGTAAAAGATAGCTTAATATTTCGCCATAAAGTAACTATGGAAGTTCGTAAATACTTATCTGACCAAGAATTTATAGAAGTTGAAACTCCATATTTAATAAAATCTACACCAGAAGGTGCTCGAGATTTTGTTGTACCAAGTAGAATGAACGAAGGTCAGTTTTACGCATTACCACAATCTCCTCAAACCTTTAAACAACTTTTAATGGTTGGCGGAATGGATAAATATTTCCAAATCGTAAAATGTTTTAGAGATGAAGATTTACGTGCAGATAGACAACCTGAATTTACTCAGATTGATTGTGAAATGGCATTTGTTGAGCAAGAAGATATCTTAAATATATTTGAAGGATTAACTCGCCATTTATTAAAAGAAATTAATGGTGTTGAGGTTGATAAATTTCCTAGAATGTTATATGATGATGCTATGCGTTTGTATGGAAATGACAAACCAGACATTAGATTCGGAATGCAATTTGGAGAACTAAATGAAGTGACTCAACACAAAGATTTTGGTGTATTTAACAACTCAGAATTAGTAGTTGGTATCGCTGTTCCTGGAGGAAATTCTTACACAAGAAAACAAATAGATAATTTAATTAAATGGGTAAAACGTCCTCAAGTTGGTGCTTTAGGAATGGTTTATTGTAGAGTTAATGAAGATGGAACTTTTAAAAGTTCTGTAGATAAATTCTACGATCAAGCAGATTTAGCAAAATGGGCAGAAGTTACCAATGCAAAACCAGGTGATTTAATCTGTATTTTATCTGGTGAAACAAACAAAGTAAGAACTCAATTATCTGCATTAAGAATGCATTTAGCTGAGGAATTAGGGTTGCGTAAACCAAATGAATTCGCTCCTCTTTGGGTAATTGATTTTCCATTATTAGAATTAGATGAAGAAACAGGTCATTATCATGCAATGCATCACCCGTTTACCTCACCAAAACCTGGTCAGTTAGAAATGTTAGATTCTAAACCCGGAGAAGTTAAGGCTAATGCTTACGACTTAGTTTTAAATGGAAATGAAATTGGCGGAGGTTCTATTAGAATTCACGATAAAACTATACAAGCAACCATGTTAAAACACTTAGGTTTCTCAGAAGAAGAAGCAAAAGCTCAATTTGGGTTTTTAATGGATGCTTTTGAATATGGAGCTCCTCCTCATGGAGGTTTAGCTTTTGGTTTAGACAGACTAGTTGCTATTTTAGGCGGCCAAGAAACTATTCGTGATTTTATTGCTTTTCCTAAAAATAATTCAGGAAGAGATGTTATGATTGATGCACCTGCTCACATAGATGATGAACAACTCAAAGAATTGAATCTCAAAGTAGAAATTCAAAAATAAATTTAAATCCCGCTTTCGCGGGATTTTTTATTACTTTTAGTTCATTAGAAAATCAAGAAGACTTTTAATTGTATAATTTTTAATTGCTTTTTTAAGAGATTAAAACAATCGAAATGCCATCAAAAAACAAATATCTAAAACAAATTTTACTTTGGAGATATCAATATATTTCTGAACGTCAGTTTGTTTATGTTTTAAGTATTTTAGTGGGGCTTTTAGCTGGTTTAGGTACTGTCATCCTAAAAAATCTAACCTTCTTTTTTGAAAATTTGTTAGAAGGACAAATCATTAAAGATATTCATTACTCTCTTTATTTTATTTTTCCTATTATTGGTTTAATTCTAGTTTACTACCTAAAAAATAAGGTTATAAAAAAAGAAATTGGTCACGGTATTTCAACAACACTACATTCTGTATCAAAAAGAAATGGATTTATTGAAAAGCACAAAATGTATGTATCATTAATAACTGCTCCAATAACTGTTGGTTTTGGAGGTTCTGCAGGATTACAAGGCCCTGCTGTAAGTACAGGAGCTGCTTTAGGTTCATATGTATCGCAACTATTTCATATGAATACAAAAACCAGAATGTTATTGATAGGATGCGCAACAGCAGGCGCAATGTCTTCTATGTTTAAAGCTCCTGTTGCTGCCATAATTTTTGCAGTAGAAATTTTCAGTTTAGACTTAGCTTTTGCCTCATTAGTGCCTTTACTTTTAGCTTCGGTTTCAGCTGTAATTACCTCTTACTTTTTTTTTGAAAAAGATGCTTTATTCGGTTTTAAACTAATTGATTCTTTTGAAATTAAAGATCTTTTTTACTATATAATTTTAGGTTTCGGAACAGGCGTTGCTTCTGTTTATTTTTCTAAAATTTACTTTAGAATTACCAATTTTTTTAAACGATTTAAAAAGCCTATTCACAAATTAATAATTGGAGGTTTCGCAATTGGATTAATGCTATACTTGATTCCTCCTTTATATGGAGAAGGTTATGGCTTTATAAATAGTCTTTTAAATGGAGATACTAAAGCTGCTTTGGCCGATATTCCTTATAATATTGATTCAAAAAATATATGGGCTGTTATTGGTTTTCTTTTTCTAATTGCTTTATTCAAAGCAATTGCAATGACCACCACTTTTGCTGCTGGAGGAATTGGTGGTGTTTTTATTCCTACTTTATTTATGGGAAGTGC
>JBELHK010000005.1:0-29458 GCA_042091415.1 Polaribacter sp. | reverse complement strand
TGCAAAAATTATAAATGCTTTTGGCGGTAATGTTTCTGAAAGTAACTTTACGTTAGTTGGAATGACGGGTTTAATGGCTGGTGTTTTACACGCTCCTTTAACTGCCATTTTTTTAATTGCAGAAATTACAGGCGGTTACGAGCTATTCGTTCCTTTAATGTTAGTTGCAGCAATTAGTTTTGCCTTTACAAAGTACTTCATTTCAAATTCTATTTATACAATAGAATTAGCAAAAAAAGGAGAACTTATTACACATGATAAGGATAAAAATGTATTAATGATGATGAAGATTAACGCTTTAATAGAAACAAATTTTAAACCAATTTATCCTAAAATGTTATTAGGAGATATGTTAAAAAAAGCTGTATCTAAATCAACAAGAAATATTTTTCCGGTAATAAATAAAGAAACAAAACAATTTTTAGGCGTGGTTTTGTTAGATGATATTCGCCCAATTATGTTTGATATAGAAATGTATAATTCAGTTGCCGTTGAAACCCTAATGAAATCTGCTCCTGAAATTATATTTTATAATGATTCTGTTACTCAAATTATGGATAAATTTAACACGAGTAATGCATGGAATTTACCTGTTATTAAAGATGGAAAATATGTAGGTTTTATTTCGAAATCTAAATTATTAACTGCATATAGAAAAAAATTGATTGAGGTAACTAATTAAAACCAAGGATCTAAATTTTTCATCAATTCCTTTTGACTTTTTATTGCTGATTTCGACTTAAAATCGTTAACACCTATCAGTAAACTAGCGTACATTAAAAAAATCATTTCAATGTCTTCATTTTGAGAAACCAAAACTTGAATTTTATTATTTTCTTCAACCAAATACTCATCAAATTCAGCAATTTTTTGGTTATTCTTATAAATAGATTTTTTCTTTTGATAGTGAATTTGTATTTCAAATTCATCTGCTAATTTTTCTGTTATAAAACTAGTTCTTCTAATATTTTTAGACACTAATTTAAATTCCTGTTTTTTAGCAATAGAATAAACCATTTTCCATTTCCAAAATTGAAACTTTTTGGTAATAGAATAAAGTTTAGATTCTTTATCGTCAGTAATTTCAGCATATGTTTTACCAAAATCCATATACCAAAAAGACTTATAAATAAGTTCAGTGGTATTCTTTTTTACAAGAAGTAATTCATTATTTCTTGGTATAATTTGATATTGAATTTTATTCATATTTATAATTTTTCAAAAAATTAACCATCTTATCAGGAAAATCTGTGAAACCACCATCACAACCGGCATCAATTAAAAGAGTTTTCATCATTTCATCAAAAGACATAAACTCATCTAATGCATCTGCCCTGAATGTGTAAGAATGCACTTTTAACCCAAATTTATGTGCATCTGAAACTAAATTTGTAAAAGAAAAATCATTATTTAACTTTTCATTTAAAATCAATTTGTACCAAGGACCGATTCCGTTTGCATAAGTAGAAAAATAAGCTAATTGAAGCGTTTCTTCAGGAAACTCAATTAATTGAACTAAAAATAAATCAGACTTTAAAACTTTTCGAATTCTCTCAAGCTCTTTCGCATCAAAACACTGTAAAATACACTTATCTTTTTTATTTTTATATCCATTTTTTGAAAGAGTTTCTAATACAATTTCAGAAATATCTTTGCCTTCTTTTTTATGAAAATCTGGTTTTTTTATTTCAGGATAAATACCAATATTTTTATTCGTGCTTTTGTTTAGGTTTTGAATCAAATCGATTTCTTCTTGCAATGAATGAAGTTTAAAATCTCCTTTCCAAATTGGAAATCTATCTTTATAAACTTGCTCACCTGTTTTGGGATTAAATCTCTCTGTAACTCGAAGTTTTTTTAATTCTTCAAAAGAAAAATCTATCACATAAAAACGATTATCACTTCTCTTCTTATCCGGAAAAACTTCTGCAGCATTCGTAACATCGTCTAAATAAATATCATGAATTACAATAGGCACATCATCTTTACTCAACACTATATCTTGCTCAATAAAATCAACATTCATAGCATGTGCCATTACCTTTGATTCGAGCGTATGTTCGGGCAAATAACCAGAAGCTCCTCTATGAGCAATAACTATTTTTTTATCCATTTTAATTCGATGATTTTTTTGTTGACATGATAAAAGACACAAACAAATCAAAAATACAGAAATGTACTTCATCACAAAAGTTTTAAAATTAAAGATAGAACTTTTGTAGTTTTGCAATATGAAATTAACATTAAAAATTATGCTTATCATCTTTTTAATTTGGATGATAATAGGCGGATATCTTATAAAAACTGAGCATGAACAAGCTCAAGTTGTTATGGGTTTAGGAGTTCTATTTTTGTCTTTTATATTGATGCCTTTTTTTATTTATTACAGATACAGAGATGGCAAATACAAGAAATATATTCTTAATGATGAAAAGCTAAGGGAAGCTTTTAAAAATGTTGGAAAAGATTAAATAAATATATTTTACACTTTTTCAAAGGAATTAAAATAACCTAAACGTGTTGTTTTGTTAACCTTGTTATAACTCACTAAAACAATAAACTTTATAGTTTTGTATCAGTAAAACCCCTTAAACTGATGCAAGTGTAAATTTGAAAGTATAAATTTGAATTAATTAAAAAACCTTAACAATGTTAAGGTTTTTTGTATTTTATAGTAAATAATAGTTTGTATTTTTGTGGCTTATGATAGATGCAAAAGAAGCCGTTTCAGAAAAAGCAGTTTTAATAGGTGTAATAACTCAATTACAAAACGAGACAAAATCTAAAGAATATTTAGATGAACTCGATTTTTTAACTCAAACTGCAGGAGGTGTTCCTGTAAAACGTTTTGTTCAAAAGTTAGATAAACCAAATCCTAAAACTTTTTTAGGTGCCGGTAAGTTAGAAGACGTAAGAGATTATATTAAAGCCAACACCATTGGTACTGCAATTTTTGATGATGAACTTTCGCCTGCACAACTGAGAAATATTGAGAAAATTTTAGATTGTAAAATTTTAGACAGAACTAATTTAATCTTAGATATTTTTGCACAAAGAGCACAAACGAGTTCTGCAAAAACCCAAGTAGAGCTTGCACAAAGCGAATATCTTTTGCCTCGATTAACAAGACTTTGGACGCACCTCGACAAGCAAAAAGGAGGAATTGGAATGCGTGGGCCTGGTGAAACAGAAATAGAAACAGACAGACGTATTATTCGAGATAAAATTGCATTACTTAAAAAAAGACTAAAAACCATTGATAAACAAATGGCGGTTCAAAGAAAGAACCGTGGTAAAATGGTAAGAGTTGCATTGGTTGGCTATACAAATGTTGGAAAATCAACATTAATGAATGTAATTAGTAAGAGTAATGTATTTGCAGAAAACAAACTATTTGCTACATTAGATACAACTGTTCGAAAAGTAGTTATTAAAAATATTCCTTTTTTAATGACAGATACTGTTGGTTTTATAAGAAAATTACCAACGCAATTGGTCGAATCTTTTAAATCTACATTAGACGAAGTTCGTGAAGCAGATTTATTACTACATGTGGTTGATATTTCGCATCCTAATTTTGAAGACCATATCGCTTCTGTAAATTCAATTTTAAGTGATATAGAATCTTCTAACAAACCTACTTTAGTCGTGTTTAATAAAATTGATGCTTACGAACATCAAACTATTGATGATGACGATTTGATAACTCAAAAAGAGAAGAAACATTTTACGCTTCAAGATTGGAAGAAAACTTGGATGAATGATTACAATGTTGAATCAATTTTTATCTCTGCTTTAAATAAAGATAATTTAGAGACTTTTAAAGAAAAGGTATACGAAGAAGTTAAGAAAATTCATATTCAAAGATTTCCTTATAACGACTTCTTATATTATGAATATAAAGAAGAAGAATAAAAACTACTTTTTATTCCCTTTTACAATACCCATACCTTTTACTCTATCTTTCCAAGACTTTTTGGCTAACGCTTGTAAATCTGCAACATTATCGGTTTCATCCATAATTTCTAAACCTAATAAAGTTTCAATAACGTCTTCTTGAGAAACTAAACCACTTACAGAACCATATTCGTCTACCACTAAAGCAATGTGTTCTTTTTCTTTGATAAGCTTATCAAATAAATTTGGAATAGATGATTCTCTGTCTGTAATTAAAATATTTCTTTTGATGGAAGATAATGGCTGTTTTCCTTTACCATTAATAATCGCTTCTAGTAAATTATCTTTTAAAAAATACCCTGTGATTTCATCAGGATTGTCAGAAAAAATTGGAATTCTCGAAAAACGTAAACCTGAATGCGCTTTATAAAAGGATTCTATAGTTTCATTTTCGTCAGCTGTTTCTAGTACTGATCTAGGCGTCATAACATCATTTACTTTAATTTCTTTAAAGCTTAATAAATTTCGAATGACTTTACTTTCATTTTCTTGAAAAACACCTTCTTTTTCAGCCATATCTGCCATAACCAAAAAACTTTCTCTACTCAAAACACTACCATGCCCTTTACCTCCAATCAATTTAGTTGCTAATTGTAAAACCCATAAAATACCTGTATATTTTAGTGGAAAAATCATCACTTTTAAAGCTTTAGCAGTAAAATTTGCTAAGTTTTTCCAGTAAGTTGCTCCAATTGTTTTTGGTATTATTTCTGAAGCTACTAAAATTAGAATTGTCATAATAGTCGAAACCACACCTACCATTACATCTTCTGTAAATTCAATACCAAAAACAGATTTAGTAGATGATCCATACATTTCTGAATAGGCTATTTTAGCCTGAACACCCACAAGAATTGCTCCTACAGTATGCGCAATGGTATTAATAGTTAGTATGGCTATTAAAGGTTTATCTACATCTTTTTTTAATGCTTCTAATTCAATAGCATATTCATTTCCTTCATTTTTTTTTAAATTGATAAATGTAGGTGTTATACTTAACAGAACAGCTTCTAAAATAGAACACAAAAAAGAAAAGAAAATTGAAATAGTGGCATAAATAATTAGCAAAGTCATTTACAATAGTTTAGAGTACAAAAGTATATAAAAAAAACCTCAAGAATTTCTTAAGGTTTTAAAATTGTTTTTTGAGTTTATAATTTTATAAAGAATACGTCAAGCCAAATAACCAATAAGTCTGCGTTTTGTTATCTGCATCTGCCAAATCTACTTCTTGAAAATTTGCCGCTTCTTGTTGATTATCACGTAGACCGAATTCAAAACCTAACCCAATTCCTTTCCAGATTGTATAGCCAAAAGAATTAATCCAAGACCAGTTAGAAAGATCTCCATCTTCGTAACTTTGAAACATAGAAAAGTTAGATTTCAGATTTAATTTTTTGTAGGATGCTGTATAATCTGCTACAATTTTTGCTCCAGGAGAAGAATTAAATACATTTTCTCCTTTAGCAAATACGAAATTGTAGTTTGCAGGGTGAATAACAACAACTAAATTGTTATAGGGTGTCCATGTAAAACCAACACCCAAATCTAAAAACCCTGGATCATTAAAATTATCAATTAACGAAGTTCTGTATTCTGCCAAACCTGAAACAGCCCATTTTTCACTCAATTTTTTACCATAAAGAGATGTTAATGTAAAAATATCTGAAGCAGTATCATAACCTTCATCTCCTTCAATAGATTTGTCATCTAATTTTACCCAACCTAAATTTATTGTTGCTGAATTTCTCCAAAAATATTTTTCTTCAATTAAGTTTGCAAAAGCGTTAACTGTAATAGCAATATTACCTGCATCTACATCTGGTTCAGTTCTAGAATACCAGTTATTAAAACCAGATATATTCGCACCGATTGTTCCGAAAGCTCCTTTTCTCCAGCCAGGAAGTGCATCAATTTTACTTTGTAAATCATCTGCTTTTGCTTGTAATTTTGAAATAGAATCGTTTTTAGATGCTAATTCTTTTTTTAGTTCATCCTCAGTTTGAGCCTTTAACGAAAAGGTTAACCCTAATGCTAAAAATATAATGACAACGTTTTTCATGTTTCTAAGTTTTCTGTTATTAGATATAAATGTACTCTTTTACATTTAGAAGATAAAATAATTAATAAGAGACTTTTTCATGAAAACTATAGTTTAGCCCTAAACCAAATAGCTGCCTAAATTGAATTTTACTCGAAGAATTATCGTCAATTATAGTGTGAAAAGTCATTTGCATTTTAATATGTGTATTTACTTTAAAATGTACGTTTATTTGATAATCAACATCAATATTACCAACATTCGCTAAGTAATCTGTATAAAGCGTTAGTATATTTTCCATCACAATATTCTCCATAATACTAAATTTGTAGTATCCTGAGAAATTAAAACCAAGAGCAAAAGCAGTATTTCTTCCTTCATCAACTCCAAACTGACCCGAGAATAAATCATCTACGAGAGTAAATCTTCCTGTTGCAGGTGCAATATTGAAATTAAAATCATCAGACTTTTTCCATAATAATCCTGGACCAAAAGTTAAATATGCTGGAGATAAAAATTTTGAAACCAGTTCTTCTGGTTCTACTTTGTAGTTATATCCGTTTGTATATTGTGTTTTAAAAGTTGTAATAAAAGAAAAGAACCAGTATTTACTAATTTTATAACCTAATAATGAGTTCAAATCAATTCTGTCATCCGTTTTTCTATAACCTTTACCTTCAATATAGCTTAAACCGTAGCTTGTTATTATTCTAGAATCCCAGTTTATATTATCTTTTTTATAATTAAAATCGTAATTAATATTTAAGTTTCCTGCAACGGAATTTTCACCTCCAGAAGCCCAATTTGAAAACGAAGACTGATTAAAAATAAACGCAAACCTACCGTGTATTTTCCATTTAGGAATGGAATCATTTTCTTTTTTCTCTTGAGAAATCATACAAATTGAAAAGAAAAAGAAAAGGAGAACAGAAAAAAATCTCATTGATAAATTATCTTTTTGCAAAACTAAACTTGACTTAAAAAAACAAAATTATTTTTTCCTTTTAAATAAAGGAACTGTTGAACAAGCTTCGCCAAACATAATGCTTCTAGAAATAGGCTGAAGTTTTGCTATTAAAAAAGCATAGGCAGAATCTGGAATTGGTTTATTTGAGCATCCTTTTATAATTACAGGAACGTCGATAAAATCTGAATAATCTAAAAAGCTTAACAATTCTTGATATATTGAAGTTTCTAATGTTTCTAAACTACCAATTACTACTTTATTTGCAAAAACCGAAAGTTCTGATGCAACTAACATAAAAGCCCAAGAAGGAATTATTACATCTATAGAACACGTAACTGCCACAAAACAATTTTTGTATTGAGACCAATCATGATTTTTAACGTATTCTCTAAAGTCTTTTTCTTTTAAAACAATGTCATGAAATAGCCAGTTTTTAACATCAAACAAAACTCTTTTTCCATCAGGATAAATTTCTTCTAAATCAAATGTTTTTAGTTTACTATTAGCAACTCTATTTATAATTTCTTCTGGCATTTTTTTATATTAAAGCATTCCTAACTCCAATTTTGCTTCTTCACTCATCATTTCTTGCGTCCACGTTGGATCAAACGTAATTTCTACTTCACAATTGTTTATCTCTTTCAACGTTTTTACTTTTTCTTCAATTTCTACGGGCAATGTTTCTGCAACAGGGCAATTAGGTGATGTTAATGTCATTAATATTTTTGCTTCATTCTCTTCAGAAACAAAAACATCATAGATTAACCCTAATTCATAAATATCTACAGGTATTTCAGGATCGTAAATGGTTTTTAAAACCCTGATAATTTTATCACCTATTTCTTCTAATTCTTTATCTGTCATTTATTTAAAATCTTAATTTAATAATTTCGATTGTTGTGCTATTGCATACATCTTTATCTGTTTTACCATAGAAACCAAACCATTTGCTCTTGTTGGAGACAAATGTTCTTTTAAACCAATTTCATCGATAAATTCTGTATCAGCAGCTAAAATATCTTTTGGTTTTTGATTCGAAAAAACACGCAATAATAATGCCACAATTCCTTTTGTTAAAATAGCATCGCTATCCGCTGTAAAGTTTACAAAATCATTCTGTAATTCAGAAAACAACCAAACTTTAGATTGGCATCCTTTTATTAAATTCTCATCTAGTTTATGTTTTTCATCAATAATTGGTAAAGATTTCCCAAGCTCAATGATATACTCATAACGCTCCATCCAATCATCAAACATCGAAAACTCATCAATAATTTCTTCTTGTATTTCTTTGATAGTCATTTTTTAAACTTATTTTTGCGGTTTAAAAACATAATGCATTTTTAAAATGCAAAATTACTCATAAAAAATAACAAATGAGCAAATTATTAGCAGTTGGTACTGTTGCTTTCGACGCTATTGAAACTCCTTTTGGAAAGACTGATAAAATTTTAGGAGGTTCAGGAACTTTTGTTGGTTTAGCAGCTAGTCAGTTTGGAATTAAAACAGGCGTTGTTTCTGTAGTTGGTGGCGATTTTTCGCAAGATTACTTAGAAATGATGAATGCTAGAGGCATTAATACTGATGGAATCGAAATTATAAAAGAAGGGAAAACATTTTTTTGGAGCGGTAAATATCATAATGATATGAACTCTAGAGATACCTTAATTACTGAACTAAACGTTTTAGAAAATTTTCAACCAGTTGTACCAGAAGAGTTTAAAGATTCTGACATTGTTATGTTAGGAAATTTACATCCTTTAGTACAAGCTTCGGTTTTAGATCAAATGTCTAAAAGACCCAAATTAGTGGTTTTAGATACCATGAATTTTTGGATGGATATTTCATTAAATGAATTACACGACGTTTTAAAAAGAGTTGATGTTATCACTATTAATGATGAAGAAGCAAGACAACTTTCTGGGGAATATTCTTTAGTAAATGCGGCTAAAAAGATTCATGAAATGGGGCCAAAATACGTTGTAATAAAGAAGGGAGAACACGGAGCTTTATTGTTTAATGAAGGAAAAATGTTTTATGCTCCTGCATTACCATTAGCAGAAGTTTTCGATCCAACAGGTGCAGGAGATACTTTTGCAGGAGGTTTTTGTGGTTATTTAACAAAAACTCAAGATATTTCTTTTGATAGCATGAAAAATGCTGTGATTTATGGTTCTAACTTAGCTTCGTTCTGTGTAGAAAAGTTTGGTACAGAACGAATGCAAGACCTAACGTTTGAAGAAGTAAAAGAACGCTTGCAATCTTTTAAAGATCTAACACAGTTTGATATAAAATTATCTTAATACAAATCCGCGTGTAAAAACGCGGATTTTTTTATGAACTAAAAAAAGTAAATAAAACTAATGAGTGACGCTATTAAACACGAATGTGGAATTGCTCTTGTTCGATTAAAAAAACCACTTCAATTTTATAAAGATAAATACGGATCTGCTTTTTACGGAATTAATAAAATGTACTTATTAATGGAAAAACAGCACAATCGTGGTCAAGATGGTGCTGGTTTTGCAAGTGTAAAATTTAATGTTGAGCCTGGTACAAGATATGTAAGTAGAGTTCGATCTAACAAATCGCAACCAATTCAAGATGTTTTTGCTCAAATCAACAAAAGAATAAATGGTGTTTTCGAAAATTTTCCTGACAAGAAAGATGATGTAAAATGGCAAGAAGAAAACATGCCTTATATTGGTAATTTGTTTTTAGGTCATGTTCGTTACGGAACTTTTGGTAAAAACTCTATTGAAAGTGTTCATCCTTTTTTAAGACAAAGTAACTGGAGACATAAGAATTTGATTGTTGCTGGAAACTTTAACATGACCAACTCTAATCAAATGCTACAAGAATTAGTTGAACTTGGGCAACATCCAAAGGAATTTACAGATACTGTAACTGTAATGGAAAAAATTGGACACTTTTTAGAAGATGAAGTAAGTAAATTATATCAACAAGCAAAAAAGAAAGGTTTTAATAAAAAAAATGCCTCTCCTTTTATTGAAGAAAATTTAAGTTTGAAGAAGGTTCTAAAAAGATCTTCTAAAAACTGGGATGGCGGTTATGCAATGGCTGGTTTAGTTGGTCATGGAGATGCTTTTGTTTTAAGAGATCCAAACGGAATAAGACCAACCTATTTTTATGAAGATGATGAAGTGGTTGTAGTTGCATCTGAAAGACCCGTGATTCAGACTGTTTTTAATGTAAAAATTGATCAAGTTCAAGAACTTGAAAGAGGAAGTGCTCTTATCATCAAAAAAAATGGAAAAGTTTCTGTAAAAAAAGTAAACGAACCAAAAGAAAAGAAATCTTGTTCTTTTGAGCGTATTTATTTTTCTAGAGGAAGTGATGCGGATATTTATGAAGAAAGAAAAAATTTGGGTAAATATGTATTTCCTCAAGTTTTAAAATCGATAGATTCTGATATTTCTAATTCTGTTTTTTCATTTATTCCAAACACGGCAGAAACATCTTTTTATGGGATGACTGAAGCTGCTGAAGATTTATTAAATCAACAAAAAACAAAAAAGATTTTAGAAGGTGGCAAAAGTTTATCTTCTGAAAGAGTAACAGAAATATTATCTGAAAGACCTCGTTTTGAGAAAATTGCAATTAAAGATGCTAAATTAAGAACATTTATTGCTGATGATAATAGCAGAGATGATTTAGTGGAACACGTGTACGACGTTACGTATGGTGTTGTAAAACCTACTGATAATCTTGTTATTATTGATGATAGCATTGTTCGTGGAACAACATTAAAGAAAAGCATAATTAGAATTTTAGATCGTTTAAACCCTAAAAAAATTGTGGTTGTTTCTTCAGCTCCTCAAATTAGATATCCTGATTGTTATGGAATTGATATGGCTAGAATTGATGCTTTTATTGCCTTTAAAGCAGCTTTAGAATTATTGAAAGACACTAATCAATATCATATTATTGATGATGTTTATAAAAAATGTAAAGCTCAACAAGGCAAAGAAGACAGCGAAATTATAAATTATGTTAAAGAAGTTTATAAGCCTTTTACTGCTGAAGAAATTTCTCATAAAATTGCAGAAATGCTAAAAACAGAAGATATAAAAGCGGAAGTTGAAGTAATCTACCAAAGTATAGAAGGATTGCACAAAGCGTGCCCTGATAATTTAGGCGATTGGTATTTTACAGGAAATTATCCAACTCCTGGCGGACATAGAGTCGTAAATCAGGCTTTTATAAATTTCTATGAAGGAAATACTAAAAGAGCTTACTAAATAAAGAAATAAAGCAAAATAAAAAAGCATCCAATAATGGATGCTTTTTTTATTAATCTACTCTAAATGTAATTGGTAGTGAATATTTTACCTTTACATATCTACTGTTTTGCTTACCTGGGGTAAATTTTGGTAATTTCTCAATAGTTTCTAATGTTTCTATTTTTAACTTCGGATGAGGAGCTCTAATTTTAATATCTATAACTTCTCCTTTTGTATCTATAATAAACTGCGTAAAGATTTTATGAATTCCAGGATTTAATCCTAGCTCAGAAGCTAAATCTGTATCGAAATTTCTTTGGATGAATTTATTCATTTTTGAATCAAAACACTTTTTATTTTCTTCTTTACTTAAGCCTTCACATCCTTTAAAAACAGGTGTTTGCTGAACAAAATCAAAAGGAACATTTTCGATTATTTCTGTTGGCTCATCAAATTCAATTATATCATCTGTATTTATATGTATTTCTTCTTTTAATGGCTCTTCATTTAGAATTACTGTTTCAATTGCATCATTATCTACTTTTTTAACAGGTTCATCAGGTATAAATACTGTTCTTTTTGTTTCAAGTTTTGGTTTAGGTTTAGCTTCCTTTACAAAAACAATTTCTTGATCTGAATCTACAAATACAGTTCTTGGAGGTTCATCATAAAAAGTAGAAAGTTGTTTTTGTTCAGTTTCTAACTCTATTGTTACATAAACGATAAAGAGCACTAATACAAGTCCTAACTGAGTAAAAATGGTTGAGAACTTTTCTAATTGTTTGGTTGGTAGTTTTTTGACGTTTTTCATAATTAGAAAGTTTTAAATTGTTAAAACTTTGTTAATCCAAAATACGTGCCAAAAATAAGTATGATAACAAATGCTGAGTGATTTTTAAAAACACATCAATATCGCATCAATCTATTTCCCCTTTTTTATCAACTTGTTTTTTAAGGGTTTAAGTAATTGAGGGCAAAATTATTTTAAATGATTTTGAGCAACTTTTTCTAATTCTGTATACCAATCTTCACCAAACTTACGAATCAAAGCTTGTTTCAAAAATTTAAAAATAGGAACCTGAAGTTCTTTCCCTAAAGAACATGCGTCATCACAAATTTCCCATTTATGATAGTTTATTGCCGAAAATTCACTGTATTCTTTAACTCTTACCGGATATAAATGACAAGAAATTGGCTTTTTCCACTCAATTTCTCCTTGATTGTATGCTTCTTCAATACCACAAAGTGCCGTGTTTTTATCATCAAAAATAACATAAGCACAATCTGCTCCATTTATTAAAGGTGTTTCAAGTTCATCCCACTCACTTTTTACCCAAGTTCCTTCTCTTTCAATTACCTCAATTCCTTCTTTTCTAAGAAAGGGTTTTACTTTCGGATAAATTTCTTCTAAGATTTTCGTTTCCTCTTTATCTAAAGGTGCGCCAGCCTCACCATCTACACAACAAGCTCCTTTGCATGCAGATAAATTACACACAAAATCTTTTTCTATAATATCTTCTGAAACGATTGTTTTTCCTAATTGAAACATAACGCAAAAATAATATTATTTTTTTCCAATTTTTTACATTTCAGTAAACTTAGTTAGCTAATTTTGTAAGATATTTTAAATTCTAAAATAATGAGTTTTGACATAAAGGAAATTATTACAGCATTTATGGTTTTATTTGCTGTGATAGATATAATCGGTAACATTCCAATAATTATTGATTTACGTAAAAAAGCAGGCCATATTCAATCTGAAAAAGCCTCTATAATCGCAGGATTAATAATGATTTTATTCCTTTTTGTTGGTCAAAGTTTATTGAGTTTAATTGGTATTGATGTTAATTCTTTCGCTGTAGCAGGTGCCTTTATTTTATTCTTTATTGCTTTAGAAATGATTTTAGGAATTACACTCTATAAAGACGAGGGTAATTCAGCAGCAATTACTGCAACGGTTTTCCCTTTAGCTTTTCCATTAATTGCAGGTCCAGGAAGCTTAACAACATTGCTTTCTTTAAGAGCAGAATTTGCAATTGAAAACATTATTGTTGCGATAATTTTAAATATAATATTCCTTTATATCGTATTAAAAACATCTGCTAAGATCGAAAAATTGATTGGAGCTAACGGAATACAAATCATTCGTAAAATATTTGGAGTTATTTTATTAGCTATTTCAGTAAAACTATTTGCTCAAAATATTAAAGTCTTATTTGTTTAGCTATGGTTTATGATACATTAATTATTGGAGGTGGAGTTTCAGGTATGCAATGTGCATTGGTTTTAGGTTCTGCAAAAGAAAAAGTCTTTGCGAAGGATAAAAAAATCGGAATTATAATGCATCAAAGATCATCTCATTTACAAAATGCATTATTCAACAATGTTTTAGGTTTAAAACCAAAATCTCTTGGTGAAGATATTCTTAAAGAAGGTAAACAACAATTAAACGATTTATACCCTCATATAAATCAAATTGATAAAGAAAAAGTAGTATCTATTTTAGAAGAGGAAAATCACTATAAAATAGTTACAAATAAATCTGAATACATTTCAGAAATAGTCGTTATTGCTCTTAACTATTCAAAACCATTTACGATTAATGGATTAGAAGATTTTATAATTCCACACAAAAAAGCAAACCCTAGTAAAGATAGAATTCAATTAAAAAATGACGATCATCTTATAAAAAAAGGAATGTATTGTTGTGGCACGATTGCAGGTTGCCGAAGTCAATTTTCTATAGCTTCTGGAAGCGGTGCTGCCGTTGCAACTGATATTTTAACGATTTGGAATGATGGCAATCATACCAAAGTTCACGATAAAAAAAAATCTAGCTAAGCTAGATTTTTTTATGTTTTTAAAAATTTTATTCTACCGTTACAGATTTTGCTAAATTTCTTGGCTGATCTACGTTTTTCCCTAACATTACTGCTATGTGATAAGACAGTAATTGAAACGGAATTGTTGTCAATAAAGGTGTTAAAGCTTCCTCTGTTTCTGGTATTTCAATTACGTGATCTGCAATTTCTTTAACAATGGTATCTCCTTCAGTAACAATAGCTATAATTTTACCTGCTCTAGACTTAATTTCTTGAATATTACTTACAACTTTTTCATAATGTCCCTTATTTGTTGCAATAACAAATATTGGCATATTTTCATCAATTAAAGCAATAGGACCATGTTTCATTTCTGCTGCAGGATAACCTTCAGCGTGTATATATGAAATCTCTTTTAATTTTAAAGCTCCTTCTAAAGCAACAGGAAAATTAAATCCTCGACCTAGATACAAGCAATTTTTTGCGTCTTTATAAACACTAGCAATCTCTTTTACCTTTTCATCGATATTAAGAAGTTCCTCAACTTGCTTAGGAATTAATTGCATTTTTTTGATATAGTTCTCAAAACTATGTTGCGCTAAAGTACCATTTGCTTGCCCTAATTTAAGCGCAATTAAAGTTAAAACGGTAATTTGAGTGGTAAATGCTTTTGTTGATGCCACTCCTATTTCTGGACCAGCATGAGTATAAGCTCCTGAATGAGTTTCTCTGGCAATTGAAGAACCAACTACATTACAAACCCCATAAACAAAAGCTCCTTTAGATTTTGCTAATTTTATAGCTGCTAAAGTATCTGCTGTTTCTCCTGATTGAGAAATTGCAATAACAACATCCTTATTGCTAATTATTGGGTTTCTATACCTAAATTCTGAAGCATATTCAACTTCAACAGGAATTCTTGCTAAATCTTCAAACAAATATTCACCAACCAATCCTGCATGCCAAGAAGTACCACAAGCAACAATAATTATTCTATTTGCATTTAAAAAAACATCAAGATTAGTCTCTAAACTAGACATCTTAATAATTTTTTCTTGAGATAACATCCTTCCTCTAAAGGTGTCTATAATTGCTTTTGGCTGTTCATGGATTTCCTTTAGCATAAAATGGTCATAACCTCCTTTTTCAATTTGGTCTAAACTCATTTGTAATTTTTGTATTATTGGATCAACTACAGAATCATCTATAATTTTGCGAACCTTAACTCCTTTACCAATTTTTATAATTGCCATTTCTTCATCCTCTAAATAAATGGCATCTTTTGTATATTCAACAAAAGGAGATGCATCTGATGCAACAAAAAATTCTCCAAAATCTTTTCCAACACCAATTGCTATTGGACTTCCTAATCTTGCAACAATAATTTCATCAGGTTTTTCTTTGTCAAAAACAGCAATAGCATAAGCTCCAATAACATTAGTTAAAGCCAATTGTACCGCTTTTCCTAATTTACATTGTTCTCTTTTCTTTACCTCTTCTATAAGATTAATTAAAACCTCGGTATCGGTATCACTTTTAAAAGAATATCCTCTGTTAATGAGTTCTTTTTTTATTGTATCATAATTCTCTATAATACCATTATGAACAATAACTAAATTTTCTGATTGAGAAAAATGAGGGTGGGAATTTGAATCATTTGGCACTCCATGTGTTGCCCATCTTGTATGACCCATTCCAATATTTCCTTCTGTACTTTTGGATTCTTCTGAAATGATTTTTTCTAAATCTGAAACTTTTCCTTTTGTTTTCGATAATTGTATAGAGCTACCATCGTAGGTCATAACACCTGCACTATCATAGCCTCTATACTCAAGTCTTTTTAAACCATTTATTACAATTGGATAAGCATCTCTATGGCCTATATAGGCTGAAATTCCACACATTTTTGATTAATTTTCTTTAGTCAATTTATTTTTTTTCTGAATACGATATTTTTAATACTGGTTTTTTGGCAGCATTTGATTGGTTAAATAAAGTTACTGTTTGAGGGTTCCAGCTAAAATTATTAAAAACCGTCTCACTTCCAGGAACAGGATTATCTGTCGAATTGTAAACTTTCACTTTAAGTTCATCAATATCACTGATTTCTCCACTTACAATATCTGATATATAATCAGTTATTTTAAAAGAATAACTCTCAACTTTACCGCTAGCATCTCTTTCTAAAAAACCTCCTATACCGCCAAATGCAGCTTCACTATAAGCATCTTTTACTTGTGATGTTTCATCTGAGCTTCCATTATTATAATTTTTATAGACATAAAGTCTTGATGGAACATTAGATGTATCTACAGCCTGGTTTATATATAATGTTAAAGTTGCATCATTAATTAACCAACTTTTTGACCTCAATTCTGAAATTTGTTCCTCTGTTAAAAGTTGTATCTTTCCTTCGCTACCCGCTGTTCCTTGTATTTTTACCTCGTTATTAATAGGGTAAGTTTTATCTTCCATTTTATAAGAATTCACCTTAAACCTGTTCAAAGGAAAACTATGATTTTTATAAATTGTATCTAAAGGAGTATTCCCTGATTTTAAAACTGTATTTGTGTAATATATTTCAATAGAAG
Source organism: Polaribacter sp. (assembly GCA_042091415.1). Lineage (GTDB taxonomy): Bacteria > Bacteroidota > Bacteroidia > Flavobacteriales > Flavobacteriaceae > Polaribacter. The sequence goes on along the minus strand of JBELHK010000005.1, from coordinate 12,836 downwards.
GTATTAAAGAAGAATTTGTAGTATTAAAATCAAAAGAAACTAAAGAACTTTCGTCTCCTGAAGCTTCAAGAATAATACCTCTAAAATAATCATTAAAAGCAGCCTGAGATTCAAATTCTGGAGATTCAAATTTATCTAAAAATATTTCTTCGATTTTATCTTTATTCAATGGAACTCTTCCGAATGGAATTGGAACTATACTTGCAGATGAAGAAGTAATTTTTACGGTATCTAAAGATGCCACAGAATCATCAAAAAGCCTTCTTTTAATTACAATTAATGTGTCGCTTTTCTTAGGTGTAAACTCAAGATTTATAGGATCATTTAATTCACTTCCTAATTTCTCAAAAATATCATCTGAATTATAACTGTTTCTTTTTGATGGATCTGAAGGATTAAACTCATTCATATAGGTGTTAGATCTATATGCGTTTAATGTAAAAGATTGTGTTGGGTCTCCAAAAAAAGAATTAATGTCATAGGTATTAGTATCAGAATCTAATGAAACTTGATATGGAAGTTTGATAAAAACGGTATCTATCTTTGTAACTACAGTGGTATCTGCACCATAAGTGTTATCTACAACTTTTAATCCTGTTAAAACTCCTACTTGAGAAACGATAGAAGCTTCTAGTTTCTCATAATCTGAGTTATTATATACTCCCAATAAATATTCGCTAAGTTGTCTAGTAATATTATCAGATTGTAACCTCTCTAGTGGACTGTTCTGTAACTCAACTTCAAAATCTATCGAACTTACATCAAATTTTGTATTATCTACAACATTTGAACCAATATCTAAAAAATCTTCTTCACAAGAGGTTATAAAAAAAACAAAAGATACAATTACACCAAGGTAAATACTTTTTTTAAAAATTTTCTTCACGTTGAATTAATTAATTTTCTGCTAATAAATCAGCATAAAAGTTTAAATAAGTTTCTTTAATGTTTTCTGGTTCATATGGTAAAAATGGTAATCCTTTTTCCTCTACGAAAGATATTAATTCTTCATCTAGTGAATCACTACCAGAAATAATTGCATCAGAGTTTTCAATAGCGCTTTTTAAAATATTTGTATTATTCGGTGTTTCTAAAATTGTAGATTTATCAGCATTAGTAATATCAAAATTGACTTTGTTTACTAAATCTTTATTCAACTCTCCTTCGAAAGATCTATTGTAAATAGAAGTTACAATTTTACTCTCTGTAAATAGAGGTTCTTCTTTATAATATTCCTTTAAATAAAGAGGTAAAAGAGAAGCTAACCATCCATGAACATGAATAATATCTGGCGCCCAATTTAGTTTTTTTACAGTCTCTACAACTCCTTTTGCAAAAAATATTGCTCTTTCATCATTATCTGAAAACAAATTATCGTCTTCGTCTGTTACTACAGCTTTTCTTTTAAAATATTCTTCGTTATCTATAAAATAAACCTGCATTCTCTCTTTTGGTATTGATGCAACCTTAATGATCAAAGGCATATCTACATCATTGACAACAAGATTCATACCAGACAATCTTATTACTTCATGTAGCTGATGTCTTCTTTCATTTATCACACCAAATCTTGGCATAAATATTCTTGTTTGCACCCCTTTTGAATGGGCGTTTTTTGCAGCCATAAAAGAAGTTGAAGACAACTCTGTTTCAGGTAAATACGGTACAACTTCTGACGATATAAATAGTATTCTCTTATCCTTCATTAAACCAAACTATTTTGTAAAACCGCAAAAGTACGAATTTTTATGCTAACATCTTGTTAATTATGGTAAGTTTGCACAGAATTTAGTCTTTTTACAAATGAAAATTTTTGACAAAAAACAAGATTTAAAAGTTTATCTTTCAAAATTAAAAGCACAAAATAAAAGTATTGGTTTTGTTCCTACTATGGGCGCATTACATGACGGACACATTTCTTTAGTTAAAAAAGCTCAAAGAAAAAACGATGTAACTGTTGTAAGCATTTTTGTGAATCCTACTCAGTTTGACCAAGAAGAAGATCTTTTAAAATATCCTAAGACTTTAGAAAAAGATATCGCCCTTTTAAGTGAAGTTCATTGTGATATCCTCTTTAATCCATCAACAAAAGAGATGTATGATAACTCAATAAATGCTCAAGAATTTGACTTTGACGGTCTTGAACACGAAATGGAGGGAAAATTTAGAAAAGGCCATTTCAATGGAGTTGGAACCATTGTAAAAACACTTTTTGAAATTGTTGAACCTGATAAAGCTTATTTTGGACAAAAAGATTTTCAACAATTACAGATCATTAAAAAAATGGTAAAAAAACACTCCCTAAAAGTAAAAATTAAAGGATGTTCTATTTTTAGAGAAAATGATGGTTTGGCAATGAGTTCAAGAAATTCTAGACTAACATCTGAAGAAAGACAAGAAGCGCCTTTTATTTATAAAACACTAAAGAAAATAAAAGAAAAGTTTAATTCTGATAGTATAGCAGAAATAGAGCAATGGGTTACGAATGAGTTTTCAAAGCAAAATTTATTAAAGCTAGAATATTTTACAATTGCTGAAGAAAAAACGCTAAAAACCATTTCCAAAAAAGACGCAAAGAAAAAACACAGAGCTTTTATTGCTGTTTTCGCAGGAAAAATAAGACTGATTGATAATATAAAATTGAAAATTTCGTAATAAAAAAATAGTATTTTTGTATCATGTTAGTACAAGTAGTAAAATCTAAAATCCATCGTGTAAAAGTTACAGGTGCTGATTTAAATTATATAGGCAGTATCACAATTGATGAAGATTTAATGGATGCAGCAGGTATAATTGAAGGAGAGCGTGTTCAAATTGTTAACAACAATAATGGTAATCGTTTAGAAACCTATGCAATTCCAGGACCAAGAGGTAGTGGTGAAATAACATTAAACGGAGCTGCTTCAAGACTTGTTGCAGTTGGTGATGTTTTAATCTTAATCGTATACGCATTTATGGAATTAGAAGAGGCTAAAAAATTCAAGCCTCAACTAGTTTTTCCTAATGAAAAAAACAATACACTTACATAATTTTGAACATAAAAAAAATCTTAAAAATAATATTACCTCTCTTTTTGGGAGGTTTTTTAGTTTGGTATTCTTTAAGAATTGTCTCTCCTGAAGAGTTGGTTCAATATTTTAAAGATGCTAATTATTGGTGGGTTGCTTTAGGATTATTTTTTGGTATTCTTAGTCACCTTTCAAGAGCTTACAGATGGAAGTATTTATTAGAACCTTTAGGATATAAACCAAAATTGATTAATTCTACACTTGCAGTTTTAATTGCATATTTAATGAATATCTTCTTACCAAGAGCAGGAGAAGTTACAAGAGCCGCTGTTATGAGTAACTACGAGGATATTCCCTTTGAAAAAGGGTTTGGAACCATTGTGGCTGAAAGGTTAGCAGACTTGGTTATGATGCTTATCGTAATTACAATTACCCTATTTATTCAATTCGATTTTATTTGGGAATTACTTATTAAAGATTTTAACCCTATTAAATCCATAACTTATTTGTTGCTATTTATAGGCTTTACTATCGGTGCTGTCATTCTTATAAAAAAGGGTAAATCAAAATTCGCTTTAAAAATTAAAAGTTTTATTCTAGGCTTGAAAGACGGACTTTTAAGTATTTTTAAAATGAAGAATAAATGGGCTTTTATTTTTCATACATTATTTATATGGACAATGTATATTGCAATGTTTTGGGCAACTGTACCTGCTATAAATGGATTAGAAATTCCTTTTGGAGGTATTTTAATTGGTTTTATTGCTGGCGGTTTTTCCATGGCAGCAACTAATGGTGGAGTTGGCTTATACCCTGTTGCTATTGCTGGAGCTTTGACTCTTTTTGGAATAGATAAGGTTACAGGAAATGCCTTTGGATGGATTATGTGGATTACCCAAACCGCTATGATTATTATTTTTGGAGGCCTTTCTTTTGTATTGCTTCCAATTATAAATAAGAATAAGTAATTTTATTAAAAAATTGTGTCGAAAGTAAAAACAACTTTTTTTTGTCAAAATTGCGGAACCCAACATGCAAAATGGGCTGGTCAATGTAGTGCTTGTAAAGAGTGGAATACAATAGTTGAAGAAGTTGTTCAAAAAGAAGAAAAAAGAGTTTGGAAACAGAATATAACATCAAAAAAAGTTATTAATAAACCTTTAAAGATTTCCAATATTGTTCTCAATTTAGAAGAACGAATCGTTACCAACAACAATGAATTAGATACTGTTTTAGGAGGCGGCTTAGTAAAAGGCTCTGTAATTCTTTTGGGAGGTGAACCTGGTATTGGAAAATCAACATTACTTCTACAAATAGCGCTAAATATTAGTCAAAAAGTATTGTATGTTTCAGGAGAGGAAAGTCAATCTCAGATAAAAATGAGAGCTGAACGAATAGAGGCTGAAAACTCAAATTGTTTAATCTTAACCGAAACAAACACACAACATATTTTTAAAAATATTGAAGAAGTTGAACCAGATGTTTTAGTAATAGACTCCATTCAAACACTTCATACAAATTCTATAGAAGCTTCTCCTGGAACTATTTCTCAAATTAGGGAAACCTCTGCAGAACTCATAAAGTTCGCTAAAGAAACAGCAACTCCTGTGCTCTTAATTGGTCACATTAATAAAGAAGGAAATATTGCAGGACCCAAAATTTTAGAACACATGGTTGATGTTGTTTTACAATTCGAAGGAGATAGAAATCATACTTACAGAATTTTAAGAAGTCAGAAAAATAGATTTGGCTCAACTTCTGAACTAGGTATTTATGAAATGCGTTCAAGTGGTTTAAGAGAAATCTCAAATCCATCAGAAATACTTATTTCTAAAAAAGATTCAGATTTAAGCGGAACAGCAATTGCTTCTACCTTAGAAGGTATAAGACCTTTAATGATAGAAATTCAAGCCTTAGTTTCTTCAGCTGTGTACGGAACTCCACAGCGTTCTACAACAGGTTATAATCTAAAAAGGCTGAATATGCTGCTTGCTGTTTTAGAAAAAAGAGCTGGATTTAAATTAGGGGCAAAAGATGTTTTTTTAAACATTACAGGAGGCATTAATGTTGATGATCCTGCAATTGATTTGGCCGTAGTTGCTGCCATATTATCTTCGAATCAAGATATTGCAATTAATCCTAATGTTTGTTTTGCTGCTGAAGTAGGTTTAGCTGGCGAAATTAGACCGATTTCTAAAATTGATCAAAGAATTATTGAGGCAGAAAAATTAGGTTATAAAAGTTTTATCACCTCTAAATACAATAAAATCACCCTAAAAAATCAGTCGATTAAATTAATTCTTGTTGGTAAAATTGAAGAGGTATTTGCCACTTTATTTGCATAAAAAAACCAGAGAATAAACTCTGGTTTTTAAAGATATATCTTAATATATTTTTATTTTTTATTCACACTTTTAATGTATTTCTCTAAAGCCATTGTCATTGACGGTGTTTCTTTTGACGGAGCAATAATATCACATTTCAATCCTGCCTTTGTAACAGCATTAACTGTAGAGTTTCCGAAAGCAGCAATTCTAGTAGTATTTTGCTTAAAATTTGGGAAATTCTTAAAAAGTGACTCGATACCAGAAGGGCTGAAGAAAACTAAAATATCATAAAAAACATTTTCTAAATCAGAAAGGTCGCTAACAACTGTTCTGTATAAATCTACTCTTGTCCATTTTACATCTAAACTATCTAATTCCTTTGGAATTAAAGGCTTTAATTTGTCTGAAGAAGGCAGTAAAAAGTTTTCAGTTTTATGCTTTTTTATAAGTTTTGCTAATTCAGGGAAAGTTCGGTTACCCACATAAATCTTTCTTTTTCTGTAAACAACATACTTTTGCAGATAGTAAGCAACAGCCTCAGACTGACAGAAATATTTCATATCATCTGGAACTTTAAAACGCATTTCTTCGGCAATTTTAAAGAAATAATCTACTGCATTTCTACTTGTTAATATAATTGCTGAAAAATCTTTTAAATCAATTTTATGAGCTCTTACTTCTTTTACAGGAATTCCTTCTACATGAATAAAAGACCTAAAATCTATTTTAATTTTTTGTTTGCTAGACAAATCAAAATAAGGAGAGGTCTCAGTTTTTGGTGCGGGTTGAGATACTAATACCGTTTTCACTTTCATACGCTTACATTTTTTAAATTATTAATTTAAACAATATAAATAGCGGCGCTATTTCGAAGGCGCAAATGTACGAAATAAAATAAAACAAGTTGCTAAAAATCAGGTTTTTGTTGGTTGCAACAATAAACAAGACTCTTAATAACAAAAAAAACAAGGTTAAAATGCTAAAATAAAAAATTGTTAATCCAGAAAATTCGCGCAAAATAATTGCGATGTATAAATAAAAAGATAATGAAAATAAATAGTTCCATTTTGAAATCAAAAACAGTTTAATTATTTTTTTTAAGAAGAAAAGAACTGATAATAAATACTCTAAAATAACCTTTATTAAAAAGTATGATAAAACAACAAGAAAATTCAAAGAAAATTGACCAAAACTAACTGGTTTATTGTCTTTTAAATAAGTAAACAATAAAGAGAAAACAATTGAAGTAAAAAGAAATATTAGCGTTTTATAAAGATTAAAAACACCAAAATTTTCATCAGAATCTAAAGGCTTAAAAGGAACTTTAAATATTATTCTAATATGTTGATTTAACATCTTGCCATCAACAGCTTTTAATAAAAATATAATTAGAAATAAAAAAATCAATACAAGGGTAATCCAAAACTCAGAACTTATAGATTTTTCAATGGCTTGCACTATTTTTTAATATTTAATTAAAAACAAAATTAGTAATTAAAAAATGTATATTTGTTTTAATACTACATGAAATTTTATCTATGTCAGATACATTAGTAATAATACCTACTTACAACGAAAAAGAGAATATCGAGTCAATTATTAGAGCTGTTTTTAATCAAAAAAAAGAGTTTCATATACTAATTGTAGACGATAATTCTCCTGATAGAACCTCTGATATTGTAAACACCTTAATTGATGAGTTTCCTCATTCACTTTTTATTAAAAATAGATCTGAAAAAAATGGTCTTGGCAAAGCTTATATAAGCGGTTTTAAATGGGCCTTAAGCAGAAATTATGATTATATAATTCAAATGGATGCTGATTTTTCTCACAACCCAAAAGATTTAATTCGATTATATAATTCATGTGCTAAAAATAATAATGATTTAGCCATTGGCTCTAGATATGTAAAAAATCAAGTAAACGTTGTTAATTGGGATATTAAAAGATTACTTCTTTCGTACTTTGCATCTAGATACGTGAAATTCATAACAGGTATACCTATTTATGATACAACTGCTGGTTTTGTTTGCTGGAGAAGAAAAGCACTCGAAACTATCCAATTAAATAAAATAAAATTTGTTGGATACGCTTTTCAGATAGAAATGAAATTTAAAGCGTGGAAACATAAATTTAATGTTAGCGAAGTTTCTGTTATTTTTACAGACAGAGAAGAAGGTGTTTCTAAAATGAGCGGAAATATTATTTTTGAAGCTCTTTTTGGAGTAATTAAAATGAGGTTAAACGGCTTACCTAAATAAAGAAATCTATAAATGAATTATTTAATTAAAGGAGCAACTATTGTAAATGAAAACAAAACATTTATAAGCGATGTTCTAATTGAAAATGAAAAAATTAAAACAATTGCTGTTGATATTACTACGGATGAAGATGTAACAGTAATTGATGCAGACGGAAAATATTTAATTCCGGGGTTTATTGATGACCAAGTACATTTTAGAGAACCAGGTTTAACTCACAAAGCAAATATAGAAACAGAAAGTAGAGCTGCAGCCGCCGGCGGAATTACAACTTTTATAGAACAACCAAATACAGTACCTCAAGCAACTACACAAAAACTGTTAGAAGACAAGTTTGAAATTGCATCAAAATCATCATACGTAAACTATTCTTTTATGTTTGGCGGAACGAATGATAATCTTGATGAGTTGCTTAAAACAAATCCAAAAAATGTTGCGGGTATCAAATTGTTTTTAGGATCATCTACAGGAAACATGTTGGTTGATAATGTTGAAGTTTTAGAAAAGATATTCTCATCAACAAAAATGATTATTTCTGTTCATTGTGAAGATGAAGCTACGATTAGAGAAAATACGAGAATTTATAAAGAAAAATATGGCGATGATATTCCTATTAAATATCATCCAATAATAAGAAGTGAAGAAGCTTGCTATATTTCTTCATCAAAAGCGATTGAATTAGCAAAAAAAACTGGAGCTCGTTTGCATATTTTTCATGTATCAACAGCAAAAGAAACAGAACTTTTCAGAAATGATATTCCATTAGAAGAAAAACAAATTACAGCAGAAGTTTGCGTGCATCATTTATGGTTTAATGACAAAGACTATGAAAGTAAAGGAACTTATATTAAATGGAATCCGGCTGTAAAAACCGAAAATGATAGATTAGGTTTATGGGAAGCATTATTAGACAATAGAATTGATGTTATTGCAACAGACCACGCACCACATACTCTAGAGGAGAAAAATAATGTTTATACAAAAGCTCCAAGTGGAGGTCCTTTAGTGCAACATGCTTTAGTTGCTATCTTAGAAAAAGTAAAAGAAGGAGTTATTCCTTTAGAAAAAGCTGTTGAGAAATTAAGTCATAATCCTGCAAAACTTTTTCAAATAGAAAACAGAGGATTTATCAGAGAAGGATATTATGCAGATTTAGTTTTAGTTGATTTAAATAAGCCTCAAACCGTATCAAAAGATAATGTTCTGTATAAATGTGGCTGGTCTCCTTTTGAGGGCGTCACTTTCTCTTCTTCAATACTACAAACTTTTGTAAACGGTAACTTGATATATAATAATGGTGATTTTAATGATGAGATTAAAGGAAAAAGATTGACTTTTAATAGATAATTATGAGATACTTCGTCTGTTCTTTTTTTATATTTTCTTTACTGTCTTGCACAAGTAATACAATCTTTGAAAAGCCAAAAGATTTAATTCCAAAAGACACTATGAGTTTGCTGATTCAAGAGATGATGACCGCTTCCTCTGCAAGATTCATAAAGAATAAAAACTTACAAAAAGACATCAATTATATGCCTTTTGTGTATGATAAATTCAAAATAGATAGTGTTCGTTTTCAAACAAGTAATTTATATTATATGTCTACTATTGATGATTATGTAAAAATACTAGAACAAGCAAAAAATGAACTTGATAGCAAACTTGAATATCATAAAAAAATTAAAAAAGAGAAAGACTCTCTAAGAAAAGATTCTTTAAAATCTAAGAAAGCAAAAATTAAAATAATGGATTCTATTTCACAGATAAAGAAGTCAAATCGATTGAAAAGGTCAAAAACTCGAGAACTTATTAAGCCAAGTCTTGAATAAATAGTTTTGATGTTTTTTCAATAGATTCTTTTATTGGTAAGAATTCGAATTTAGTTGAATCAGTAATTTTTTTTGATGAGTATTTAGAAATACTATGAGAACTTTTTGCTGAATGTTTTGATAAAAACGGTTTTTTACCGGTAATTTTAGACAAAAATGCTGCTAATCTCCAAAAAATAGAACTTTGCCAAGGTTTAATTTTTATTGAAGGTCTTTTTGTTTTGAGTGCGTCTGAAATCATAAAGAAAATCTCTTTAAATGACTTGTTTTCTGAAACAAGAATATATCGTTCATTTCTTTTTTTAGAATGCATTAGTTGTATCATTGATTGAACAACATCATTTACATCAACAAAACCAGTAACTCCTTCTGTATAAAATTTAAAGCCTTCAGATACTCTTGTAAATAATTGACCCGAGCCAGATTTCCAAAAACCAGGACCTAAAATTACTCCCGGATTTACAATTATCACATCAATTTCTTCTTGACTTGCTCGCCAAATTTCCATTTCTGCACCGAACTTTGTAATTGAATATCCGCTATTATCAGCCTCTTTATTCCACTCACACTCTTCATCAATAAAACCGCCTTTTATATTATCTCCAACAGCAGCAATTGAACTTACGAAACAAAGCTTTTTAATTTTTACGTCAATTGAAAGGTTTACAATAATTGCTGTTCCATGAATATTTACTTTTCGCATTTCTACATAATCTTTCGCATCAAAAGAAATAAAAGCTGCACAATGATACACATACTCAACATCTTTAAAAGCTAAAATCATATCAGGAACTTTAGTAATATCAGCCTGAATCCATTCAATTTTGTCAAAATAAGAAGGCTCTTTAGAGTAATAAGAAAAAACTTTCTTTACTTTTTCTAAAGAAGATTTCTCTCGATAAGTAGCTCTAATATTATTCGATTCTTGTGTTAATTGATATAATAAATGAGAACCGACTAAACCTGTACCTCCTGTAACTAAAATCATATAACGAATTTAGTATATTTTGGTTGATAAACTTATATTTGCCAACTTATAAATTAATTACCATGAAGAATTTTATTGAAGAGTTAAATTGGAGAGGAATGTTACATGATAGCATGCCTGGCACTGAAGAACATTTACTTGAGAAAATGAGAAGCGCTTATGTGGGTTTTGATCCGACTGCAGATTCTTTACATATTGGTAATTTAGTTCCTATTATGTTATTAGCTCATTATCAAAGATGTGGTCATAGACCAATTGCTTTAGTTGGTGGTGCAACAGGTATGATTGGCGATCCTTCAGGAAAGTCTTCTGAAAGAAATTTATTGGATGAAAAAACATTACGACACAATCAAGAGTGTGTAAAAAACCAATTAAGTCATTTTTTAGATTTTACTTCTGATGCTAAAAATGCAGCAATTTTAGTTAATAACTACGATTGGATGAAAGAGTTCTCTTTTTTAGATTTTATTAGAGATGTAGGTAAACATATTACCGTAAACTATATGATGGCTAAGGATTCTGTAAAAAATAGAATTGGATCAGAATCTAAAGAAGGAATGTCTTTTACCGAGTTTACATATCAAATGGTACAAGGATATGACTTCTTACATCTTTTTAAAGAAAATGAAACAACCATTCAAATGGGAGGTTCAGATCAATGGGGAAATATTACTACAGGTACAGAGTTAATTAGAAGAGTTGGAGGAGGAAAAGGTTTTGCCATTACATGCCCATTAATTACAAAATCTGATGGTTCTAAATTCGGAAAATCTGAAGGAGGTAATGTTTGGTTAGATGCAAAAAGAACATCTCCTTATAAGTTTTACCAATATTGGTTAAATACTTCTGATGAAGATGCAGAGAAGTACATTAAAATATTTACTTTCTTAGAAAAAGAAACGATCAATCAATTGATTGAAGAGCATAAAGAAGCTCCTCATACTCGTATTTTACAGAAAAGATTAGGAAAAGAGGTTACACTTTTAGTTCATGGTGAAAAAGAGTATGAAAAAGCAATTAAAGCTTCTAACATTTTATTTGGCAAATCTACTGCAGAAGATTTAAAGTCTCTAGACGAGCAAACATTTTTAGATATTTTCGACGGTGTAAACCAAGCTGATGTAGAATTTTCTGAAATTGAAAATGGTTTTGACATGATTGCTGCTTTATCTGCAAAAACAGGCTTTTTAAAATCGAATGGAGAAGCAAGAAGAGCTTTAAAAGAAAATGCAATTTCTGTAAATAAACAAAAAGTAAAAGACGATTTTGTAATTACTAAAAGTGAGTTAATTGCAGATAAATATGTACTATTACAAAGAGGTAAAAAGAATTATTTTTTATTAAAAGTAGCCTTATAAAACCATAAGGTTGCATCCTCTAATATCAGAATTATCAAATCTGCCTATAACCTTAAATGTTCCATCTTTATTAGTTTTACCTAAATCTTGGGTAGCGATAAAAGAGCACGAGTTATAGTTGGCTAAGTCTATAATATTGATCCCCCCAGATTTTTGATCACCTAAAGGAGTAAGTGCATCTTCTGTATCTCTTATAAATATTTTCATCCAAGGAGGGGTTTCAAAAACCCCATTTCCTTTTGAATACCCTTGACTTAAAAGTTCTGTCATCCCGTATTCTGAATGAATTTTATCTACTCCAAAACCTTTTTGTAATAATTGGTGTAATTCTTCTCTTATCAGTTCTTTTCTGCGACCTTTCATTCCTCCAGTTTCCATAATAATAGCATTTTTGAGCTTAAATTGATATTTTTCAATCAAATCTAAAAGAGCAAAAGAAACACCCACTAAAAGTACTTTTTGATTCTTATTATTTAATTCATTAAGTTTTTCAGCTAATTCTTCTAAGTTATTTAGGTAAAATCCACTATCGATATGATTCGATTTTCTAATTAAATCATCAACCATAAAAACGAGTGAAGAACCTTTTCTTTCAAGGTAGTTTGGCAATAAAGCTAATACTACATAATCTTCAATATCACCATAAAAATTCTTGAATCCTTTTAGGTAGCTATTTTTGTATAAACTTATATCCGTAACAAAATGTTTACTAGTAATTGATCCTGTTGTGCCTGAACTAGTAAAAACTTCTTCAACTTCTTTTAATGAAGAAATTACTTTTCTTTGCTTAAAAAACTGAATCGGCAAAAAAGGAATATCTTCTAGTTTATTTACATCAGAAGGGTGAACATATAACAAATCGCAAAAAGACCTATAAACTTTATTGTTTGTAAATTGATGCTTAAAAACACTTAAAGTTAGGTCTGTAAACTCTTCTTCTGAACGAATTGCAAAGATATTTTCTCTCATTTTTAACAAAAGTAATTTTTTTCACGCAACCTTTTTAGAATTATTGCATCTATTAGTAAATAACCTTTTAAAATTTAGAACAAATGAAATTTAAAT
>JBELHK010000004.1:42209-45009 GCA_042091415.1 Polaribacter sp. | reverse complement strand
TTAAAATTGAATGCACATTTTTCTTCTAGAATATGAAACTCTTTTGCAGAGTTAGTCATAGAATGAATTAAATAATAAGCAACATCTATATCCTTTGGTATTTTATCTAAAGTTTCTGATTGTAAAAAATCAGCTTCGATAAGTTCTACATTAACTTGATTTTTATAGTAATTCTGAGCTCTTTCTTTATCTCTAACAGGGCAAACAATAATATGGCCATCGTTTAATAAAAGTGGAATTAAACGTTTGCCAATATATCCTGTTGCGCCAGTTACGAGAATTTTCATTTTTTCTTAGGTCTTTGGTATGTAAGTTGTTTTTTGAATTTTGGAATAGCATATGTGTCTAATCCGTTTATAGTAGCTACATTTCCTTTTGATAGATTTATTAAACCATCTTTTTGCAAGAGGTCGTTTTGTACATATAACTCTTCAATTTGTGCAACAATTAGCATCACATCATTTGAAGGGATATAGATTTCTTCAATAAATTTCATGCCCAATTGAACAGGAGCATTTTTTACAAAAGGAGCTTTAAAATCACCTTTAAATTCTGGTTCTAAAGAGGTCATATCAAATTCTGATATTTCTTCAGGATATTTTGCTGATGTATGATGTGCATCTTCAAAAATATCTTCCCAGATATGATTTATCGTAAAGTGATTGGTTTCTTTTATATTTTTATAAGTATTTCTAGGAACAGTCGTTGGTCTTAAAATAAAACCTAATGTTGGAGGATTTGAGCCTAAATGAGTTACTGAACTAAACACAGCAACATTATGAATACCTTCATTTGAAATTGATCCTAGTAAATTTGCAGACTTAAATCCAGAACAACTATTTATTAAATTAATTCTGAATATTTTTTCTAAGTTATCAATATCTTTTCTATCGTAAAATTGCATATGAAAGTGATTAACATTCAATACAAATATACAAATTGTTCAATCTTTTTTATTTAGAGTTAAACAAAAATAAAGTTAAAGTTTGTTTTGGGTTATATTTAGAAATAAAAAAACTTCAGATTTTATCTGAAGTTTTTAGTCGGGGTGGCAGGATTCGAACCTGCGACCTCCGCGTCCCAAACGCGGCGCGATAACCGGGCTACGCTACACCCCGAAGAAGGTTATCAATTTCGGATTGCAAATATAAAATATTATTTAAATATGAACCTGTTTTTTTAAAATTTAATTTTTCTTCAAAATATAAAAGCTATTCGATCTTTAAGTTTATTATAAGAATTATGAATTCAATTCATTTATTTTTTCATTATTAAAACTTATAAACAAAATCTATTTATAGTTTTAAAAACATTTATTTTTACCTCATAAAAAATAGAGAATATCATTATGTCACAGACTATTGAAAAAATAAAATGCTTAATTATTGGTTCTGGCCCTGCAGGATATACTGCTGCAATTTATGCGGCTAGAGCAGATATGAAACCAGTAATGTATACAGGAATGCAAATGGGAGGGCAATTAACAACTACGACTGAAGTTGATAATTTCCCTGGTTATCCGAACGGTACTGATGGTACTGCAATGATGGATGATTTAAAAAATCAAGCAGAACGTTTTGGAACTCAAGTTCGTTTTGGTTTAGTTACAAAAGTAAATTTATCAAAAGAAATTGGTGGAATTCATAAAGTAATTATTGATCAATCTAAAGAAGTTGAAGCAGAAACAATTATCATTTCAACAGGTGCTACTGCAAAATACTTAGGAATAGAGAGTGAGCAACGTTTAATTGGAGGCGGAGTTTCAGCATGTGCTACTTGTGATGGTTTTTTCTATAAAGGACAAAATGTTGTTGTTGTTGGAGGTGGAGATACTGCAGCTGAAGAAGCTACTTATTTGGCTAATATTTGTTCAAAGGTTAGTTTACTAGTTCGTAAAGATCATATGAGGGCTTCAAAAGCAATGCAGCATAGAGTTGAAAAAACTGAAAATATAGAGCTTCTTTACAATACAGAAATTGAAGAGGTTTTAGGAGATAACGTTGTAACGGGTGTTAAAGCCATCAATAATAAATCAAATGAATCTTTTGAAATACCTGTTACAGGAGTTTTTATTGCGATAGGGCATACTCCAAATTCTGATTTATTTAAAGGACTTTTAGATATGGATGAAACAGGATATATAATTACTAAAGGGAAAGCTACCCATACAAATGTACCAGGTGTTTTTGCTGCTGGAGATATTCAAGATAAAGATTATAGACAGGCAGTAACGGCTGCAGGTACTGGTTGCATGGCTGCTTTAGATGCAGAACGTTATTTAGGTGCTTTAGAATAGAGTTTTCAAAAGTTAGGTTTTATTATTATAATGACTTTCTAACTTGATATTTATCAGTACAAAAAAAGACCATCTTTTTAAGATGGTCTTTTAAACAAACAACTAAATTTTAAAACTATTTTAAGTTTTAAAATACTTTAAATATCATTTTTAAAAGCAGTATTTATTTTCTGCTTTTAATTTTTCAGCAATAGTATTTCTTAAAGAAACGATGTTCGGATAATTCGCATATTTAGTGAATCTTTTTAAGCCCATTAATAACATACGTTGCTCATCTCCTTCAGCAAAAGAAATAATACCTTCTCTACCATTTTTACTTGCAATCTCAACAGCGTTATATAAATATAATTTTGCCATTGCTATTTGACCCTCTTGCGCATCTTCTCCAAATCGTTTTGCATTTTTCTCAGCTCTTAAAAGAGTAGATTCAGCCATGTATATTTCATTTAAAATATTAGCTGCATTTAAAAGTAATTGTTGATGCTTTTCTAAATCTGGGCCATA
>JBELHK010000004.1:18995-42109 GCA_042091415.1 Polaribacter sp. | reverse complement strand
GCTGCTTCCATAGGAGTTTCTTCAGAGAATCCCATACCTCCAAAAATTTGAATTCCCTCATCGGCACAAGCTTGAACATCTTCAGAAACTGTAACTTTTAGAATAGAACATTCTATAGCGTATTCCTCAACACCTTTTAATTCCGCTTCTTGATGTGAATTTCCAGCTTTCATTCTCATTTCTATTCTGTCCTCGATATCTTTAGAGGCTCTATAACTTGCAGATTCTCCTGCATATGTATTAGTCGCCATTTCAGCTAACTTAGCTTTAATTGCACCGAAATCTGCAATTGGTGTTTTAAATTGTTTTCTTTCGGTAGCGTATTTTAAAGCGGTTTCAGTAACTCTTCTTTGAGAATCTAAACATGCAGCGGCTAATTTTATACGTCCAACGTTTAAAGCATTCACTGCAATTTTAAATCCACCACCTCTAACAGATAACATATTTTCTGCCGGAACGATTGTATCATTAAAAAATACTTGTCTTGTTGATGATGCTCTAATTCCTAATTTGTGTTCTTCTTCTCCCAGCGTAATTCCATTAGAATTTTCTGCATCATACTCAACGATAAAACCGGTAATATTTTTGTCGTTTTCAATTCGAGCAAAAACAATCATCAAATTACAAAAGCCTGCATTTGATATCCACATTTTTTGACCGTTTATTTTATAAGATTTTCCATCTTCGGTCAATTCTGCAGTTGTTTTACCTGAATTTGCATCAGATCCAGCTCCTGGTTCTGTTAAACAATAAGCTCCCATCCATTCTCCTGAAGCTAATTTTGGAACATATTTTTGTTTTTGTTCTTCAGTACCATAAAGAGTTATCGGCATTGTTCCAATTCCAGTATGAGCACCAAAAGCAGTACTTAGAGATCCATTTCCACTAGAAATATATTCACAAGCAATCATTGTAGATACAAATCCCATGCCCATTCCTCCGTATTCTTCAGGAACAGCTACTCCTAAAAAGCCCAATTCCCCGGCTTTTTTCATAACTTCTTCAGTTAAAGCGTAGTCTTTTGCTTCAAAACGATCTCTATTTGCAACTATTTCTCTATCTGTAAATTCTTTTACAGCTTCTTTCATCATTATTTGCTCTTCAGAAAAATCTTCTGGAGTAAATATATCTTCACATTTAGATTCTTTTACCAAGAATTGGCCTCCTCTTAAAATATTTTTTTCTACTGTTTCCATGATATATTATTTACTTTGTTTAATTTAAAAATTCAAAAATACCGGCAGCACCTTGTCCTGTTCCTACACACATGGTTACCATACCGTATTTATTTTTCATATCTCTTTTACGCATTTCATCAAATAGTTGAACTGATAATTTCGCTCCTGTACAACCTAAAGGATGGCCTAATGCTATTGCGCCTCCATTTACGTTGATGATATCTGCATTTAAACCTAATTCACGAACAACAGCTAATGATTGAGAGGCAAACGCTTCATTTAATTCGATTAAGCTAATGTCTTCTTGTTTAAGTCCGGCCTGTTTTAGGGCTTTTGGAATTGCAGCTACAGGTCCTATTCCCATGATTCTTGGAGGAACGCCGGCAGCAGCATAACTTACCATTCTAGCAATTGGTTTAATGTTTAGTTCTTTTACCATTTCTTCGCTCATCACCATAACAAAAGCAGCGCCATCACTTGTTTGAGATGAATTACCAGCGGTTACACTACCGCCAGCTGCAAAAACTGGTTTTAAACGTTGTAAACCTGAAATATTAGAACCTTTTCGAGGACCTTCATCTTTAGTTACAGTAAATTTTCTTGTTGCTTTTTTACCTTTAGGATCAATATAAGTTTCTTCAACTTCAATCGGTACTATTTGGTCTTGAAAACGATTTTCTTCTTGCGCTTTTAAGGCCTTTAAATGGGAGTTTAATGCAAATTCATCTTGGTCTTCTCTGGAAACCTTGAATTGATCTGCAACGGCTTCGGCTGTATTTCCCATTCCCCAGTAATAATCTGCATGACCTGCAGCAACGGTATCGTAGTTTAATTCAGGTTTAAAACCGGTCATTGGCACAGAACTCATACTTTCAGCTCCACCAGCAATAATACAATCTGCCATTCCAGATTGAATCTTTGCTACAGCCATACCAATTGTTTCTAACCCTGAAGAGCAGAAACGATTTACAGTTACACCGGGCACTTCTTCAATTTTTAATCCCATTAAAGAAATTAGACGTGCCATATTTAAACCTTGAGAACCTTCTGGCATTGCATTACCTACAATAACATCATCAATTCTTGTTTTATCGAATTCTGGTAAATTCTTTATTAAATGTTCGATAGTTTCAGCAGCTAACTCGTCAGCTCTTTTAAAACGGAATGCTCCTCTTTTAGATTTTGTTACTGCTGTTCTATATCCTTGTACTATATATGCTGTTCTCATTATCTTAATTTCTTAATGGTTTACCAGTTTTTAACATGTGTTGAATGCGCTCTAATGTTTTGCGCTCTGTACATAAACTTAAGAACGCTTCACGTTCGATATCTAATAAATACTGCTCAGAAACTTTGGTTGGTTCTGATAAATCTCCACCAGCCATTACATAAGCTAGTTTGTTTGCTATTTTTTGATCGTGCTCTGAGATAAATCTACTCGCTTGCATTGAGTCTGTAGCTACCATAAATGCACCTAAAGCCTGTTTTCCTAGAACCAAAACGTCTTTACGCGCAGCAGGTTGGGTATAACCGGCATCTGCCATTAATAGAGCGTATTTTTTTGCTTCAGCTATTTGTCTGTCTTTATTAACAACAACAACATCTTTTCCTTTTTGAAGTAATCCTAAGTCGAAGGCTTCATAAGCAGAGGTTGCTACTTTAGCAGTACCAATAGTTAAGAAATTCTCTTGCAATACATTTAACTGTACATCTCCTTTACGGAACGTGTCAGAGGCACGCAAAGCCATTTCTTTAGAACCACCACCACCAGGAATTACACCAACTCCAAATTCTACTAATCCCATATAAGTTTCTGCTGCAGCAACTACTTTATCTGCATGTAATGAAATTTCGCAACCACCACCTAAAGCCATTCCATGAGGAGCAGAAATTGTTGGTATTGAAGAATATCGCATGCGCATCATAGTATCTTGGAAATACTTAATAGCCATATTCAACTCATCATATTCTTGCTCTGCAGCCATCATAAATATCATTCCAATATTGGCTCCTACTGAGAAATTTGCAGCTTGATTACCAACAACTAAACCTTGATAATTCTTTTCAGCTAAATCAATTGCTTTATTTATAGCAGCTAAAACATCACCACCGATAGTATTCATTTTAGATTGGAATTCTAGATTTAAAATTCCGTCTCCTAAATCTTCAATTACGGCACCTGAATTTTTCCAAACTTGGTTTGTCTTTCTAATGTTATCTAAAATGATAAAGGAATCTTGACCAGGTTTCTTTACTTGACTTTTTGAAGGAATATCATAATAATATGTAGCTCCATCTTTAACGGTGTAAAAAGAAGTTTCACCTTTATCTAACATTTCAGTTACCCAAGATGCAGGTTCTTTACCTTCAGCCTTCATGATTTCCACACCTTTTGAAACGCCTATGGCATCCCAAATTTGGAAAGGACCATGTTCCCAACCAAAACCAGCTCTTAAACCGTCATCAATTCTATACAATTCATCAGATATTTCTGGAATTCTATTTTGAACATACGCAAACATAGCTGCAAAAGATTTTCTATAAAATTCTCCTGCTTTATCCTTTCCTGAAACTAAAACTTTAAACCTATCGGTAACATTATCAATATTTTTTGTAAGCTCTAATGTTGCAAATTTTGCTCTTTGTTTTTTTCTATATTCTAAAGTGTTTAAATCTAAAGAAAGAATTTCTTTTTTACCTTCTTCATTTACAACCCTTTTGTAAAACCCTTGCTTAGTTTTGCTTCCTAACCATTTGTTTTCCATCATTGTATTTACAAAATCAGGAATTACAAATTGATCTCTCATTTCATCATTAGGGCAATTGTCTTTAACTCCGTTTGCAGTGTGTACAAGTGTATCTAAACCAACAACATCAATAGTTCTGAATGTCGCAGATTTAGGTCTACCAATAACTGGCCCTGTTAATTTATCGACTTCTTCAATTGTTAATCCCATTTCCTTAACTACGTGGAATAAACTCATGATACCAAAGATTCCTATTCTATTTCCAATAAATGCAGGTGTATCTTTAGCTAAAACAGATGTTTTTCCTAAAAATTTATCACCATACATCATTAAGAAATCTGTAACATCTTGATTACAGTTAGGCCCTGGAACTACTTCGAATAATTTTAAATATCTTGGTGGATTAAAGAAGTGTGTAACTGCAAAATGTTTTTGAAAATCTTCACTTCTTCCTTCATTCATAAATTTAATAGGAATACCAGAAGTGTTTGATGTTATTAAAGTTCCTGGAGATCTGTATTTTTCAATCCTTTCAAAAACGCTTTTTTTAATATCTAAACGTTCAACAACAACTTCCATTATCCAATCTACATCTTTTATTAGATGTAAATCATCTTCTAAATTTCCAGTTGTAATTCTACTGGCAAATTTTTTATTGTAAATAGGCGAAGGTTTTGACTTTAATGAAGTTGTTAAAGCATCGTTAACTAAACGATTACGAACAACTTTATCTTTTAATGTAAGACCTTTTGCTTTTTCTTTATCTGAAAGTTCTCTTGGTATAATATCCAAAAGAAGAACTTCTACGCCAATATTAGCAAAGTGACAAGCAATACCAGACCCCATAATACCAGATCCTATAATTGCTACTTTTTTAATTCTTCTTGTCATTTGTTTATTTATTTATGCTTTTTAGTTTATTTATCTTGATTTACAGTTTCAAAAACTTTTTTTTCTGATATTAATTTATTTATAACTGACATCACCTTAAAGAAAGATTCTAGTTCATCTTCATTCGCATACTCTCTTACAACATTGTTGAATTGATATACATGACCTTTTGATACTTTTCGCATTTTTCGACCATATTCAGTTAATTTTATAATAACGCTTCTTCCGTCATCAGGATTTTTCTCTCTACAAATAGCTCCTTTTTCTTCCATATTTTTTAATATTCTAGAAAGACTTGTAGGCTCCATACCCATTAAAGGCCCTAATGCAGTCGAAGGAGTACCATTAACTTTATCTATTGTTAATAAAACAAAAGCTGTGGCCATTGTGCTGTCGTGTTTTGCAGCTTGTTCATTATACATTTTTGCTACAGCTTGCCAAGTTGCTCTTAATTGATGATCTATCGAAACGTTTTTATCCATTGCACCAAATATATAAAAATTTACTATGCACGCATAGTAAATTGAAAAAAAATTATGCATGCATAGTAAATTTAACATTTTATTTTCAACAATTTTGCTTTTTGTAGTTTCTATAGTATCAAAAGAATTAGATTTGTTTTAATAATTATTAGCATAATATCAATCAGAAATTAATGAAAAATTTACTTGAGATTCATAATGTTGTAAAAAAATATGGAGATTTTACAGCGTTAAATGATGTTTCCATTGAAATTCCTAAAGGAAGTGTTTATGGTTTACTAGGGCCAAATGGCGCAGGTAAAACATCTTTAATTCGAATTATTAATCAAATTACGATGCCTGATTCGGGTAAAATTTTGTTGGATGGAGAAGCTTTAGCTCCAAATCATACTTCAGATATTGGTTATTTGCCAGAAGAGAGAGGTTTATACAAGTCAATGAAAGTAGGAGAGCAAGCCTTATATCTGGCTCAGTTAAAAGGATTGAGTAAATCTGAAGCAAAAAAAAGATTAAAATATTGGTTTGATAAGTTCGATATTTCTGCTTGGTGGAATAAAAAAATTGAAGAATTATCAAAAGGAATGGCACAAAAGGTACAGTTTATTGTTACTGTATTGCATCAACCAAAATTATTAATTTTTGATGAACCTTTTTCGGGTTTTGATCCTATTAATGCTCAATTAATTGCCCAAGAAATTTTAAAACTTAGAGATAAAGGAGCAACAATTATTTTCTCTACACATAGAATGGAGTCTGTAGAAGAAATGTGCGATGAGATTGCATTGATTAATAAATCTAATAAAATATTAGATGGTAAGTTGTCTGATATTAAACGTGAATTTAGAACAAATACTTTTCAGGTAGGTTTAAATACAATAAATCCAAAAGAAGTTGGAGCTCAATTAAAAGAGAATTTTAAAGTTTTTCCTGCGGATTTTAAATTATTGGGGAAAGAACTAACTATGAATATAAAGTTAGGAGAAAAAGATTCAGCCAATGATTTGTTGTCTTTTTTAACAAATAGAGGAGAGGTTCAACATTTTGTGGAATTGATACCAAGTGCAAACGATATTTTTATTCAGGCAGTAAATAAAAACAATTAAAAAAATGAGCAAGTTAAATTTAATTATTCAAAGAGAATTTATTGCCAAGGTGCGTAATAAGTCATTTATAGTGATGACTTTTTTAAGTCCTTTAATTTTGGTAGGAATGGGTGCTTTAGTTTTCTTTTTAATGAAGAAGAATGATGAAAAAGTAAAGGAAATCGTTTATGTAGATAATTCTGGATTGTTTTCTAAAGAAGATTTTAAAAACACAAAAACAGTCCATTATCAAAATTTTACAGCTTTAGGAGTTGAAGAAACTAAGAAAAAAGTAGAAGCAGGAAATCATTATGGAGCATTGATAATACCGAAACAAGATAGTTTAGAAATATTGGCAAAATCAATTGAATTTTATTCAAAAGATTCTCCTGGAATGTCTGTAATGAATTCTTTAGAAAATAAAATAGAACAAAAATTAAGAAATAATAAACTTAATAATTTCGGAATTGATATCGAAAAAATTAATGCATCAAGGATTCAGTCAGATATTAAAATGTATAATTTTTCAGGAGAAGAATCATCCAAATTAATAAATGGTTTAAAAATCGGAGTTGGGGCAATTGCAGGATATATGTTAATGATGTTTGTTATGATTTACGGTACTTCAGTAATGAGAAGTGTAATTGAAGAGAAAACAAGTAGAATTATAGAAGTAATAGTTTCATCAGTAAAACCATTCCAATTAATGTTAGGTAAAATTATTGGTAATGCTTCAGCTGGTTTATTACAATTCTTTATTTGGGGAATTTTATTATTTATTATTTCTACAATAGCTACATCTGTTTTTGGAGTTGATATGGTAGAAATGCAAACATCTAAATTACCAGCAGAACAATTGGAAGCTGCAAAGCAGGCTGCAGGTGGAGATAAAATGCAATTGATTATTCAAGAAATTTTAAGATTACCAATTTTAAAAATGTTTTTATTATTTATATTTTATTTTTTAGGAGGTTATATGTTATATAGCTCACTATTTGCTGCAGTAGGAGCCGCAGTTGATAATGAAACAGATACACAACAATTTATGTTGCCAATAATGCTCCCATTAATATTAGGAGTTTATGTTGGCTTTGCTACTGTAATAAATGATCCTCATGGGCCAATTTCTGTCGCATTTTCTTACATACCATTAACAAGTCCTATTGTAATGTTAATGCGAGTTCCTTTTGGAGTTTCTTGGTATGAACTAGCAATTTCTATGGCATTATTATTGATTACTTTCATTTTTATGGTTTGGCTAGCAGCTAAAATATATAGAGTCGGTATTTTAATGTATGGTAAAAAACCTACTTATAAAGATTTGTATAAGTGGTTAAAATATAAAGGATAACATTTCATAAAATAAATAGTTTGGTATACTTATAGTTATATGATTTAAAAACAGAAAATATGTCAAAAATCTTAGTAATCGAAGATGAATCTGCAATTAGAAGAGTTCTAACAAAGATAATTTCAGAAGAAAGTGAAGAGTATCATGTAGAAGAAGCAGAAGATGGTTTAAGAGGTATCGAGTTGATTAAAGCCAATGAGTACGATTTGGTTTTATGTGATATTAAAATGCCTAAAATGGATGGTGTTGAAGTATTAGAAAAGGCAAAAAAAATAAAACCAGAAATTCCAATTGTAATGATTTCAGGTCATGGAGATCTTGATACAGCTGTAAATACTATGAGATTAGGTGCTTTTGACTATATATCTAAACCTCCAGATTTAAATAGGTTACTAAATACAGTGAGAAATGCACTAGAAAAAAAGGTACTTGTTGTAGAAAATAAACGTTTAAAAAGAAAGGTTAGTAAGAATTATGAAATGATTGGAGAAAGCCCTTCGATTTTACAGATTAAGGAAATCATTGAAAAAGTTGCAGCTACAGATGCTAGAGTTTTAATAACTGGCTCAAATGGAACAGGTAAAGAATTAGTAGCGCATTGGTTACATGAAAAGTCGAACAGAGTTAAAATGCCAATGATAGAAGTAAATTGTGCAGCCATACCTTCAGAATTGATTGAAAGCGAGCTTTTTGGACACGTAAAAGGTTCGTTTACAGGAGCAAATAAAGATAGAGCAGGTAAGTTTGAAGCAGCTAATAATGGAACTATTTTTCTTGACGAAATAGGAGATAT
This sequence comes from Polaribacter sp., assembly GCA_042091415.1. Taxonomy (GTDB): domain Bacteria; phylum Bacteroidota; class Bacteroidia; order Flavobacteriales; family Flavobacteriaceae; genus Polaribacter. Next base: position 33,585 of record JBELHK010000004.1, on the reverse strand, counting down.
GAGTTTATCAGCACAAGCTAAAGTACTTCGTGCTTTACAAGAAAATAGGATTTCAAGAGTAGGTTCAGATAAAGATATAAAGGTGAATGTTAGAGTTGTTGCAGCAACTAATAAAGATTTGAAAAAAGAAATCGAGGAAGGTAGATTTAGAGAAGATTTATATCATAGGCTAGCAGTTATTCTGATAAAAGTTCCGGCTTTAAATGATAGAAGAGAAGATATACCATTATTGATAGATTTTTTCTCTAAAAAGATATCAGATGAGCAAGGAAACCCTAAAAAAGAATTTAGCAAAGAGGCCATTCAATTATTAAAGACATTTGATTGGACAGGTAATATTCGCGAATTGCGAAATGTTGTAGAACGCTTAATTATTCTTGGGGAAAAACAGATTTCTGAAAATGATGTAAAACTATTTGCAAGTAAATAAAAAAAGGAGCTTTAAAAGCTCCTTTTTTTATTAATATTATTTCTTTAAAATTATTCTTTAAAAAACTAAATTTCAAAAAAATAGTAAAGCTTATTGATTTAGTATTTTTCTTTGATAAATAGTATCAACTTTCAATATAATGTTTAGTTCTATTAATAACCGATGTATATCTTTTTCTTATGCTTTTAAATTGCCTTATTGATAAAAATTATAATTCTATAAGATTTATCTTAACTAAACACTAGATGTTAAAGTACTAAATTTTTAATTTTGTGCTCGTATAATAACATTAACATAAATATAAAATGGCAACTTTAGTCGGTAAAAAATTTCCAAATTTGAATGTAGACGCAATGAATGAAATGGGCGATACTTTCAAATTAAACGTTTTAGAAGAAGCAATCAATAACAAGAAAAAAGTTTTGTTATTTTGGTATCCAAAAGATTTTACATTCGTTTGCCCTACAGAATTACACGCTTTTCAAGCTGCGTTAAGTGAATTTGAAAAAAGAAATACAATTGTTATAGGAGCATCTTGTGACACACCAGAAGTACATTTTGCGTGGTTAAGTACGTCAAAAGATAATGGAGGTATTGAAGGTGTTACTTATCCAATTTTAGCAGATAGTAACAGAAACTTATCATCTATTTTAGGTATTTTAGATATCACAAACGAAATCTTCGATGAAGAAACTAGAACAGTACAAGTAGAAGGAGATAATGTAACTTATAGAGCTACTTATTTAATTGATGAAGAAGGAACTGTTTTTCATGAAGGAGTAAATCATATGCCAGTTGGTAGAAATGTAAACGAATTCCTAAGATTGATTGATGCATACGCTCACGTTCAAAAAAATGGTGAAGTATGTCCTGCAAACTGGGAAGAAGGTAAAGAAGCAATGCAAGCAAACGCTAAAGCTACCAAAGAGTATCTTTCAGCAAACTAATTTTTAAATACAATTCTTATGATACAAGAGCTTACCGAAGATAATCTTCAAGAAATAATTAACGATAATAAAAAAGTTGTTGTTCAATATTCCGCAACTTGGTGTGGAAACTGTAGAATTATGAAGCCAAAATTCAAAAAGTTAGCTTCAGAAAACACTGATATTGAGTTTGTATTAGTTGATTCTGAAAAGTTTCCTGAAAGTAGAAAATTGGCAAACGTAAATAATTTACCAACTTTTGCAACATTCGTTGGAGGTGAATTTTCAAATCAAGTTCAAACGAACAAGTTTGATGTATTAAAAGAATTGGTAAACGAAGTTATTTAGTATGAAATTACCTGTAATAAAACATTTAACTTCTTTCATTGAAGAAAATGATGAAGATTATATTTTAGAAACAATTGATACTCTTGAAGCTTTAACAGAAGTTCCTTCATTAAAAGATGAAGAGCTAGACGTTATGGGTGAGTTAATTTCTAATTTATATGGTGCTTTAGAAGTAAATAAAATGATAAAAGAAGGAGTTTCTAAAAAAGAAGCTTTGAATACTTTTATGAAAAGAGTTTTAGGTTCTATCGATCAATAACTTTTAAACCTAATATTAAATAAAAAAAATCCCATTTTTTGGGATTTTTTTTATGCATATATTTTTAATAAGTTTTCAGTCTTTAGGGTATTTATTCATTAAAATAATTATAGTCGATAAACTAAAGTATTTTATCATTGAAACTTATATATTTTATCAAATAAAATCAATATTAAATTAGATTTCTAATTCACATTTTTTTATCTTTAAATTTCAATTTGAAGAATGAAAAATCCAGATTTTTATAAAGTTTCATCTCCTGTAATTCTTAAAGAAAAGTCCACTAAAGAAGTTCTTGATAATGCAAAAAAAGAACTAAAATCCTTAAGAACAAAAATTAGTGAATTGCAAGATAAAATGTATGCAGAAGGTAAATATAGCATGCTTATATGTTTGCAAGGAATGGATACTTCTGGGAAAGATAGTTTAATTAGAGAAGTTTTTAAAGATGTAAATGCAAGAGGTGTAGAAGTGCATAGTTTTAAAGCACCAACAGAACAAGAGTTGCAGCACGATTTTTTATGGAGACATTACTTAGTTTTACCATCAAAAGGAAAAATAGGAATTTTCAATAGAACTCATTACGAAAATATTTTAGTTACTAGAGTTCATCCGCAATATATTTTAAAGGAAAATATTCCAGAAATTAAAAATGTTGAAGATGTAAACGATGAGTTTTATCAAGATAGAATGAATCGCATTAATCAATTTGAAAACCATTTAGTAAAAAGCGGAACGATTGTTCTAAAATTCTTTTTGAATATTTCAAAGGATGAACAAAAAAACAGGCTACTTAGAAGGTTAAATCTCCCTGAAAAAAACTGGAAATTTTCACTCGACGATTTAAAAGAAAGAAAATCATGGGATAACTATCAATATTGTTACGAAGATTTGTTAAATAAAACTTCTAAAGAAAATGCACCATGGTTTATCATTCCTGCAGATGATAAAAACACCGCTCGTTTTATCTTTGCAAAGATTTTGCTTAATGAATTAGAAAAATATAATTTTAAAGAACCGACACTTTCTTCAAAATTATTATCACACTTAGACGAATTTAAAGCCCAATTAAATAACGAATAGTTTTATGAATTTAAATTTAAAAAAACCAATAGTATTTTTCGATTTAGAAACAACAGGAGTTAATATTGCTGTTGATAAAATAGTTGAAATATCGATATTAAAAATATATCCAAACGGAAACAAAGAAAGTAAAACGTGGTTAGTAAACCCTGAAATAGAAATACCAAAAGGAGCAACTGAAGTTCATGGTATTACTAATGAAAAAGTGGTAACAGAACCAACTTTTAAAGAGTTAGCATCAAAAATAAATGAAATAATTGATGACTCTGATCTTGGAGGATTTAATTCAAATCGATTTGATATACCCTTACTTGCAGAGGAATTAATGAGAGCTGGTATAGATTTTGATATGAAAAATAGAAAAGCAATTGATGTACAAGTAATTTTTCATAAAAAAGAACAAAGAACACTAAGTGCTGGGTATCAATTTTATTGTGGGAAAGAACTCGAAGGTGCTCACGGAGCTGAAGCAGATACAAATGCAACCTACGAAATTTTGTTAGCTCAATTAGAAAAGTATGATGATATTGAAAACTCAGTTGATGCATTAAGCGAATTTTCTTCTCACGGAAAAAGAGCAGATTTTGCAGGTTTTATTCTTTTTAATGATGATGATAAAGAAATTTTTTCATTCGGTAAATACAAGGGAAGAACCGTTGAAGAGGTATTAAAAGAAAATCCAGGGTACAATAATTGGATTCAAAATGCAGATTTTCCTTTATACACCAAAAAGGTTTTAAGGGAGATTAAAGAAAGAATGTCTGAACCAAAACAAAAAATGTCAGACGAAGAAAAATTACAAGCTTTGCAAACAAAGTTTAACTTAAGATAATATAAATGTATACTGATTATAGTAATTTACCAGATACAGCTCGTATTTGGATTTATCAATCAAATAGAGAATTAACCCAAGAAGAGGTTGATTTGATTGGAAAGAATATGGAAGATTTTATCAACTCTTGGACAAGACATGGAGATGATTTAAGAGGTTCTTATACCATAAAGTACAATCAATTTATAGTCATTGCTGTAGATGAGAATTTTAATAATGTTTCAGGATGTTCAATAGACTCTTCAGTTCATTTTATTCAAAGTATTGAAAAATCTTTAAATATTGATTTAACAGATAAAATGAATATATCCTTTAAAGATGGAGAACATATAAATCTCGTTAAATTAAAAGATTTCCAAGCTTTTGCAAAAGCTCAAAAAATTCATTCAGAAACTATTGTATTTAATAATATGGTAAATACAAAAAAGGATTTTGAAGAAAAATGGGAAGTTCCTGCAAAAAATAGTTGGCACAAGCGTTTTTTAACATTATAACATCTCGATTTATTTATATGAAAATAAATAAACTTACAATTCTTCTCTTTTTCTTTATTGTTAGTGTTAATTCTCAAACTGTAGATCCTTTAAGGACAAAAGATTTTGATAAACAAGAGATTTGGGTAGATAGCATTTTACAACAAATGACTATTGATGAGAAAATTGGTCAATTGTTTATGGTTCAAGCTTATTCTAATTCAGATAAAAAACATGAAGATTTTATCTCGGAAATGATAACCAACTATCATATTGGGAGTTTAATTTTTATGCAAGGTACTCCAGAAAAACAAGCTGTTTTAAACAATAAGTATCAAGATTTATCTAAACTTCCATTAATGATTGGTTTCGATGGAGAATGGGGTTTAGATATGCGTTTAAAGAATACATATAGATTTCCTTGGAATATGACTTTAGGGGCAATTCAAAACGATTCTTTAATTCAAAAGTTTGGAGAACATTTGGGAAAGCATTGTAAGAGATTAGGAATTCATATAAATTTTGCGCCTGTTGTAGATATCAATACCAATCCTTTAAATCCTATAATTGGTAATAGATCTTTTGGTGAAAGTAAAGAGAATGTTGCTCAAAAAGCAATCGCATTTATAAAAGGAATGCAGAAATATGGAGTTATGGCGAATGCTAAACATTTTCCAGGTCATGGAGATACAGCATCAGACTCTCATCATACATTACCCGTTTTAAACTTTGATAAAAAAAGACTAGATTCGATTGAACTTTATCCTTATAAAAAAGTTTTTGATGCCGGTGTTGGAAGTGTTATGACAGCGCATTTAAATATCCCAAGTTTAGAATCAAAAGCAAATTTACCAACTTCATTATCAAAAAATGTAGTAACTAATCTATTACAAAAAGAATTAGGCTTTAACGGATTAATTATTACTGATGGTTTAAATATGAAGGGAGCTGCAAACTATGCAACTTCTGCAGAAATTAATATTGAAACAATCAAAGCAGGCAATGATCTCTTATTAATACCACAAGATATACCAGCTACGGTTCGTCTTATTAAAAAAGCTTTAACATTAAAACAAATTTCTATTGAACGTATAGAATTATCAGTCAGAAAAATTTTAAAAGCAAAATATTGGATGGGTTTACAAAACTATAAACCTATTGAATTAGATAATTTAAATGATGATTTAAATACCATAAGTGATGAATTACTTCACAGAGAATTAATTAAAAAATCGATAACGGTAATTAAAAATAAAACAGAAAACATTCCTATTTCCAATCTCGAATCTAAAGAAATTGCATACGTAAAATTGGGTGATGATTCAGGTGATGATTTTTTATCAATGCTAAAAAATTATTCAAAAATTGATGAGGTTTCAGATACAAATTTAGACGGATTATTAAAGAAGTTAGAGAATTATAATCAGGTAATTATTGGTTTTCATAAATCAAATAAACATCCTTGGAAAAGTTATCAATTTACCGATAAAGAATTAGTTTGGTTACAAGAAATTGCTAGAAAACACAATGTAATTTTAGATGTTTTTACAAGTCCTTATAGTTTACTTCAAGTAAAATCTTTTACAAATATAGAAACTGTTGTGGTTTCTTATCAAAATAGTAAATTATCTCAAGAACTTTCTGCACAAGCTATATTTGGGGCTTTTGAAATTTCGGGGAAATTACCGGTATCAATCAATGAAGAATTTAAGGAAGGCGATGGTTTACAGGCGCATACTTTGAGTAGGTTACAATATACAATTCCGGAAGAAGTAAATTTATCATCAAAAAAATTATCTCTTATAGATAAGTATGCAGATACTATTTTGAATGAAAAAATGACTCCCGGTTTTCAGGTTTTAGTTGCTAGAAAAGGAAAAGTAGTTTTTAATAAAAGCTACGGATATCACACTGATAAAAAAGCTATTAAGGTAAAAAATACCGATCTTTATGATTTGGCTTCTTTAACAAAAATACTTGCTACTTTACCTTTAATTATGAAAGCTGAAGAAGATCAAAAACTAGCATTGTCATCAACGTTAGGAGAAATTTTACCTGCTTTTAATGAAACAAATAAAGACTCAATTACTGTTCAAGAAATTTTATCTCATTACGGAAAACTGAAAGCATGGATTCCATTTTATAAATTTACAAAAGACAGTATAACTGGAGAAAATTCATCAAAAATCTATAGAGAGAAACCTTCAAATAATTACAATGTAAAAGTCGCTGAAAATCTTTATATACTAAATTCTTATAGAGATAGTATTTATAAATATATTAAAGAAGTTGATCAAAGAGAAAAGGAAGGTTATAAGTATAGTGATTTAGGGTACTTTTTATTTACCGAATTTTTAGAAAAAAATTATCAAAAGCCGCTTAATAAATTTGCTGATACTTCTATTTATAAGCCTTTAGGAGCAAATAGAATGACTTATCTTCCTTTACAAAAGTTCGATAAATCTGAAATTATTCCTACAGAAAAAGATGATTATTTTAGAAATCAATTATTGCAAGGTTATGTTCATGATATGGGAGCTGCTATGTTAGGAGGCGTTGCTGGCCATGCTGGGTTATTTGCAAATGCGAATGATGTTGCAAAAATTATGCAAATGTATTTGCAGAAAGGTTTCTATGGAGGAATACGCTTCCTAAATTCTGAGACTATAGATAAATTTAATAAGCGATATTTTGAAGATAAAAAAGTGCGTCGAGGTTTAGGATTTGATAAGCCTCAATTAGATGAAAAAGTAAAAGCTACGTGTGGTTGTGTTTCTGATAAAAGTTTTGGCCACTCTGGTTTTACTGGTAGTTATACTTGGGCAGATCCAGAAAGTGAAATAGTTTACGTGTTTCTTTCTAATAGAGTTTACCCAACAATGGAAAATAAAGGTCTAGTGAAAAATAATATTAGAACTAAAATCCAACAAATAATTCAAGATGCTATTATTGCTGAATAACTTTGAGTTTCAATTAAATATTTTCAGTATTTGTAGGAGAGAGCTTTACATATATCAAAACCGATAGTATTGACGAAATAAAGTAGATAATGCCTACTTGTTTATCCAAAAAATGAGTTATAGCTATAGATTGTAAATAGTAAAAAAGAGGAAAAGAAATTGTATTTATACCATATTTCATAGTATCTATAAATTCTATTTCTTTAATTCCTTTAGAAAACTTTTTCCAGATTAAATAAGGAATTAAGCTATTCAATAAAATTAAATAAAATACTGTTTTTAAGTAGTTAGTCTTTTTTTTCTTCGGTTCAGGGAATTTTTGATTAGTAATCATTTTATTGACTTTATCTACATTTGTAAAATCAACATTAGCAGCATTCAATTTTTTTAAGGTGATGTTGTAATTTTCATCATTTGGTATATGAACAGTTAGTTTTTTTAATTGATTACTTACTTGTTCTTTTAAAATAGTAATGGCTTTAGGTTTTTGATTTGATTCAAATATTTCTCTTGAATTAATAACTTTCCCAAATTTAATAGCCACTTTACAAGGGAATTTAGAAGAGTTTTGGTAAGTAACTCCAACCGGAATTACAGCAATTTCTAGGTCTTTATTTTCTTCTAAAGCGCCAAAAACTATTCTTGTAAACCCTTTGCTTAAAGGTTGTATTGTTCTATCTCTACAATGTCCGCCTTGAGGAAAAATGATAAGCGTTTCTTTTCTTTTGAAAATGTTAAAACACTTTCTAAATATAATTTCATTATTAGATAATTGTTTTCTACCATCTCTAATTCTATAAATTGGCATTAAGTTTAAAGTGCTTAGTGCTTTTCTAATCAAAATCTTTTTAAAAACATCTGCTCTAACTAAAAAATGATTATCTCTTGGATTAAAAGTAGTAACAAATAAAGGATCTAATAATGCATTTGGATGATTGATTGCAAATAATACTGCTCCCTTTTTAGGAATGTTTTTTACCCCTGAAACTTTAATTTCTTTTGTGAAAAAATGTAAACTAACTCTTAAAAATAGTTTAACAGATTGATACCAAATTTTTTGAATTATCATTTGTTAGATATTGGTTATTTTTTTCTTCCCCAATAAGTGGCTAAAATCATTCCTGAAAAAACATCCCATATTCCCCAAAAAGCAGCTAATAATGCCATTCCACCTAAACCATCAAAAAAGCCAAAAATTAAAAGTAACCCTAAACCGCCATTTTGTATACCGGTTTCCATAGATATTGTTTTAGTATCTTTTTCGTTCAATCCAAATGATTTTGCAGTATAAAAACCTAAAATAAAAGCTAATATATTATGCAGTACAACTAACAAAAGCACATGATGTATATGATTCACAAATACATCTAAATTTTGAGAAAAAGCAACAAATATTAATGCTATAAAAACAAGCATAGATAATGGTTTTAATACTTTTTCAATTTTTTGAGCCATTTCTGAATGGTAATGTTTGATAAGCATTCCTAGTATTAATGGTATACCAAGAATTAAAGAAACTAATTTTAATAAATCTTTCCAGTCTAATTCTACTTGCTCTAAAATAACGTTTGTTGGTTCATAAAGACTTCCCCAAAATTGAAGGTTTAAAGGAGTCATAAATATGCAAATTAAAGTAGCAAACGCAGTTAAACTAACAGAAAGCGCTGCATTACCGCCAGCCATTTTGCTAAAAAAGTTAGATACATTTCCTCCAGGACAAGCGGCAATCATCATCATACCTAAAGCAAAGCTAGGATGAGGTTTTAATAGTAAAATGCCTAAAAATGTAAAAGCGGGTAATAAAATAAACTGAGATAAAACTCCCACAAATACAATTTTCGGATTTTGGAAAAGTCTTTTAAAATCATCTATTGAAATGGCTAAAGCAACACCAAACATAATAACAGCAATAGCAATGTTTAAAACCCAAAGACCTTCAGTATCAAAATTTATTTTGATATCGTCTATATTTATTTCTTGACTAATTTTTAAAAGCATATTCTATAATATTTGCTCCCATTTTTAAGGCTTTTTCTCTAACTTCTTTGGGGTTATTATGGACTGATTCATCTTCCCATCCGTCACTTAAATCTGTTTCATAGTCGTAAAATAGTACAAGTCTGCCTTCATAAAAAATACCAAAACCTTGAGCAGGTTTTTTATCATGTTCGTGAATTTTAGGTATTCCATCAGTAAATTTAAAGGTTTGATTATAAATTGGATGATTGCTCGGAATCTCTTTTAATTCTTCATCAGGAAAAATCTTTTTTAGCTCTTTTCTGATAAATTTATCTAAACCATAATTATCTGAAATATGTAAAAAACCGCCAGAAATTAAATAATTTCTTAGATTAAGAGTTTCAGATTCAGAAAATATCACATTCCCATGTCCTGTCATAAATAGAATTGGGAAATTGAAAATATCTGTATTAGAAGCTGAAACTGTTTGTATATTTTTATCAATAGTTGTATTGATACTCGTATTTGTAAATTCAATTAAATTTGGCAATGCTGTAGGATTCGAATACCAATCTCCGCCACCATTATATTTAAGAATAGCGATTTCTTGAGCTCCTAAAAAAGAAGTTGATATCAATAAAAGAAATAAAGTAAACTTTAAAATATTCAAATTTAGAATTTATAGCAATATACTAAATTATAGATTGATTAAAGAAACAATGTTAGTGGCAACTAACGCAGCAGTTTCGGTTCTTAATCGGCTTTTACCCAATGAAATTGGAATGAATTTTTTTGACAATGCTTTTTCTATTTCTTGAATCGAAAAATCACCTTCAGGGCCAATAAGAATTGTAATTTTTTTTGATTCTTCAATGTTTTTTAAATGATTCTTTTCGTCATCTACACAATGAGCTATACATAAAGTGCCTTCAAAATTTTGATTAATGAATTCGTTAAATTTTATAGGTTCATTTAATTTTGGAAGATGAAGTTTTAAAGATTGTTTCATTGCAGATTGTATTATCTTTTCGAAACGATCTTGTTTAACAACTCTTCGTTCTGAATTTTGACATATAATTGGTGTTATTTCATCAATTCCGATTTCTGTCGCTTTTTCAAGAAACCATTCTGTTCTATCATTATTTTTCGTTGGCGCAATTGCGATGTGTAAATAATAATTCCAGGTTTTATTTTTGATTTCTTTTTTTACAAGTTCTGCAGTACATTTTTTATCACTAGCAAACGAAATTTTAGCCGTAAATAAAGAACCTTTTCCGTTTGTTATTTTTAAAATATCACCTTCTTTTTTTCGTAAAACTTTTACAATATGCCTACTTTCAATCTTGTCAAAAATTATATCTTTTGTTGTTGTATTAATATTTGGATTAAAAAAAAGCTGCATTAATTATTACGATTAAATTTAAAATTTAGATGATATTTTTTCGATAAGTTCTTCTTCTTTTGTGAGTAACAGGATTAAAGTTCTCCCATATTTTTCTTATAGCTTCGTTTTCCTCTAATTCAGGTGTTCTGATGCAATTTACGATTCCTTTTTCTTCAAAAACTTTTGCGTATTCATCAAAAATTATTGCTGTAACTCCTTTATTTTGATACTCAGGATCAATACCTATTAAATAGAAAGTAACGTCTTTCACCTCTTTTTTTGCTTTTAAAAGATGAAAAATACCAAAAGGGAATAACTTTCCTTTCGATTTCTGCAACGCTTTCGAAAAAGAAGGCATTACAATTGAAAATGAAATTAAATCTCCTTTTTCATTTATAATAAATTTTATAAATTCTGGATTAATAAAAGAAATGTATTTATTTTTAAAGTATTTTTTTTGCTCTTCTGAAATAGGAACATAAGACGCAAGTTTAGAATACGTTTTATCAAAAACATCAAACATTTCATCAACATAAGGTAAAATATCTTTAGTCTTTTTAAAATTTAAAACTTTAAGTTGAAATCTTTTTTTTATAATACCACTAAGCCTTTTGTAGTAAGAGGTATCTACATTTGCAAATTCAAATTTATTTTCTAAATATTCTTTTTCCTTTACAAAACCAAGTTGCTCTAGATGATTTTTATAATAGGGATGATTATACCAAGTAATCATTGTACCAATATGATCAAAACCATCAATAAGAACTCCAGTTTTATCTAAATTATTAAAGCCAACAGGGCCTTCTATATATTCTAAATTATGTAAACGGCCAATTTCATCTACCTTTTCTAATAAAGCTTTGGTAACTTCTATGTCGTCAATTACATCAAACCAACCAAAACGCATTTTTTTAATCTTTTGAGTATTTACCTCATACCAATTAATTATTGCAATTACTCTACCTACAATTTTTTCGTTTTTATAAGCAAGAAAAAAGTGCGCTTGAGCATTTTTAAAAACAGGATTTTTTTCAGGGTTAAAATTATTAATTTCCTCTTTTATAATAGGAGGAACCCAATAATTATTGTTCTTATAAAGTGAAAAAGGGAATAGAACAAATTGTTTTATTTCTTTTTTAGATTTAGCCTCTTTTATAGAAATCATAATTTACAAGGAAGTTAGTTTTTTTTCTTTTTCTTAACCCTTTTACGAGTTTTTGTGTTATCATCCTTTTTTGTGAAAATACCAAAAAATCTGTTAAAGAAACCGTCTTGTTTTTTATTGTATTTGTTTATTGGAGTATCGTTAATTTCATTACCCTCATCATCTAATAACTTGAAGTTATCTTTATGCCTGTCAATTCTGTAAGAAACACCAAAGCCTAAATAGTATCCCTTTGATAGGTTTTCTGATAAATATCTTGCTGATGAATTTAACTGTAAATTTCTGTTAATTAGATACGCAACACCAACTCCTAAATTATAGTCTGTTTGCTCATCTCTAAAGTTTGTTTGACTTTCTATAAATGATGACCATCTCATATCATGATTATAGGTTGCTGTTAATATAAGCGAAATTTCTTCGAAGTCATTTCCTATGTTATCATAAAATACATTTGTAATAATATTAAAATTATCACTCAGATTATTTTGAAGTAAAAGTCCGATTTTAGCAGACATTCCTCCTGTTTTATAATCATCACTTAAAAAATCTGTATTTAAACCTGTATATATTGCAATCGAAGGAATTAATCTTTTTTTATCGAAAGCCATTCTTTTGCGCCAACTCCTAACTTCTTTACTTTTATCTTCATATTCAACTTCAAATAGTAAATATTTCGCTCCAATTGTAAATCTGTTTAATCCTGAAATTGAAGAATCATTATCAGGCAATAAATCATAACTAAGTTTATCGTTTTGATAACTGATTTGTGTGTTTAACTCTAATTTATCAAGAAAGAAACTTGTTCTGAAAAGAAGATCAAAACCTAATGAATTTAATTTTGAAGAATTTGTATCATCAGTTAAATGATTATAAAATATATTATTCTCAAATTGATAGACTCCTTTTCCAACACTGTAGGGGCTTTCAGAAAACCCAGGTTTATTCGAATTAATAACTTCGGTGTACTGAGAAAAAAGAGGAGATAAACTGAGAATAAAAAAATAAAATAAGAGTTTGGTTTCTCGCTTTTTCATAGCTTTGACAAAATATTAGTATATTTTTTGGGGTTAGACAAACATAGAATAAAATTGCTATTTTAAAAAGCTTCTAGTACTTTTTTATTCTATTTAAAGTTTTGTATTTAGTTAACGTAACAATTGTAGTCAAATTATTACTTTTACTTAATTTTTAACGAGATTATTAAATGGGTTTATTAAAAACACTTTTTTTTATTTTATTGTTCTATTATGGGTTCAAATATTTAACAAGATTATTAGCTCCTTTTCTTGTTAATAGGATGGCTAAATCAATGAATGATAGAGCCAAACAAAGAAACAGTAATTACCAAAATAAAAATACTGTAAAAGAAGGAGAAACAATTATTGATAAAGCACCTACAAATAAGAATAATAACAATAATAATGTAGGTGAATATGTTGATTTTGAGGAAATTGATTAAAAATGAATAAAGGAAAAATATTAATATATTTAGGAGTAATCCTTCTTTTTGTACTTGCTTCTATAATTTATTTTCATCCAGTCTTAGAGGGTAAAAAAATATCGCAGTCAGATATTACCCAGTTTCAAGGAATGGTGAAAGAAATTAACGATTACAGAGCTGATAAAAACGAAGAACCTTATTGGACTGGGGCATCATTCAGCGGGATGCCAGCTTATCAAATTAGTGCATATTACCCAAATGATTTTGTAAGAACATTAGACAAAGCACTTCGTTTTTTACCAAGACCTGCAGATTATACCTTTTTATACTTTTTAAGTTTTTTTGTTTTAATGATGGCCTTAAAAGTAGATTGGCGTTTAGCTACTCTTGGCTCTTTGGGGTTTGGCTTTTCAACCTATTTAATTATTATTTTTATACCAGGTCATAATGCAAAAGCACATGCAATTGCTTACATGCCTTTAGTTTTAGCTGGTGTCTTATGGATATTTCAACAAAAATATCTTCTAGGTTTTGTGGTTACTACTTTAGCAATGGCTTTAGAGGTATATACAAACCACATTCAAATGACCTATTATTTAGGCTTTTGTCTGTTGTTGTTAGGTTTTGTAGAGCTTTTAGAAGCTTTTAAAACAAAAAAAATATCAGATTTTATAAAGAAATCTTCAATTATAATTGTAGCTGTAATGTTAGGTATTGGAGCAAATGCACCAAGACTTTTGTCGATGAAAGAATATGCAGATTACAGTACAAGAGGAAAATCTGAACTCACTATAAATGTAGATGGCTCAAAAAAGGAAGCAGTAAAAGGTTTAGATAAAAGCTATATTACAGAATATAGTTATGCAAAATTAGAGACATTCAATTTATTTATCCCTAGATATATGGGAGGTGGTACTGTTGAAACTTTAGATAAAGATTCTAATTTTTATAAGTTAATAGAACAAAGAGCTGGTAAAAAAGTTGCAGACGATTATTCACAACAAGTTTTAACATATTGGGGAGACCAGACAATTGTAGAAGCTCCTGCTTATATAGGTGCTGTTATGTTCTTTTTATTTTTTCTTGGGATATTTTTAGTAAAAGGTAAGTTTAAAAATTGGCTTATTGCAGCAACAATTTTTTCTATAATTTTAAGTTGGGGAAGAAATTTTCAATTTCTAACAGATTTCTTTATCAACTACGTACCACTTTATAACAAATTTAGAGCTGTTTCGTCTATTCAAGTTATTGCAGAGTTATGTGTGCCTATTCTTGGTATTTTAGCTTTAAAAGAATTCTTTTCTAATAAGGTTTCAAAACAAGAAAAGAT
>JBELHK010000004.1:14632-18895 GCA_042091415.1 Polaribacter sp. | reverse complement strand
TATATTGATGGAAAAATTACACCACATTATAGAGTAAATTATGTTTTAAGAGGAATGATGATTCCTTCAGGTAAACATACAATAGAATTTAAATTCGAGCCAAAGGTTATTCAAACTGGTAGTTTAATTTCTCTTTCATGTTATAGCATTCTTATTCTCTTAACTGTTGGTTGGTTTTTATATAATAAAAGACAAAAGAAAAGGCAAGCATGAGAATTGCAATGATTCTTGATGCTAAATTCCCTCCAGATCCAAGAGTAGAAAATGAGGCAATATCTCTAGTTGATGCAGGGCACGATGTGTATTTATTTTGCCTAAGATATGGCGATGAAAAAGAGGTTGAACTAATAAAAAATATCAATGTTAGAAGATATAAATCTAATAAATTAGAATATAAACTTTCTGCATTAGCTTATACAATTCCTTTTTATACTTTATTGATGAAAAAGAAAATTCATCAATTTATAAAAACTGTTAAACCTGAAGTAATTCATATTCACGATATTAAAATAGCAGAAGCTGTTTTTAGAGCTAATAAATCATTTCAACTTCCGATTGTTTTAGATTTACATGATAATCTTCCTGAAGTGATGAAATTGTATCCTCATTTGCAAAAATTTCCTGGTAAGTATATTATTTCACCAAAAAAATGGAAAATTAAAGAGGAAGAATTTATCAAAAGATCTAAAAAAATTATTTCAGTTTCTCCACACTTTATAAAATCTTTAAAAAATAGAATTCCTGAAAAAGAAAACGATTTTATTCTAGTGCCAAATACTATCAGAAAATCATTTTTTGAAAATTATACAGTAGATAAATCTATTATTTCTAGATATGAAAATAACTTTGTGATTCTTTATTTAGGAGATACGCATCTAAGAAGAGGTTTACAAACGGCAATTTCAAGTATTACAGAGTTAAAAAATGAGATACCAAACATAAAACTTGTTATTGTAGGTAAAAACACAACTGACGTTGTATTAAAAACACAAGTAAAAACCTTACAACTTGAAAATTTTGTTGATTTTGAAGGTTGGCAAGATGTAAGTTTATTTCAATCATATATTTTATCAAGTCATATTTGTATTTCGCCTCTGCATAGAAATTTACAACATGATGTTGCATATGCTAATAAGATATTTCAATATATGAGTTTTGGTAAACCCCTTTTAGTGAGTGATGCTACTGCGCAAAAAGAACTTGTTGAAGAACAACAATCAGGTTTAGTTCATAAAGAGAAAAATGTAGAAGATTTTAAAAATAAAGTTCTAAAGCTTTATAAAGATGATAAATTAAGAGCTAAATTAGGAGAAAACGGTAGAAGGTTTATACAAAATGAGTTTTGTTGGGAACAAACCTCTAAAAATCTATTACATTTATACGATACAATTTTACATTGAAAGTCTTAATAATCACATATTATTGGCCTCCTGCAGGAGGAAGTGGAGTTCAAAGGTGGTTAAAGTTTGTAAAATACTTACCAGAATTTGGTATAACTCCAGTTGTTTTTACTGTTGATGAAGCAAATTATCCAAAAGAAGATAAGTCGTTGTTAGATGAAATTCCTGATGGAATAGAAATATTAAGACAACCAATTTATGATCCAACAAATATTCAATTTTGGAAGAAAACTAAAAATCAAAAAAAAGATATATCAAATGCTACAAATAGTAGTTTTTTATCTTTTGTAAGAGGTAATTTTTTTATTCCAGATCCAAAAATATTTTGGGTAAAGCCTTCTGTAAAAACACTAAATAATTATTTAAAAGAGAATAATATAGATGTTATAATAAGTACAGGGCCGCCTCATAGTGTTCATTTAATTGCAAAGAAGCTTAAAGAAAAACATGCTATAAAATGGTTAGCCGATTTTAGAGATCCTTGGTCAGATTTGTATTATCAAAAGGAATTTAAACAATTAAGTTTTGCAAGAAGAAAAAATACATTTTTAGAAAATTCAGTTTTTAAATCTGCAGATTGCATTTTAACGGTTAGTAATTTTTTAAAAAGTGATTTTAAAAATAAATCTAAAAGAGTAGAGGTAATTACGAATGGTTTTGATAACGAAGTGCAATCATCAAAAGAAATACAATTAGATGAAAAGTTCTCGATTTCTTACATAGGCTTGTTGCCTAAGCAAAGCAATCCGAAAAATCTATTTAAAGTATTGGGTTCTTTATGTGAAACAAATCTAGATTTTAAAAATGATTTACAATTAAATTTTGTTGGTGATATTTCTGATGAAGTTAAAGAAGTAATTAATAGAAATAATTTAGAAAATAAGGCTAAATTTTATGGATATGTATCTCATAAAAAGGCTATTGATTTTCAGAAAAAATCTCAAGTATTACTTTTGTTGATTCCTAATGTTAAAAAATCTGAAGGGATTTTAACCGGTAAATTATTTGAATATTTAACAGCAAATAGACCGATTTTAGCATTGAGTCCATCAAAAGGAGATTTGTTTGAGATATTATCAAATACAAATTCAGGAAATGTTTTTTCTTATGATGATAATGAGTTGCTATCAAATGAAATCTTAAGATTGTACAATTTGTATAAGAGCAAAAAATTATTTGTAAACACAAAAAATGTGAATCAATATCATAGAAAAAATCTAACAAAAAGTTTATCTGAACTTCTAAAAAATCTAAATTCGTAAAATGGGAATTGTTCTTAAACAGTCTTTTAAAAATACTATTTTTATTTACTTAGGTTTCTTAGTTGGAGGAATCAATACATTAGTTTTATACACTCGAATTTTAGAAGACGATTATTACGGATTAGTAACCTATTTACTAGCTACATCAAATTTACTAATGCCATTAATTGCATTCGGAATTAACCATACAATTGTTAAGTTTTTTTCAAGTTATAATGATAAAGTAGAAAAAGATAAATTCTTATCATCAGTTCTCTTTATACCATTAATCATTGCGATTCCTTTAGGTTATATCGGAGTTATTTTCTACGAACAAATTAGTAGTTACTTGTCGGTAAAAAATCCTATTATAAAAAATTACACATTCGTAATTTATTTAGTTGCTTTTACTTGTGCTTATTTCGAAGTTTTTTATGCTTGGGCAAAGGTGCAATTACAGTCTGTTTTCGGAAATATTTTAAAAGAACTTTGGAATAGGGTAGTGGTTATGTTGCTACTAATTGCGGTTTATTTTGAATTAATTACTAAGCAAGAATTTATTTATTACTTAACAGGGTTTTATTTTTTAAGAATGTTTGTAATGATGGTTTATGCTTTCCGATTATATTTTCCAAAGATATCTTTTAATTTACCGAACAACTACAAAGAAATTTTACGCTATTCTAGTTACATTATATTAGCCGGAAGTGCAGGAGCAATTATTTTAGATATTGATAAGTTTATGATTCCAGGAAAAGAATCTATAAATAAAGCTGCTTATTATTCGGTTGCAGTTTTTATTGGCTCTTTTATTGAAGCTCCTAGTAGAGCAATGTTAAATATTTTACAGCCTTTAACTTCAAAGACATTAAATGAAAATAATTTTAAAGAGGTAGGTTCTCTCTATAAAAAAAGCTCTATAAATTTATTATTAATTAGCGGTTTCTTTTTTGTTTTAATAAATGCCAACGTAAATGAATTATTTAATTTTTTACCAAAAACATACAAAGGTGGTGAATTAGTCGTCTTTATGATTTCATTTTTAAAATTATACAATGGTTTTTTAGGAAATAACGGAGCTATAATTAATAATTCTAAATTTTATAGAATAACTCTTCCTATAAGTTTAATAATGGCTTTTTCTGTCTATTTTTTAAATAAATTATTTTATTATCAGCTTGATTTTGGAACTAATGGTCTTGCATTAGCAACATTAATTGTTATTTTTTCAGCAAATACGTTCAAACTATTTTTTGTTAAAAAGAAATTTTCAATTGTGCCTTTTACAGACAAAACATTAAAAATGATAGCAATTATTTCGATATTATACTTAAGTTTTGCTTTTTGGGATTTTTCAATATCGAATATTTATATCTTAAAAATTCCTATTCATACTATTTTAAATATTGTTTTAAAAAGTATGTTAATTATTCCTTTATACCTTTTCTTGGTAATTAGGTTTAATATATCTCCTGAAATAGTAGGTATAAAAAAAAGATTCTTTAAATAGTGTATTTAAATAAACATATAAAATGAAAAAAGGATTTATCGTTTCAAACAATAAATCCTTTTAATAAATAATTGGGGGTTTTATTTATTATATATCAAACTTATATTATTTA
>JBELHK010000004.1:0-14532 GCA_042091415.1 Polaribacter sp. | reverse complement strand
ATAAAACCATGTTTATCATCAAACATTTGCACGTATTTATCGACTAGTTTTTTGGGTTGAAGTTTTCGTTCGCTATAAAGTCTAAAGTCAGAATCATAAGATTCTATATATTCGGTGGTTATTTTATATTCCTTATTTATTTGCAGAGCATCATTTATAAATAAAAAAGTATCTATGTTTAAATCGTGTAAAAATTTATATTTTTTTTCAAATATTCGAGCTATATCATCTTCAAAAAATTCGAAATAAGGAGAAACTCTATAAGCTGTTTGTAAAGACTTAAAATGTTGATCTTGCCAAGGAAAATTGTTTTCTATCAATGCGTCTTTTGTTTTTTTTCTACCTGTTTTTTCTTTAAGTTTTACAGGGACACTTAATAGTTGTTTGCCATTACCGTTATAGATATAGCATCTGTTTCTATAGCTTTGTTTTTGATAATTATCTTGACTCTCAAAAACCACTTTATCTGCTTTTGAAATTTCTGAATATTGAGAAATTGGAGAAAAGTAAGTGGGTATAAAAATTGCCATTTTTTTATTTTTTAGCAGTTTTTTTCTTTTTGTAAAAACTCCAAACGAAATACAATCCTATCAGTACAAAAACAAAATATCTATATGAAACTGGTTCGCCATCACCACCTACTGTTGTAAAAAGTCTATCCCATCTGATTGACTTTATTTTCTCTCCGATAGAAGCAGCGTTCGCATCCCAACTAAACCATATCATAACAGGTTTTCCTAAAACATGGTCAAAAGGAACATAACCCCAGTAACGAGCGTCTAAAGAGTTGTGTCTATTATCACCTACTAACCAAAAATAATCTTGTTTAAAAGTATAAGAATCTGCTTTTTCACCGTTTATAAAAATATCTTTTCCATTAACAGTTAAATCATTTTTTTCATAGTTTTTTATGATTTGTTCATAAAATGGTAGAGATTCTGTATCTAATTTTACTGTTGCGCCTTCTTTAGGGATATAAATTGGACCAAAATTATCTTGACTCCAGCCTAATTCTTCTATATGAGGAAATATGGCTTTATCTGCTGAATGATTTATTTTTTTTACTGATAAAGTTAAAGGGTATTTTTCAAGTCTAGAAACTTCTTCTTCAGTTAGATTAATGTTTATTTTATTTTCGACATTAATCATTTTTAGTCTTTTTGCAAAATCAGGATTTATTCCTCCTGCAACTTCTGTATATAAAGAATCTTGACCAATTTTTGTTAGGCTTCCATTTTGTTTTATTGCTTCTTGTACTTTTTTATTATCCCAATATTCAGTTAATATTTTGTAAACAAAAGTTCTTTCTTTTGACAATAAAAATTTAGGATAGCTAGTTGCGTCTATAGGTTTTTTACATTCAAAAGTGTAATAAAATTGTAACTTTGCTCTGTAAGGGAGTGCATTCTTTTTTCCATTAATGTAAAAATAACCATCTTTCATCTCTAATGTATCGCCTGCAATACCTACAGAACGTTTTACATAGTTTGTTTTTTTATCTACAGGTTTGTATGTGAATTTACCAGAGGTGTCACCCCACATTGTTGCTAAAGAATCTGCAGGCCAGTTAAAACAAACAATATCATTATTTTTAATTTTTTGTAAGCCAGGTAATCTTGTATATGGTAATTGTGGGTTTTTTAAATAGGATGCAGTGCCTGTAAATGGTAAAGAATCGTGAACCATTGGTGCAGCAAAAACAGTTGAAGGAACTCTTGCGCCATAATGAAATTTGCTCACGAAAAGATAATCACCTACTAATAAAGATTTTTCTAAAGAAGATGTAGGTATTGTAAAAGGCTGCATAAAGTATGTGTGCACTAAAGTTGCAGCAATAATTGCAAACGTAATAGAGCTTATCCATTCTCCTAGTTCAGATCTTGGCTTTAAATTTCTGTTAGAATTGAACTCAGGATTCTTAAAATAATTTATATAATAGATATATAATCCTAACGAAATGATTACAAGTAAAGAGTCAATTTTTTTAAAATAACCAAAAGTTCTTATTGTTTCAATCCAAATTACGGGAAACATTAAAAGATTAACGATGGGGATAAATAATAAAATAACCCACCATTTTGGGCGATTTATTATTTGCATTAAAACCAATCCGTTATAAACTGGAATTGCTGCTTCCCAGGCTTTTCTACCTGATTTTACATATAGTTTCCAAGTTCCTAAAAAATGAATAATTTGAATGATTATAAAAAAAATGAACCACTGAGTAAATGTCATAATAAGTATTTTATACTCTTTTAAATAGAGTTAAATTGTTTTTAATAAGGCGCAAAATAACAAAAAAGTTACATTATTTATGAGATGTTTAACACATCTTTCATTGTAAAAACTCCATTTTTTCCAATTAACCATTCTGCGGCTATAATTGCACCTAACGCAAATCCTTTTCTATTATTTGCTGTATGTTTTATTTCGATAGAATCAACTTCTGAAGAATAAAAAATTGAATGAGTTCCTGGTACATCAGGAGTTCTTATCGCTTTTATTGGTATATTTTCTTCGGATGTTTTTTCGTCTAATTCCCAATTTTGTTTTAAGGTATTATCAATGATTCCTTCCGCTAATGTAATTGCAGTTCCACTTGGAGCATCTAATTTTTTAGTATGATGAATTTCTTCCATAGAAATATCATAATCTTTTAAATTATTCATCATTTTAGCCAATTGCTTATTTAATTCAAAGAAAATATTAACACCAACGCTAAAATTAGAGGCATATATAAAAGCCCCTTTTTTACTTTTACAGATATCAACAGCCTCGTCATATTTTTCAAGCCATCCAGTTGTGCCAGAAACAACAGGAATATTATTCTCTAAACAATTAGAAATATTTTGAAATGCTGAAGAAGGAATGCTAAAATCAATAGCTACATCCGCTGTAGTTATATCTATTGATTCATCATTATTTTTTTTTAAAACAATTTTATGGCCTCTTGTAATGGCAATTTTTTCAATTTCTTTGCCCATTCTTCCGTAACCTAAAAGCGCAATTTTCATCTAAAATCTATAATTAAAAGTTAAACCAATTGAAGGAGTTTCAATTCTGATAGGATTTATTATCATTGATGGTTGTATAGTAAGGTTGTCATTGGTGTTAAATTGCATTAAATGAGCATTAACACTAGCTTCTATAATTTGTAAAACATAAATAATAATACCTGAAAGTAAAGATAAATCTCTATTTTGTTTTAACTGTTCTTGTGCGGTTTCTAGGGTTTGAGTAGATACAATTTCTTGTCCATTTACAGTAAATTCATCTACCAATCCATTTTTTCTTAGTCTATATGCATTTCTATATCTTTTATAATCGGTATTATTAATTTGATAATAGTATGCAGGTATTGCTAATCCTCCCCAAACAATAGGAACTTTCCAATATTTTTTATTATAAAATTGACCTAGACCAGGAAAAACAGCAGAATAAAAAGCAGCTTTAGAGGGTGCAAGAGGATCGTAAATACTCTGGGCTTTCTTTTTTTTTACTTTCTTAATTTTTGTTTTTTTGACTATAGAATCGTTTTGCGCTGAAATTAATGCAGGCAAGAAAGCAATTGTAACAAGTAATATTAATTTTTTAAAAAACACTTATTTTAATAAGTTTTTGATTCTATTAAAATCCTCTTCAGAGTGAAAAGGTATTGAAATTTTTCCTCGTCCATTTTTACCAACTGTAATGTCTATTTTATGTCCGAAAAAAGTACTGATTTCCTTTTTACTATTTTTAACATAAGCAGGTACTGTTACCTTTTTGGGTTTCGCAATGACACCTGATTTTAGGTTTTTTACTAAATCTTCAGTTTGTCTTACAGATAGCTTTTCCTTTAATATCTTTTCATAGATAGCTAATTGATCTTCTGTACTCTCAACGTTAATCATTGCACGACCATGCCCCATTGATATAAAATTATCTCGCATACCTGTTTGAATGATAGGGTCTAATTTTAATAATCTTAAGTAATTTGTAACAGTAGAACGTTTTTTACCAACTCTAGTGCTTAGCTCTTCTTGAGTCAATTGAATTTCATCAATTAATCTTTGATAAGAAAGCGCTACTTCTATAGGATCTAAATTTTTACGTTGAATATTTTCAACCAATGCCATTTCAAGCATTTCTTGGTCGTTAGCAATTCTTATATAAGCAGGAATTGTTTTATTACCAATTAATTTTGATGCTCTAAAACGTCTTTCACCTGAAACTAATTGAAATGAATTGCCTTGTAGTTTTCTAACCGTAATTGGTTGTATTACACCTAATTCTTTTATAGAAGTTGCTAATTCTCGTAAAGTTTCCTCATCGAAATAAGTTCTTGGCTGATATGGATTTACTTCAATAGAACTCAATTCTATTTCTATGATATTACCAACAACCTTATCTGCATTCTGATCAGACACAGAATTGATATTAGGTGTCTCTTGTAATAAAGCAGATAATCCTCTTCCTAAAGCTTGTTTCTTGGTAGCTTTTGCCATTTATGAATTCTTTTTTAATAATTCTTGAGCCAAATTTAAATAATTTATGGCACCTTTACTAGTAGCATCATAAGCAATAATACTTTCTCCATAACTTGGCGCTTCTCCTAAACGGGTATTTCTTCTTATAATTGTGTCAAAAACCATAGAAGAGAAATGTTTTCTAACTTCATCTACTACTTGATTTGATAATCTTAATCTTGAGTCAAACATGGTTAATAATAATCCTTCAATATCAAGATTTTGGTTGTGTAGTTTTTGAACACTTTTTATAGTGTTTAAGAGTTTCCCTAAACCTTCTAAAGCAAAATATTCGCACTGAATAGGAATAATAACAGAGTCAGCAGCGACTAAAGAATTTAAAGTGATTAAGCCTAAAGACGGAGCACAATCAATTAAAATAAAATCATAATCATTTTTTATTTCATTGAGTGCCGTTTTAAGCATGTACTCTCGGTTTTGCTTATCAACTAATTCAATTTCAATTGCTACTAAATCAATATGAGCAGGTATAATATCAACATTTGGCGATGTTGTTTTCTTAATAGTATCTTTTGCTAAAACAGTGTGTTCAAGAACTTGGTAAGTTCCGTATTCTATTTCTTCTACATTTAAACCTAATCCTGAAGTTGCATTTGCTTGAGGATCAGCATCAATTAACAAGACTTTTTTCTCTAAAACACCTAAAGAAGCAGCTAAATTAACGCTTGTAGTTGTTTTTCCAACACCACCTTTTTGATTTGCTATAGCAATTATTTTTCCCATTAAAATACTTGTTTACTTAGTGGTAAAAATACAATTATTTATGCCTTTTCAAAGTTAAAGATGTTAACAATGCTGTAGGTTGTTAATAATCTGATTTGTATTTAAATATATTCTTTTTCTAATTATTAATTAGTGTTTTAATAAATGTAAGTTACATTTTTTTTGCAGGAATATTTTTTAAAACTTCTTTTAAAAGTTTCCAGAATTTTTGTGTTGATGAGATTTGTGCTCTTTCATCAGGAGAATGTGCTCCTTTAATATTCGGGCCAAAAGAAATCATTTCCATTTTTGGATAATTTTGACCGAGAATTCCGCATTCTAAGCCTGCATGACAAGCAGCTACATTAGGATTGCTATTAAAGAGTTTTTTGTATGAGCTTTCAACTATTTTTAAAATAGAAGAGTTTACATTTGGTAACCAACCAGGATATTCTCCTGAAAATTCAACTGAAAAACCAGCTAATTCAAAACATGATTTTAGAGAATTAGCTAAATCCCATTTATTACTTTCTGAAGAAGAACGAGTTAAACAAGCAATTTTTACCTCCCCGTTTTTAACAACAACCTTAGCAATATTATTTGAAGTTTCAACAAGGCCTTCTACATCAGGGCTCATTCTATAAACTCCGTTTAGTGCGGCGTATATAGATTTGATTATTAACTGAGAATCTTTATTTTCCATTTTATTCTCAGGTAATTCACAAGATGATATTTCAATATTTAAGTTAGGTTCAATGGTTTTAAATTCATTTTTAATTTTTGAAATTTCGTCAGCAATCAAGTCTTTTGCATTTTGTTCATAATTGACATCAACTATTATTTTTGCAAAGCTTTCTCTTGGAATAGCATTTCTCAGACTTCCTCCATTAATTTCTACAATTTCTACTTTATCAATAATTGAGTAAAGCAAACGATTCATAATTTTATTCGCATTACCCAGTCCTTTTATAATATCCATTCCAGAATGACCACCATTTAATCCTTTGATTGAAATAGAAAAAGCGATATCGTTGTTACTTGTTGTTGTTTCTTTGTAGTTTTTTAAGGCAGTAATATCTACACCTCCAGCACAACCGATGCCGATTTCATCATCTTCTTCAGTATCTAAGTTTAGTAAAATTTCGCCTTCTAAGATTTCACCTTCTAATCCCATTGCACCTGTCATTCCTGTTTCTTCATCAATAGTAAAAAGCGCTTCGATATCTGGATGTGAAACGTCTGTTGCAGATAAAATTGCCATAATTGCAGCTACTCCAAGACCATTATCAGCTCCTAATGTAGTTCCTTCGGCTTTAACCCAATCTCCATCAACAAACATTTTGATACCTTCTTCTTCGAAGTTGAATATTGTATCGGTATTTTTTTGATGAACCATATCTAAATGACCTTGTAAAACAACTTTCTTTTTACCGATCATATCAGAAGTAGCAGGTTTTTTTATAATAACATTGCCAACCTTATCAATAAGAGTTTCTAAACGTAATTTTTCTCCAAATTCAATCATGAATTTGATTATTCTTTCTTCTTTTTTTGAAGGTCTAGGAATTGCATTTAGATCTGCAAAATGATTCCAAATAATTTTAGGTTCAATATTTCTAACTGGTTGGTTCATGTGTATTAATTTAATTCTAAAACAACTTCATTAACTTGTTTTCGTACTTTTTTTAAATCTTTCATATAATCGTCATTAGCTCTAAATCCTACAGGTAAAACTAAAACGGAAGTTAAATTTTTTTCTTCTAAGTTTAAGACTTCGTCATATTTTTCTGGAGTAAAACCTTCCATAGGACAAGCATCTATTTTTTCTAAAGCGCAAACGGTTAGTAAATTCCCCATTGCTAAATAGGCTTGATTTTTATTCCATAAATATAATTCTTCTTGATTTTTTTTCTCAATTTCTGAGGTTAAAAACTCTTTAAAAGGATTGATAACAGAATCTGGAGTATTTCTAATTTCCTTCACTAAATTAAAATACTTTTCAACTTCTTCTTTCTCGAATTTTTTAGGTACACAAATTACTAATAGGTGAGAAGCATCTACTACTTGTTGTTGATTCCAAGAATGAGGTACTAATTCTTTTTGAATAGCTTTATTTTTAATTATTAAAAGTTTTAAAGGTTGAAGACCATAAGAAGTTGCTGTTAGGTTAAAAGCATCTTTTAGTGTTTTTATTTGATCTTCTGAGAGAAATTTGTTTTCATCAAATTTTTTTACTGCATAACGCCATTCAAGGCTTTCAATCGTATTCATAATAATATATTTTAACACAAAAATAATGCTTTAATATGTTCGTTTTTTTTTAATCGATAACTAAAACTAATGCTTCTATAAATTTTTGTAAATTGCTATAAAAAATTGTGAATGAAGATTTCTTATACTATTTATGGCAGTATAAACTTATGCCTGTTAATGAGCTAGTTGCTGTAAATAATGCGAAAATTGTATTAAAAGATACAGGTAATATTAATAATTTTTCTGGCCCAGATTTTTTGAATGCGCAAATTTTTATTGATGAACAACTTTGGGCGGGAAATGTAGAAATGCATTTAAAATCATCTGATTGGTATTTACACAAACATGAACAAGATGTAAATTATGATAATGTCATTTTACATGTTGTTTGGGAGAATGATGTAGATATTTTTATGAAAAACAACGAACCATTACCAACTTTAGAGCTAAAGAATATTATTCATAAAAAGTTAATTCATGATTATAAAAGCCTTTTTTTGAGTGATAAAGAATGGATTTCTTGTGAAAAGCAAATAAAAAATGTCGATAAATTTTTAATTAATAATTGGTTAGAACGTTTATATTTTGAACGATTAGAAAACAAATCTAGTTTTATAAATGATGTTTTAAAAGATAATAACTTTGATTTTGAAGCTACTTTATTCCAATTATTAGCTAAAAATTTTGGTTTAAAAGTGAATGGTGATGCTTTTTTTAGGTTAGCAAAATCAGTTGATTTTTCAATTATTAGAAAACTCTCTTTTAATGAAAAGGAGCTTTCGGCCTTGTTTTTTGGTCAAGCCGGATTTTTAGAGGAAGATTTTCAAAATTCTTATCAAAAAGAATTGTCTCTTGAGTATAATTATCTAAAACATAAATACGATTTAGTTCCTTTATCAAAAAATAATTTTCAATTTTTTAGAATGAGGCCTAGTAACTTTCCAACAATACGAATAGCTCAATTAGTTACTTTGGTAAATAAAAATAAAGGTCTTTTTTCAAAAGTTTTAGAATGTAAAAGTTTAGAGGATTTTTACATGCTTTTTTCAATAGAAGTTAACGAGTTTTGGAAAACCCATTACACGTTTTCTTCGAAAAGTAAAAAATCAAAGAAAAAAATAACTAAATCATTTATTAATCTGTTATTGATTAATACGATTATTCCTTTGAAATTTGTTTACTCAAAATATGTTAGAGAAAATTTTGAAGAAACAACATTAGATTTAATAAGCGAAATAAAACCTGAAAAAAACAATATAGTAACGCGTTTTTATAATTTAAATATTAAAGCTAAAAATGCATTACAAAGTCAGTCTTTACTTGAATTAAAATACAATTATTGCGATAAAAAACGTTGTTTAAAATGTGCTGTAGGCAATCGTATTTTAAGAGGTTGATATTTATTTTGAAACTCTATTTACACTTCTATTTTTTGTAATGGTTAATTAAAAATGTAAAGCTTTTAATTCACGCCTAATAATTAAACTTATATCTGTGTAATATTGGTTTATTGAGGTAAAGCAAATATTAATATTAGAGATAATGGTAATGTGTTTTTCATGCTTTGCGAAATCTTTTAAGCATCGAAAGTTGTTGTAATTTCTAAAAATAGAAACAGAATTAAATGTAAAAAATCCTAATCTGAATTTGATTAGGATTTTATTAATTTCTTAGTATAGACTTCTAAATTTTGAAGGATTATACTCGTGCATTATATCGTAAATTTTTTCAAAAATATCTTCTTTAGATGGTTTTGAAAAATAATCACCATCTGTTCCGTATGCAGGTCTATGAGCTTTTGATGTTAATGTAGAAGGTTTGCTATCTAGATATGCATATCCATTTTGCTCTTCTAGAATTTTTTGTAGAATAAATGCAGAGGCTCCTCCTGGCACATCTTCATCAACAACTAGTAGTTTATTTGTTTTTGTAAGACTTTTTACACAATCATGATTTAAATCGAATGGTAGTAGACTTTGAGCATCTATTATTTCAATATCAATACCAACTTGCAATAAATCTTTTGCAGTTTCCTCTACTAAACGTAAGGTTGAACCGTATGAAACAACAGTAAGATCTTTACCTTCTTTTATTGTTTCTACAACTCCTATTTGTGTTTTAAATTCTCCTAAGTTTATCGGTAAATTTTCTTTTAAACGATACCCATTTAAACATTCAACTACTAAAGCAGGGTCATCTCCTTCTAATAATGTATTATAAAAACCAGCTGCTTTAGTCATATTTCTTGGAACTAAAACATGCATTCCTCTAACATTATTGATAATACCTCCCATTGGCGATCCTGCATGCCAAATTCCTTCTAATCTATGACCTCTAGTTCTAATTATTAAAGGAGCTTTTTGTTTTCCAAAACTTCTATAGCGTAAAGTTGCTAGGTCATCACTCATAATTTGTAAGGCATACAAAAGGTAGTCTAAATATTGAATTTCTGCTATAGGTCTTAATCCTCTCATAGCCATTCCTATTCCTTGCCCTATAATTGTAGCTTCTCGAATACCTGTATCAGAAATTCTTATATCTCCATATTTTTCTTGCAGACCTTCTAAGCCCTGATTGACATCACCTATATATCCTGCATCTTCTCCAAAAATAAGAACATCGTTATGTTTTTTTAAAATAGCATCAAAATTATCTCTCATAATAATTCTGGCATCAACTAAATTGTCTTTTTGATGATAAACAGGTTTTTGTTCTAAAATAGTTAAAACATTATTATCATTGTCATTAGTAAGAAAAGTAGAATATTTATGATGAGCACTTTTGATGGATGATTTTATAAAATTCTGCAATTCAATTTTTTCAGAAAAATGCTCGTCTCTTAAGTACCATAAACATTTTCTTGCAATCGATAAAACATCTTTTCTTGTAGGCTCGTTATTTGAGTCTAAGTCGTTTTTATATTTGCTAATAAAACTACTATTTTTACTCTTTTTAGTTATTTTTTCTAATATCTGAGATGCTTTTGTGAGTTCTTCTTTTATTTCATTTAGATAAGCATTCCATGCATTTCTCTTTGCATTAATAACTTCTTTTTTAGCCTCTTTTTCAAGGATGATAATTTCTTCCTCAGATTCAACAAATTTTAGTGTTTCACCAGATTCTGTTTCTAGTTCAAAATCTAAAATCCAAGATCTCATTTTTGAAATACAATCAAAATCTTTTTCCCACTGTAATCTGTCTTTGCTTTTGTATCTTTCATGAGAGCCTGAAGTTGAATGTCCTTGTGGTTGAGTAAGTTCTTTTACATGAATTAAAACAGGAACATGTTCTTCTCTTGCTATTTTTGCTGCTTTTTGATATGTATTTATAATCTGTACATAATCCCATCCATTAACAACAAAAATTTCATAACCTTTGTTTTTTTCATCTCTTTGAAATCCTTTTAAAATCTCAGAAATACTTTCTTTTGTGGTTTGATATTTTGCATGAACAGAAATGCCATATTCATCGTCCCAAACGCTCATTACCATCGGAACTTGTAAAACACCCGCAGCATTTATTGTTTCGAAAAATAATCCTTCACTTGTACTCGCATTTCCAATTGTGCCCCAAGCAACTTCATTTCCGTTAATCGAGAAGTTAGTACTATTCTGAACACTTTTTTCGTTTCTATATATTTTAGATGCTTGTGCTAGGCCTAATAGACGAGGCATTTGACCTGCAGTAGGGGAGATGTCTGAACTTGAATTATATTGATTTGTTAGATTTTTCCAACTACCATCTTCATTTAAACTATGTGTAGCAAAATGGCCGCCCATTTGCCTTCCTGCAGACATTGGATCTGCATTAATGTCTGTATGAGCGTAAAGGCCAGCAAAGAATTGTTGAGCGTTTAACTCCCCAATAGCCATCATAAAAGTTTGATCTCTGTAATAACCAGATCTGAAATCGCCTTTTTGAAAAGCTTTTGCCATAGCAAGTTGAGGAACTTCTTTGCCATCTCCAAAAATACCAAATTTAGCTTTTCCAGTTAATACTTCACGTCTCCCTAATAAGCTACATTCTCTACTGATTTTAGCAATTTTATAGTCGTTTAATACTTCTTTTTTAAAATCGTTAAATGTGAGTTTTTGTTTGTTAGAAGCTATAGAAATTTGCTGCATTAATAAAGGTCTTTATAATTACTGCAAATATAGTTTTTTTAATTGATATTTAAAAATATCATATAATATTAAGAATATGTTAATAAAAAAGCTAAAAATTATTACTTTGTTGATAATTATACATTTTTTTGAGAATTGTTTTATTTTATAGAAATCCTCTTCTAACAAAATTTATAATCGCATTTAAGTTACCTGTAAGTGTAAATCTAATTTTTTGAGAATAATTAGGTTGCCCAACTTCCCATCCATTATTAGAATATAGTGGAAAATATAATTCTAGTATTCTATGGATAAAGTTAAAACGAATACCGTTATCATAAGCAAAATATATATTTTGATTCCTATTTTTTAAAAAAGCAACATCGTTGTAAAACTCAATCCACCTCCAAAGCCCGATACTTGAGTTAAACGATAGCATCCATTGGTTTGCAAATCTAGTTGGTAAAGCTGATTTAAAACCGCCCTCCGAAATAATGTATTGTTGGCTAAAGAAACCTGTTGATTCTGATCTACCATAATAATTAAGTTCAAATAAATAATCATTTGCTCTATCTAAACCAAAACTAAAATAATCATCGGTAGTTTTGTTGTTAAAAAATACTCCAGCATATATTCTAAAGTCTAGCTGTCTATTTTTACTAGTTAGTTCTCTATATCTTAAATCTATGTAGCTTTTAGAAAAATTTTCAGAAAACTCAGCTCCAAAACTATAACCAACTTCATTTATCATATTTAGTTTGAGCTTAGAGTATTTTAAACTAAAAACACTATACTTGTCTTCTTCAGTTTGAATTTCATTAGCACCGACTTCTTTATCTATGTATATTAATTTAGCTTTAAGTCTTTCATTGGCGGCATCTCTTAAAGATTTTCTTTTAAAAACAACATCTACAAAAGGAGCTAATGATGTATAGGATAAACCAGGTGCATAATCTAAGTTATTACCACTAGCGCCATAGGCAATTTTATAAATTTTTGTTTTTTCAAAATAGTGATTATATAGTATGGAGAATTTACCAGCAATTGTGCTGCTTTTGGTTGCGTAAGATGGTGAAAAAGAGAACTCTAAATTATTTTTGATTAGAGGTTTATTATTAATTGTAATACCGAGAATTAATCCATTGTAAAAATTATATCTGATACTTGGTAGATAAAAAAGTTGATTGTAGTAAGGGTCTTGAATATCCTTAAAAAAAGTGAATTTTAAGGGTTTGTTAAAAATTGTATTACCAAGAGATTCCCAATTATCTAAAGTATTGTGTTCTGGGTATAAATTTTCATAATTTAAAGCAACTTTATTGAAGTCTCCTTTTGGAATTGTTATTGTTTTGGTGCTATCTACATTGGTTACCCATTTTTTAAACTTTACTTCTTTGTTTTTGACACCGTATAATGAAACAGGTGTTGTGATATTTCTTTTGTTTTTAATTTTAATCTTTAGGCTATCTTCTTCTTCAGTAACTTTATCTATAGTGTAATCTATTTTTTTATTAGTTTTTAAAAAATCGCCAAAGAACCAATCAATATTTTTAGTAGTGTTTTTTGATAAAATATTTTTAAAATCTTCGTTTATTGACGATTTGTTATTTTTATTATGATAAAATTCCTTGATGGATTTATTTAATATACTATCGCCCAAATAGCCTTTTAAGTACCTAAAGCCAAGACCAGCTTTATACTTATTTGTGATTTTTCTATTAAAATTAGATAAAGAATCTGCAGAAGTTAGCAGTGCTTGATCTAGATATTTACGTGAAGTAAATTGATATTGTAGAGGATATTTATCGTTAATACTTAATTTTGAAACATTAAAACTTCTAATTAGCCAGTAATTAGAGTACTTTCCTAGTAATTTTTCATTTGGATAATATTTATTAATATATTCGATAAGCATATAATTTAGTAATCCATCTACAAACCAGTATTCTTTTCTTAAATTTATATTTGTTTTATTTAGAATGTATTTTGTACACAATGCTTTAAACATCTCTAAATCCCAAACTAATCCTTCAGGAAAAGCATGAATAAATTTGGGTAACTTAGATAAGCCAATTATGGGGTTTTTATTCTTTGTGGCGTTATCTACAAAAATTTCCGTATGAGGAAAATTTCCTAAATATTTTCTTATAAAGTCTATTTCTCTTTCTAGGTAAGAGTTTATTAAAGAGTCTTTTAGATTTCCTTTAGGAATATCCGTTTTTATCTTGAGTTTTTTAGTTTTAAAAACTTTAAATTTTTTGTCTTTGTATATAGATAAGACTATATCTCTTTTGCCTTTAGC
This sequence comes from Polaribacter sp., assembly GCA_042091415.1. Classification (GTDB taxonomy): domain Bacteria; phylum Bacteroidota; class Bacteroidia; order Flavobacteriales; family Flavobacteriaceae; genus Polaribacter. The sequence goes on along the minus strand of JBELHK010000004.1, from coordinate 643 downwards.
GACTAAAAAGTAATTGTTTTTATCTTCTTTATGAGTTTCGTACTCGTAAATGTTTGTTTCTAAATGATAGTTTTTTGAAATATCTATATCTATTTTAAAATCTGTATTTTCTTCATATAAATCATCAATATTTAAATTGCTTAAAAGTTGCCAGCTATTAGTAAAAACTGCGGGGGTTAAATACCAATACCTTAATATGTAACCATTCTCATCTTTTCCATAATTTGTGAATTTAGAATTGGGTATTTTAATTTGATAGGTTATATTTATTTTTATGCTTTCTGACTTTACTAAAGGTTTGTTAAGTGATATTTTAATAATATCAGCTCTATTTTTTACTTCATTAAAATCTACAACATCATTATTTATCGTAAGATTTTTAATTTCTGTAAAACCTAAATCGGATGGTTTTGCAAAATATAAGTCTTTTCTGAAGTCTTCAATAAGTCTTTTTGATAGTGGAGTTTTTCTATCTTTATAGCTATTTGGCCAATTATGAAGATAAATATTATTTAAAATACTGTCTGATTTGTTGTGATATATAATTTCTTGTTGAATTTTTAAGATATTACTTTCATCATCCAAAACAGCCTTTATATCTATTGTGTTGTTTTGGCAAAAAACTTGACAAGAGACAATAAAA
>JBELHK010000003.1:21344-49621 GCA_042091415.1 Polaribacter sp. | reverse complement strand
GAAGATTCTGGATATGCTTATATTGTTGGTTCAAATCAATTTAGTGGAGGTCCTTTGTTTATAAATATTCAAAATCCTCTAAATCCTTTTATAGATGGAGGCTTTAGTGCTGGAGGTTACTCTCATGATGCTCAAGTAGTATCTTACAACGGTCCTGACGCAGACTATATTGGTCAAGAAATTTTAATAGGAAGTAATGGTGAACGTTTTGGCGCAAATGAAGTTGTAATTACTAATGTTAATAACAAAAGTAATCCTATAAATATTTCTAAGATTTCTTATAATAATGATGGATATACGCACCAAGGTTGGTTTACCGAAGACCAAAGATATTTTATTGTTGGTGATGAATTAGACGAATATGAAGGAAAAGTAAGTAACACAAGAATTCTAATTTTCGATTTATTAGATTTAGATAATCCTGTATTATTAGATGAATATTTTGGTCCAACAGAAGCAATTGACCATAACGGATATGTAAATGGTAATACATACTTTTTAGCAAACTATAGAGCTGGTGTTAGAATGCACGATATTTCTAATATTGCATCTGGCAACATGACTGAAATTGGTTATTTTGATACTTATCCAGAAAACGATGCTCCTTCTTTCAATGGAGTTTGGAATGTTTATCCTTATTTTGAGAGTGGTAAAATTTTAGTTAGCGATATAGAAAAAGGAATGTTTATTCTTAAAAAACAATAATTCTGTATTTTGAGAAAATCAATTTACTACATAATATTATTTCTTATTTTTTCTTGCTCAGAAAAAGATAATGAAATTAATAAATCTCTAGAAATTGATTCTATATCAACTTATGGAGGAAGTAAAAATGATACTTTTATTTCAGTAAAAAAAACTTCTGACAATGGATATATTGTCGTTGGCCATACTCAAAGTTCAGATTTTGATATTACTCAAAAAAATGACGATAGTTACGATTATTGGATCATAAAATTTAACTCTTCCAATGAAATTATCTGGAAAAAAACCTTTGGAGGATCAAATGATGACAGAGCAAGAGATGTTTTAGAATTAAATGATGGGTCCTTTTTAATTACTGGCTTCAGCAGAAGTTCAGATGGTGATGTTTCTGGCAACAACGGAAATTACGATTTTTGGGTAATCAAACTAAGCTCAAACGGAAATTTAATTTGGGAAAAAAACTACGGTTTTTCAGGTTCAGACCAATCATTTGTTGTTCAAAAAACAAATGACGGTGGATTTCTTCTTGGAGGTACTTTAGACGTTACTGCTTCTGGAGGAGAAGGAAATTCTAAAACAGCTCAAAGACATGCTGGTGGTGATTATTGGTTAATTAAAATTGATACAAACGGAAACAAACTTTGGTCGAAATATTATGGAGGCCAATTTTCTGACACATTACTTGCTATAGAAGAAATAGACAATGGAAATATAATATTAGCCGGTTTTAGCGATAGTACAGACTCAGATATTGATAACAATTTAGGAGAATATGACTTTTGGATTATCAAAACAAACAATTCAGGTTCAATTCTTTGGAAAAAAAATTTTGGAGGTAGCCAAACAGACGAAGCTTTTTCTCTTGTAAAAACAAATGATAATCATTTTATAGTTTCAGGAAGATCGAGAAGTTTTGATAACAATGTTTCTCAAAATAATGGTTCTTCAGACATTTGGATAACGAAAATTGATCTCGAAGGAAAACTCATCTGGGAAAAAAACTTTGGAGGTTCCTCTTTTGATGAATCTAAAAAAATAATACAATCTAATTCTAACGACTTTTATATTGTAGGCAGCTCAAGAAGTAATGATTTCGATGCTACTAGTAATAAAGGAAATAAAGATGTTTGGCTGCTAAAAATTGATGTTAACGGAAATTTAAAATGGGAAAAATCTATTGGAGGTTCTGAATTAGATGAAGCAAATTCAATTACTGAACTACCTAATGGAAATCTCATAATTGCAGGCGAATCTTGGAGCTCTGATTTTGATATAGAAGATAATAGAGGTTTTTCTGATGGATTAATAATAACCTTAAAATGAAAATAACATTAAGACTCTTTTTTTTGTTGATTGCATTCATTTCATGTGATTCAGAAAATAATATTGACCAAAATGTAACTGTTACGCTAAAATTTACTCAAAATTGGGATGGTATTTCTATCAACCCTTCTGATTTTAGTAACTTTAATTTCACTAACGAAAATGGCGAATTAATTAGCATTGAAAGATTAAGGTATTTAGTTTCTAATATTTCATTAGGTGATGAAACAAAACCTTATCAACTTATCAATATTGGAGAAAACTCTGGGTTCGAAATTAATTTTGATAACATTTCTAAAGGATTACAAAACTTACAATTTCGATTTGGCTTTCAAAATTCAGATAACATTGATGGAATTTATCTAGACTTAAATTCTGTGTCTTTTAATGTTCCCACAATGTTAGGAGGCGGTTATCATTTTATGCAATTCGATGGTAAATACAAAGACATAAATAATAACGATGCAAATTTTAATTATCATGCTATCAGAGCAGTAGATAAAACAGACCCTGATAATTTAATTTTTGAAGACACATCATTTTTGGTGGATTTTGGCAATTTTGACATCAAAAAAAACACAACTATCGAAATTCAAATGAATGTTGCTGAGTGGTTTAAAAATCCTAATACTTGGAATTTAAATGAACTAAACACCATGTTAATGCCAAATTTTGAAGCTCAAAAACTTATAAGTCAAAACGGAACTTCTGTTTTTTCCTTAGGTGAAGTATCACATTAATTAAAATGAGAAACTATAAATATCTTCTGATTTTATATTGTTTTTTGATGAGTTGTTCATCAGAAAATGAAGAAATTTACACACCTATACCTTATCAATTAGAAATTCCATCTCTTTTTGGAGAGAAACTTATCTCGCCTATAATTCCCTCAGATAATCCTCTAACTGTTGAAGGAATTGAACTCGGCAAAAAATTATTCTTCGATAAAATCCTATCAGGAAATCAAACAAAATCTTGCGCAAGTTGTCATATGCCAGAAAAATCATTTGTAAATAATACGCAATTCAGCGAAGGCGCAAATGGTTCATTTGGAACAAGAAATTCAATGCCTTTGATAAATTTAGCTTGGAATTTTAGTGAACTTTTTGCCTGGGATGGCAAAGAATTAACACTAGAAAAGCAAGCTTTAGAACCAATTACAAATCCATCAGAAATGAATGGAAACTGGAACGATATTTTATTACGATTAAACAACCATAACATTTATCCTGAATTATTTAATAAAGCTTTTGGCACATCAACAATAGATTCAATTTTAGTAGTTAAAGCAATTGCTCAGTTTGAAAGAACAATTATCTCTGGAAATTCAAAATTTGATCAATATTTGTTAGGAGAAGCTATTTTAACACCAGAAGAACAAAACGGATTTAATGTTTTTATGGATGAAGAAAAAGGCGATTGTTTTCATTGCCATGGTAGTAATAACAATCCTTTATGGACAGACAATGAATTTCATAATAACGGATTAGACAGTTCTTTTTCAGATTTAGGCTTGGGCGCAATTACAGGAGATCCTGCAGATAATGGAAAATTCAAAACACCTTCAATAAGAAATCTAGCATTTACAGCGCCGTATATGCACGACGGAAGATTTAATACTTTAGAAGAAGTCATCAATCATTATTCAGAAGGCCTTAAACCCTCATCAACAATTGATCCTTTAATGAAAAAAGTAAATCAAGGCGGAGTAAATCTAAGCAACAAAGACAAAGCCGATTTAAAAGCTTTTCTTTTATCTCTTTCAGACCAAGAATTTATAAAAAACCCGAACTTCAAAATCAATTAGTAAAACCAATAGTTTGATAAGCCATGTTAATGAAAGTTTAATGCTTTTGTTGAACTTATATCGTATATTTGCAGATAATTTAGATTAATCGTATTCAAAATTATGATAAAAGTATCAGACACAGCTAAAAAGAGAGTCATAGAATTAATGCAAGAAGACGGCTTTAATCCTATTTCTGATTATGTTAGAGTGGGCGTTAAGAGTGGTGGTTGTTCAGGTCTTTCTTATGATCTAACTTTTGATAATTCACAAAAAGAGAACGATAAAGTATTTGAAGAAAATGATGTTCGAATCATTGTTGATAAGAAAAGCTTTTTATACTTAGTAGGAACTACGCTAGAATATTCTGGTGGACTAAACGGAAAAGGTTTTGTCTTTAATAATCCCAACGCAAATAGAACTTGTGGTTGCGGAGAATCTTTTTCACTTTAAAACAAGACAATCATGTCAAAATATACAGAAGACGACTTAAAGGAGGAGTTAAAAACCAAAGAATATGAGTATGGTTTTTACACAGATATTGAAAGTGAAACTTTTGCAAAAGGGTTGAATGAAAATGTTGTTCGTGCAATTTCTGAAAAGAAAAATGAGCCAGAATGGATGACAGAATGGAGATTAGAAGCTTTTAGAGTTTGGAAAACAATGGAAGAACCAGATTGGGCTAATGTAAATTACCCTAAACCTGACTTTCAAGAAATTGCCTATTATTCTGCTCCAAAACAAAAACCAAAACTAAATTCTTTAGATGAGGTTGATCCTGAAATGCTAGCAACTTTCGAAAAGCTAGGAATTTCTTTAGATGAGCAAAAAAGGTTAGCAAATGTTGCGGTAGACATCGTTATGGATTCTGTTTCTGTTGCCACAACCTTCAAAAAAACATTGGCTGAAAAAGGTATTATTTTTATGCCTATTTCAGAAGCTATACAAGAACACCCTGATCTAATTAAAAAATATATTGGCTCAGTTGTACCAACTACCGATAATTTTTATGCAGCATTAAATTCTGCTGTTTTTTCTGATGGATCTTTTTGCTACATTCCAAAAGGAGTAAAATGTCCGATGGAACTTTCAACATATTTTAGAATCAATGAAGGAGGAACTGGTCAGTTTGAAAGAACATTAGTTGTTGCTGATAAAGGAAGTTATGTGTCTTACCTAGAAGGTTGTACTGCTCCGCAAAGAGACGAAAATCAATTACATGCAGCCGTTGTAGAACTTATTGCGTTAGATGATGCTGAAATTAAATACTCAACCGTTCAAAACTGGTTTCCTGGAGATGCTGAAGGTAAAGGAGGAGTTTTTAATTTTGTTACAAAAAGAGGATTGTGTGAAACCAATGCAAAAATATCTTGGACACAAGTAGAAACTGGTTCTGCTGTAACTTGGAAATACCCAAGTTGCATATTAAAAGGAAACAATTCTGTAGGTGAATTTTATTCAATTGCTGTAACAAATCATTTTCAGCAAGCGGATACAGGAACTAAAATGATTCACTTAGGTAAAAACACTAAATCTACTATAATCTCGAAAGGTATTTCTGCAGGTAAATCTCAAAATTCATATAGAGGATTAGTGCAAATAAATTCTAGAGCAGAAAATGCACGTAATTTCTCTCAATGTGATTCTTTATTGATGGGGAATGCTTGTGGGGCTCATACATTTCCTTATATAGAAGCTAAAAACAAATCCGCTCAGATTGAACATGAGGCTACAACAAGTAAAATTGGTGAAGATCAATTATTCTATTGTAACCAAAGAGGAATCGATACTGAAAAAGCCATTGCTTTAATTGTAAACGGATTTAGCAAAGAAGTTTTAAATAAACTTCCTATGGAATTTGCTGTAGAGGCTCAAAAACTTCTTGAAATTAGTTTAGAAGGTTCTGTAGGTTAAAAAAATCAGATTAAAAATATTATTAAATAAATAAGACATTGTTATTATGTTAAAAATTAACAATTTACACGCTGAAATTGAAGATAAATCAATCTTAAAAGGATTGAATTTAGAAGTAAAAGCAGGTGAAGTGCATGCTATTATGGGACCTAATGGAGCTGGGAAAAGTACATTCGCAAACATTGTTGCTGGTAAGGAAGAATATGAAGTTACAGGTGGTAGCATTGAATTAAATGGAGAAGATATTAGTGAATTATCTCCAGAAGAAAGAGCACATAATGGTGTCTTTTTATCATTCCAATATCCTGTTGAAATTCCAGGTGTTTCTGTTACAAATTTTATAAAAACAGCAATAAACGAATCTAGAAAAGCGAAAGGTTTAGAAGATATGCCTGCAAAAGACATGTTAAAAATGATTAGAGAAAAATCTTCACTTTTAGAAATCGATAGAAAATTCTTATCTCGTTCTTTGAACGAAGGGTTTTCTGGAGGAGAAAAAAAGCGTAATGAAATTTTTCAAATGGCTATGTTAGAACCTAAACTTGCCATTTTAGATGAAACAGATTCTGGTTTAGATATTGATGCCTTAAGAATTGTTGCAAATGGTGTAAATAAGTTGAAATCGAAAGATAATGCCGTAATCGTAATTACTCACTATCAAAGATTATTAGACCATATTGTACCAGATTTTGTTCATGTACTTCATGATGGTAAAATTGTTAAAACAGGTGATGCTTCCTTAGCTTTAGAATTAGAAGCTAAAGGATATGATTGGATAAAGAAAGAATTGGCTTAACATGGATTTAAAGGACAAAATACTATCTTCTTATGTTGCTTTCGAGAACAACTTAGACATCAATTCAGATGTTCACGAAATACGAACTGAAGCACTTGAAAATTTTGAAAAAGTAGGTTTTCCAACAAAAAAATTAGAAGCGTGGAAATACACTTCTTTAAATAGTCTTCTAAAAAATGATTACAGTCTTTTTCCTGATAGAGGAAGAGCAATTGAATTAGCAGACGTAAAAAAATATTTTATACACGATATTGATACCTATAAAATAGTTTTTATAGATGGTAAATACAGTTCTTTTTTATCAGAAACAACTCATGAAAATTTCGATGTTTGTTTAATGTCTTCTGCATTAAGCAAAAAAAAGTATAAAGCTGTTATTGATAATTATTTTAACAAGGTTGCAAAAAAAGACAATTTAACAAGCTTGAATACTGCTTTTGCGTCTGAAGGAGCTTATATTTATATTCCTAAGAATACTGAAGTAGAGAAACCTATTCAAATAATTAACTTTACTACAGGCTCTGAACCTGCAACAATGATTCAACCAAGAAATCTAATTGTTGTAGAAGAAAATTCACATGTACAAATTATAGAACGTCATCAAAGTATTACATCAAATACTGTTCTATCAAATGTTGTTACTGAAATTTTTGCTGCTAGAAATGCAAATATTGATTATTATAAGATTCAAAATGATAACATATCTTCATCCTTAGTAGACAACACCTATATAGATCAAAAAACAAATAGTGAAGTTTCTGTTCATACTTTTTCTTTTGGCGGAAACATTACAAGAAATAATTTGAACTTCTATCAAAATGGAGAACATGTTAATTCAATTTTAAAAGGAATTACAATAATTGAAGGAAAACAACATGTAGATCATCATACATTAGTGCATCATATAGAACCAAATTGTGAATCTCATCAAGACTATAAAGGTATTTTTGACGAAAGAGCAACCGGAGTTTTCAATGGTAAAGTTATTGTTGAAAAAGATGCTCAAAAAACGAATGCTTATCAGCAAAATAATAATGTTTTAGTGAGTGATAAAGCAACTATTAATGCAAAACCTCAACTAGAAATTTTTGCTGATGATGTTAAGTGTTCTCATGGCTGTACTATTGGTCAATTAGATGACGATGCGTTGTTTTATATGCAACAAAGAGGGATTCCTGAAAAAGAAGGTAGAGCTTTATTAATGTATGCTTTTGCAAACACAGTTTTAGAAAGTGTTAAAATTCCTGAAGTAAAATCTAGAATAACTAAATTAATCGCAAATAAACTAGGAGTAGATATTGGTTTCGATTTGTAAGATGAAATTTTAATAAAAAAACCACACTAAATAGTGTGGTTTTTTATTTATTAAAGTAATATCATTAAAACGATATGCTAGACTTTGATTTTATTTGATACTGTTAATAATTCCACTTAAAAAAGAGTTTTCATCCATTGAAGACAAGCCCATTCTTACAACAACAAGCTCTTGATCGGGTAAAATATAAACTCTTTGTCCTTGATAACCATCAGCAAAATACATGTTTTTTGGTACATCTTTTAATCTTCCGTTAGCATTCAACCAAAATTGAGCTCCATAACTTTTATTTGATGTTGGTGTAGGTTGTACAACATAGTTAACCCAATCTTTTGCAAAAAGTTGTGCTCCATTCCAATTCCCTTGATGTAAATATAAAAGCCCAAACTTACCCCAATCTCTTGGTGTAGCCCAAGCATAAGAAGAAGCCACATAATTACCTGCCAAATCGGTTTCTAAAATCATAGAATTCATTCCTATTTTATCTATCAAATCTGTATACCAAAAATCTAGATATTCTTGATGAGAATTGAATTTACTTCTTACAATTCCAGATAAAAGATTCGAAGTACCACTAGAATAATTCCAAGAAGCATTTGTTTTACCTATAAGAGACTTTTCTTCTTGCATTTTTGTCATATCTCTCTCTAGAAAAAGCATTTTAGTGGCATCTGATATTTCTTCATAATTTTCATCCCATTCAAGACCAGAATTCATTTGTAACAAATTATGAATGGTAATGTTTTTACGGTCATCATTCTGCCAAGATTCAATTGGTGCTTTATCATTTACATCAATTTTTTGTTGATGTTGCATTACGCCTAAAACTGTACTTGTAATACTTTTAGTCATAGACCAACCTAATATTCTAGAATCTTTTGTAAATCCGTTAGCATATTTTTCAGCTATTATTTGATCCTTATAAATTACGACTACTGCTCTAGTTTTATTTTCACCAAAAACAGAAGTAACAGTCTTATTGAGTATCTTATAATCTACATTGCTTAATATTGTGTCTTTTTGTGGTCCATTACCATAAGGATAAGGAGTTGTATTATCTGCTTTGAATCTTTTTGGTGTAAGAAAACTAGCTTTTTCATCTTCCTCAGTAAGTGTTAAAACAGCTCCTAAACCTTCTCTATAAATTGCTTTTCTTGTTAGTAAACCAAAAGCTGAAGAAATTGCAATTTTACTTTTATTATCAACTTTATCTGTTGCTAAGTTTACAGGAGAAAAGTTATTATCTGTCTTATCTGTAAACTCTAAACTTCTTTCAGCAACAAATACAGATGATGCCATATTTTTTGCTGAATAACCCGAAAGTATATTCAATTTTGGATAATTATAAATTACGACTATTGTAAATATAATAGCTAATAAAAGTAAAACTCTTTTAAAGGTTTTCATTTGTGATAATTTTGATTATGTAAAAATAAGAAAATCATATTGAGAAATTTATCACTTTAAAACTGCATGCTTTATCTTTGTTACATAAAACTATTTACGATGATAAATGTAGACAAAATACGAGAAGATTTCCCCATTCTAAAGAGAACCGTTCACGGTAAACCTTTAGTGTATTTTGATAATGCTGCAACCTCACAAACTCCTCAAATTGTTATTGATACTATTGTTGATTATTATACTAATTATAATGCAAATATTCATAGAGGAGTGCATACTTTAAGTCAAGAAGCAACTGATAAATATGAGGAAGCTCGTATAAAAATTCAACAACATTTTAATGCAAAAGAGGCTTATGAAATCATTTTTACTTCTGGTACAACAGATAGTATTAATATGGTTGCTTCAGGGTTTCGTTCGCTACTAAAAAAAGGAGATGAAATCATTGTATCAGCATTAGAACATCATTCTAACATCGTTCCTTGGCAAATGTTATGTGAAAAAACAGGCGCAATTTTAAAGGTGATTCCAATGAATATGGAAGGTTCTTTAGAAATGGATGAATACCACAATATGTTGAATGAAAAAACAAAACTAGTTTTCTGCAATCATGTTTCTAATGCCTTAGGAACAGTGAATCCTATTAAAGAAATTATTGATGCTGCGCATAAAGTAAATGCTGCTGTTTTAATTGATGGCGCCCAAGCAACACCGCATATAAAACCAGATGTACAAGAATTAGATGTTGATTTTTATGTTGCTTCAGCTCACAAATTATGTGGTCCAACAGGAGTTGGCATGTTATACGGTAAATCAGCTTGGTTAGAAAAATTACCTCCATATCAAGGAGGTGGAGAAATGATTGCAACTGTAAGTTTTGAAAAAACTACTTATGCAGGTTTACCTCATAAATTTGAAGCTGGCACACCAAATATTTGTGGCGGAATTGCTTTTGGTGCTTCTTTAGATTATATGAACTCTATTGGGTTTGATGAAATAGCTACTTACGAAAACGAACTTTTAGAGTATGCTACAAAAAAACTTTTAGAAATTAACGGAACTAAGATTTATGGTACTTCAAAAAATAAAACAGCAGTAATATCTTTTAATGTTGATGTTGTTCATCCTTATGATATTGGTGCTATTTTAGACAAATTAGGTATAGCAGTTAGAACAGGTCATCATTGTGCTCAGCCAATTATGGATTTTTACCAAATTCCAGGAACTGTTAGAGCTTCTTTTTCTTTTTACAATACAAAAACTGAAATTGATGTTTTTATAAATGCTTTAAGAAAAGCAATACAAATGTTAACATAACTTTTTATTAAAACATTATAAATAAAAAAAGGGTTGAATATATATTCAACCCTTTTTTATTCTCTTTATATTTTTTTATAGTGGAGAAGGCGTTTGTAAAGTAGGTGAATAATTTGTTGGGTATTCACCTGCTTTCGCAAGATTACCGGAAGCTTCAAAATTTGAACCATAAGTTTCATCTATAGCTTTTAGAAAACTATTTGCCATATATGCATAACCTCTAGCTGTTAAATGAATACCATCTAAACTTACTAGACCTCCAAAAACTAAATCTGCATTTAAGAAGTAATCATCAAATGCGATACCTGTTGATGCAGCATCAATTAAAATCTGATTTACATCAACAAAAGCCAAGCCCTTTGAACTCGCAACTGACTGTATAGTATTGTTATAAGCATCTACAGCTACTTTTATTTCGTCTTGTTCTTCAGGAGTTAATACATTACTATCTAATAAAGGAGATGCTGTACCTGCACCTGTTGGTAAAATTGACGCTGTTGGTAAAGTAATTAAATCTGCTGAAGTTGTTTGTCTCATACTAACCAAAGCAGGATTAATAACAGTTAAATCTGTTAAATTCTCGTCTAAAATCACTACTGGATTGTCTCCCTCAGCAAAAGTAATCGTACGCTTTGCTATTTCAGCATCAGCCATTTCTTGTGTCATTGGTGTAGTAGCAACTAAAAATGCGAATGCTTGTTGTATTCCAGCATTGTAAGCAGCATATCCCGAATTCAATTGACCTACTGTAGCCGCATCAAGAGGTACAGGGTTATAAGGAACCGTTGTAAAGTATGGTAAATTATTTACATATGGTATATTGGTAACAGCACCTTTTGCTCCATTTGCTGTTAAGCCGTTAATAATAGTATTAAAATTAGTTGCAAAGTCATTAGGTGGTGTAATACTTCCTAAACTAGCATCTCCTCCTGCTGTTGCATATCCTAATACGTCATTACCACCTATTAAATCAGCTGTAAAGAAAGTAGGATTTTGAGCTACAGCTAATTCTAATATTGTTGCATCAGGAGTATTACCTATCATACGAACTGCATATGCGTTTGCTCCATTTCCTAAGTTTGCAATATTTCCGAATCCTGGTGTAATAAAATCAGCACTTTGTGCGCCAGGCACTCCAAGGTTATTAAAAGGGCCTGTTGGGTTATTTAAAACAATATCTGTTGTAACTGTAACCTCTCCAATAACTGATTCTAAAGGCACAGGTCCAGCTCCTCCAAAAACCAATCTAGGATCAGCAATACGAGTTCCATTTGCAGCAAGGCCTCCAAAGTTATCGCTCATCATAGGTTGTATAAAATTACCACCTCCTGCATTTGCGAATTTTTTAGATAGGATATTTGGAAATGAATTTTCTTGTGCGGCAATAAAAAGACCGTTATCAGTAATACCTGCGGTAAATGAAGGGCCAATAGCTACATAGTTAGAAAAATCTGCACTTCCAGAAGTGGCTTCAGGATATACTACCTCAGGTTCTACAATCTCGTCTAATTCATTATTAACATCACAAGAAACATATATAATTGATGCTAAAAATAAAACTAATATATTTTTAATTTTTTTCATGTTTGTTCTATTTATTTTAATTGTTTATTGTCCAAGATAGGAAGTATTGAGAACCAATAGCTCCAACTCCTGGCGCACTTAAATATTCTTGACCTGTTAAGTTTGCTCCTCCTAATTTTATTAATGATTTCCACTTTGGAATAGAATAATTGATTTGTGCATCTAAAACAGTTCTAGAATCAATTAAAGCATTATGGAAAGTAGACTCCCATAAATATTCATCTTGCCATCTAACATTTACGTTAAATCCAAAATTCTTGAATAAATCTGTTTTACCAAACTGAAATTTAAATTTATGTTCTGGTGTGTTAAATCCTGCTTGAAAATCTGGATCTGTAGATTGATCAAAATCAAACTTAGCATATGTATAATTTAATCCAACATTAAATCCATTTAAAATCTTTGTATTTAAACCTATTGAAGCTCCGTAAGAACTAATATCTGCAGAAGAGTTCGTGTAAGTAGAAAAAGCTGTATAATCTCCGTTTTGCATTGCTAATAATGATAAAGAATTATCTCCCGCTGTTCCATAAAAAGGAACTAATACACTACTATTTGAGATAAAATCCTCATAGCTATTATAGTAAACACTCATATCTATTGTAACTCTACTTTCGTTTCCTCCTACTAATCCTCTATAACCAACTTCATAAGCCGTTACTTTTTCTGGCTTTACCAATTCTACATTAGCTGCAGTTGGGTTACCGGTTAAAACCGAATTTAAAGAAAATGCATTTTCATACGCTTGTCTACCACTCAATGTAACTGTAGGAGATCCTACTATTGCAGCTCCATCACCACTTAAAGTTAATGCTGGCGTATTATATCTGTCTAAATTATCTGAAGCAGAACCAACTAAGAAAGCGCTACCAGCATTTAAACCAATGTATTGGTCTTGTGTTGTTGGATTTCTAAATCCTGTTTGGAAAGAAGCTCTAAAGTTCTGGTTTTTATTCTCTCCTGCTGCATAAGCTAAAGAAACTCTTGGTGAAAAGTTTCCATCAAAGTTTTGGGCCTTATCATAACGTATAGATGCAGTTAATTTTAAACGATCTTCTGCCAAAAATTTCTTTTGCATTTGTGTATAAACACCATATTCATCATAGTCAATAGGACCATCATAATCTGTAAAAATACTACCGTTTGAGTTTAAAGAATATAACCTGTATGAACCTCCTAATTGAAATTCTGCCCAATCAATCATATCTTGAAAATTGTAATTCGCATCTACATGATATAATTTTGTTTGATCTTGAAATCTAGAACCAGTTACTAAGTCTGGGTCTTTTGTTATTCTATCAAAAGCTTGTTGAAATTCAGCTGAACCTGGTTCGAATCTTCCTGTTTCGGCAGTTTGTCTTCCTATAGCATGTGCTTGATCAGAAGGCACACCTGCAAGAGTTGCTCCTAAATAAGCCCCAACATATTCTCCAAACCATGTATTATCATCTTTCCAAGCTCTATTTATATTAATTGCAGCAAATCGAGTATCAAATGAATCTTTTGCATCTTCACTAGTTAAATAACCTCTAACAAAAAAGTTTTTCCCTCTTGCCTCTAATTTATGTTGTTCCATAAAAAAGTTCTGAATATTATATCTATTCAGTCCTTGATAAATAGTATTACCTACTCCATATTTAGAGTTCCATATTAATTCTAATCTATCATCACCATAAGGACGGTAGTTTAAAGAAGCTCCAAACTTCATACTTCTTGCCTCATAACTCATTAAATCTCTTTCTTCATAACCAGTTCTACTTACATCTACGCTAGGTATTAAAGCAGAAGCTCCTGTTGGAATCACCCCTAAACCTTCTAAAACTTGACCAACTCCCTTAATATTTGTAGAAACTTCATCACCATAAACATTTAAACCATCGTAATTTATATCAGAATTTCTATCTCCTGCTATATATTGTCCGTTTGCTGTATTTCTATAATCTGTTGCATACCATTCCGTTCCATTTAAATAAGAAAGAGTTGCTTTTGCAGCAAACTTCTCAGAAAACTTATATGCCATTCTAATATTAAAGTCATGAATCTCATTATCTCCTGCAGCCTCTTGGGTTGTTAATCCTGTTTTTAAAGAAACGCTAATTCCTTGATCATCAAAAGGGTTTCTACTTGTCATAAACATAACTCCATTAAATGCATTTGCACCATATAATGCAGAAGACGCACCAGGAAGTAATTCAACAGTTTTTACGTCTAGTTCAGACATTCCTAAAAGGTTTCCTAAAGCAAAATTTAATGCTGGAGAAGAGTTATCCATACCATCTACTAATTGCATAAAACGAGTATTCGCAAAAGTTGCAAAACCACGAGTGTTTACAGATTTAAAAGTTAAACTGTTTGAATTAATGTCTACTCCTTTTAAGTTCTCTAAACCATCATAAAAAGAAGGAGAAGATGTGTTTTTAATAGCTCTTGCATCCATTCTTTCGACGGTTACAGGAGATTCCATGATACGCTCTGGAGTTCTAGAGGCAGAAACTACAATTTCGTCTAATGACGTTTCATTTTCAGAAATGCTTACAACAACTTTCTGCTTATTTTCAGTTATCTCTACCTTTTGTACTTTGTAGCCCAACATCGATACTTCTATAGTAAAAGGTGGTAAAGTAGAAGTTTGTAAAGTAAAATTACCATCGAAATCTGTACTTGTTCCAACAGCTTTACCAGAAATTTTAATATTTGCTCCTGGAAGTGTTTCCCCTGTTTTTGCATCTTTAACAGTACCCGAAATTGTAGTCTGTGCTACCATGGCTAAACTGCTAAAAACTATAAATGCAAACAATAAAGTCTTTTTTATCATAATTTGAATTAATTTGTTAACTAAGATGCAAAATACAATTTTTTTTGAATTTCTAAATAAATCATTAACTTTTTTAAGAGTTTAATAAATAAAATGGGAGTAAATTATTGAAATCCTACATTAAAAGCTTACTAAAAGTTACTTTTTACTGATGACTTATCGTACATTTGTGAACTAATTATTTTGTTGTTTTGAAAATTATAAATAACGTATTTAGTTTTAAATCAAAAGATAAAACCTTTGTTACAATTGGAACTTTTGATGGCGTTCACTTCGGTCATCAAAAAATTATTGAAAAACTTGTCTTAGAAGCGAAAAAGAGCAACAAAAAGTCAGTTCTTTTAACATTCTTTCCTCACCCTAGAATGGTCCTTCAAAAAGACGGAAATTTAGAACTGATAAACACAATTGATGAACGAGCTGCTTTATTAGAAAAAACAGGATTAGATTACCTTATAATTCATCCTTTTAGTAAAGAATTTTCTAGAACTAGCGCTTTAGAGTTTGTTAGAGATTTTTTAGTAAATCAATTAAATATATCAAAATTAATTATTGGTTACGATCATCATTTTGGGAAAAATAGAGAGGGAAACATTGATCAGCTTACCGAATATAGTGAGCTTTATGATTTTGTTGTAGAAGAAATTCCTGCACAAGACGTTGATGATGTTTCTGTAAGCTCTACAAAAATTAGAAAAGCTTTAGCAACGGGTAATTTAAAAACGGCTAATAAATATTTAGGGTATAATTTTATGCTAAATGGCAATGTTGTAAATGGTAAGAAATTAGGTGGAAAAATAGGATACCCAACAGCTAACATTGATATTAAAGAAAGCTATAAGTTAATACCAAAAACAGGAGTTTATATTGTAAAATCGGAAATAGACAAAGACACTGTTTATGGTATGATGAATATTGGAAATAGACCTACTGTTAATGGAAAACATCAAACCATAGAAGTTCATTTTTTTGATTTCAATAAAGACTTATATGATAAAAACCTTACCATAAGATTAATCTATTTTTTAAGGGATGAGAAAAAATTTAATTCAATTGATGAGTTAATTCTTCAGCTAAAAAAAGATGAAACAACTTCTAGAAATTATATAGCTAACAATCTATAATTCTACATTGCTAATCTGTTATGCTTGCTGTATATTTGTCGGCTATAAAACATATTTAAAATGTTACAAGTACAATTTATTAGAGAAAATAAAGACGTTGTTCTAAAAGGACTTGCAAAACGTAATTTTGCAAATGCAGCAGAAATTATCGAGCAAATTATTGTTGCTGATGAAAAAAGAAGATCAACTCAAGTTGAATTAGATAACACTTTAGCTGAGTCTAATAAATTATCAAAAGAAATTGGAAACTTATATAAAAGTGGGCAGCCACAAAAGGCAAATCTTTTAAAAGAGAAAACAGGGCAACTTAAAGAAGCTTCAAAAGATTTATCAGAAAAACTACATCTATTTTCTGATGAATTACAAAATCTTCTTTATAAAATACCAAATGTTCCTCATGCATCTGTAAAAGCAGGAAATTCAGAAGAAGATAACGAAATTGTTTTTGAAGAGGGTATTGTTCCTGATTTAGGCGAAAATGCGCTTCCTCATTGGGAATTAGCAAAAAAATACGATATTATAGATTTTGATTTAGGCGCAAAAATATCTGGTGCAGGTTTCCCCGTTTACAAGGGTAAAGGAGCAAGATTACAACGCGCTTTAATTAATTATTTCTTAGACAAAAACACAAGTGCTGGTTATAAAGAAGTTCAAGTACCACACTTGGTAAATGAAGCTTCTGGTTTAGGTACAGGTCAATTGCCTGATAAAGAAGGGCAAATGTATTATGTTTCTGAAGACGATTTGTATTTAATACCAACTGCAGAAGTGCCAATAACCAATATGTTCCGCGGAAATTTACTACAAGAAACAGATTTTCCTATTTCAGTTACAGGATATACTCCATGTTTTAGAAGAGAAGCAGGTAGTTATGGCGCTCACGTTCGTGGATTAAATAGACTTCATCAATTTGATAAAGTAGAAATTGTTCGCGTTGAACATCCTACTAATTCTTATAATGCATTAAACGGAATGGTAGAACACATCAAGGAAATTTTAAGAGAATTAAAATTACCTTACAGAATTTTACGTTTATGTGGTGGAGATACTGGTTTCACTGCTGCTCTTACTTTTGATTTCGAATTATATTCAACCGCTCAAAATAGATGGCTAGAAATAAGTTCTGCTTCAAATTTTGAAACTTTTCAAGCAAATAGATTAAAACTTCGTTTTAAAAATAAAGAAGGTAAAACGGAATTAGCACACACTTTAAATGGCAGTTCTTTAGCTTTACCAAGAGTTTTAGCAGGAATTTTAGAAAATTATCAAACTGAAGACGGAATTAAAATACCTGAAGTATTAATTCCTTATACAGGTTTTGATATAATTGATTAATTAGCAATAACGGCAAGCATTAATCTTTTGTATTTATTCATCTCTAAAAGAGTATCAAAATAGGCGCTTATTTGCCCTTTTTTCATAAATTCGATTGATTTCTGTTTTGCATTTTCATATTTCTTGGTTAAATCGATCATAACATTATATTTTTGGTTAATTCTTTATTACATAGACAAGTTTTGTGCCAAAATGTTACAAAAAGATGATTTTATTTAATTGGTTTAATATAAAATTAACGATTATGTTAGTTATATTTGATTTTATATGAGGGTTTTATTCGTTTTTTGTTTCTTATTTTTAAGTGCATTTTCTAATGCTCAAAATCAGTTTAACAAGAATACTCAAAACAAATATTACTTAGCCGAAACTTATTATAGAGAAGGCGAATACGAAAAAGCAGAACAACTTTTTAAAGAACTTTACAAAAAAAGTCCTTTTAATATCAATTATTTAAACCGTTTAATTTCGTGTTACCAAGAAACGAATCAGTTTTTAGCAGCAGAAAATCTACTCAAACAAAAACTTAAGAAAAATCCGAACGAACAGTATTTATATGTTTATTTAGGATACAATTTCGAGCGACAAGATTTTAGCGAACAAGCAAAAGAAAACTACAAAAAAGCGATTGAATCAATTAGTGCTACAAACAATTTTGGAGCTTTAATAGGAAGAAGTTTTAAAGAATACAATCTACTAGATTATGCTATACTTGCATATGAAAGAACAATGGATCTAAATGAAAATGCAAATTATAATTTTCAAATTGCACAGATTTACGGAGAAAAAGGTGAGTTTAAAAAAATGTTTGATGCGTATGTAGATTTGGTAGATAAAAATAAATCTTTTCTAAACTTAGTTCAAAGATATACAAGTAGATACATTACAGAAGATGCTGAAGAGGAAACAAATGTATTATTTAAAAAGGCATTACTAAAAAAATCAATCAGCAAACCAAAAGAAGAATGGAATATATTATTAAGCTGGTTATTTTCTCAACAAAAAGAATACAAAAAAGCGTTCATTCAAGAAAAAGCCTTGTATCAAAGAGAATTATCTGATTTATCTGAAATTTTTATTTTAGGTGAAATTGCATTTAGAAATAAAGACTTAAGCGCTGCAAAACAGTGTTTTGATTTTGTTAATGAACAAACAAACGTAAGAGAAGAAGAAATTGAAGCAAGTTTTTACTTATCGCAAATATTGGTTGCACAAGAAAATGATGAAACAGAAGAGTATTTTAAACTATTATTCGAAAAGTTTGGTAAAAATAATCAAACAATTTCTCTACAAGTTGCCTATGCAGATTTTCTAACTTTTTCTAAAAATGACGCTGATAAATCTCAAATTATTTTAGAGGAAGCATTGCAATACGCAAATTCAAAATTTGAGAAAGCTAAAATTAAATTAAAACTCGGTGACGTTTTAGTATATCTTAACAACTACAATAAAGCACTTATTTATTTTTCTCAAATACAAACTCAGCTTAAAGGTTCTGATATTGCGCAAGAAGCAAGATTTAAAGTTGCTCAAACTAGTTATTTTAAAGGCGATTTTGATTGGGCAAAAGCACAATTAAAAGTATTAAAAGGATCTACAACACAATTAATTGCAAATGATGCTGTTGATTTGTATTTAAAAATAATAGATAACGAACCTGTTGATTCAATACCAACAGGATTAAAAGAATTGGCTAAAGCTGAGCTACTTTTTTATCAAAATAAAAATAATGATGCCTTATCTGAATTAAATAACCTACTTTCAAGTAAAAATCAATCTGAAAAAAAAATTGCAATAGGATTAAATTCTTGGGATGTTATTTATGATGATGCTTTATTTTTAAAGTCTAAAATATTAATCAAAGAAAAGGATTTTGAAAAAGCAATCTTAAATTTACAGAAAATTATTGAAGCTGATGATCAAAGTTTTTTAATAGATGATGTTTACTTTATGATTGCAAGTATTTATGATGAAAATTTAAAAAACGTTGAAAAAGCAAAAGAATATTATCAAAAAATTATTTTTGAACATCCTTCAAGTATCTATTTAGTTGAAGCCAGAAAAAGATTTAGAAAATTAAGAGGAGACTCACTTTAAATAAAAAATATGTACATATACAATGTAACTATCAACATAGAAATGTCTATTCATGAAGAATGGCTTGTTTGGATTGAAAATCATATTTATGATGTTTTAAATACCGGTAAATTTATTTCAGCAAAATTTACTGAGATATTGGTTAATGAAGAAGAAGAGGGTAAAACGTATTCAATTCAATATACAGCAAATACAAAAGACGATTTAGAGGCCTACTATAAAGAAGATGCAGAAAAACTAAAATTAGAAGGGCTAAAAAAGTTTGCAGATAAAATGTTATCTTTTACAACAGAGTTAAGATTAGTTAAAGAATTTTATCCTTTAAACGCAAGTAATTAGATTATGTCTGTTAAAGCAAAAAAACATCTAGGTCAACATTTTTTAAAAGATGAAAATATTGCTAAAAAAATAGCAGATGCCTTAACCGAAAAAGAATATACTAACATCGTTGAAATTGGTCCTGGAATGGGGGTTTTAACAAAATATCTTTTGCAAAATAAAACGAAAGTAACTGTTTTTGAAATTGATACTGAGTCTGTACAATATTTACAAGAAGTATTTCCTGTTGAGCATATAAAGATCAATACATCAAGAGAAAAATTTCAAATTCTTGAAGGTGATTTTTTAAAAAAAGACTTGCCTCAAATATTTAATAATCAGCAACTCGCTATTATTGGTAATTTTCCTTATAATATTTCAAGCCAAATTGTTTTTAAAGCAATTGAAAACAGAGAAATTGTAAAAGAATTTTCTGGCATGTTTCAAAAAGAAGTAGCACAAAGAATCGCAGAAAAACAAGGCAGTAAAACTTATGGTATTTTATCTGTTTTAACGCAAGCTTTTTATGATGTTGAATATTTATTTACAGTTCCTCCTTCTGTTTTTAATCCTCCTCCAAAAGTAGATTCTGGTGTAATTCGTTGTGTTCGTAAAAAAAACTTTACACTTCCTGTTGATGAAAAGTTGTTTTTTCGAGTTGTAAAAACAGCATTTAATCAACGTAGAAAAATGTTGCGCTCTAGTTTAAAATCTTTTAAACTTTCGGAAACTTTAAAAGAAGACCCTATCTTTGTAAAAAGACCAGAACAGCTTTCTGTTAACGAGTTTATTTTACTTACGCAAAAAATAGCAGCTTTATGACATTTGAAATTACAAACGCTTTTTTAGAAGTAATTACAAATTACATCACTCAAAAAAACGATGCTGCTCTTACCAAACTTTTTAAAGAAATTCACTACGCAGATGTTGCAGAAGTTTTAGATGAATTAAGTTTTGAAGATGCTATTTATATAATAAAACTGTTAGATAGCGAAAAAACATCTGAAATTTTAACTGAGTTAGAAGATGATATTCGTGAAAAAATTCTTGAAAATTTATCTGCCAAAGAAATTGCAGAAGAAGTTGAAGAAATGGATACCGATGATGCTGCAGATATTATTGGAGAACTATCAGAAGAAAGACAAGAAAGGGTTTTTAATGCTTTAGAAGATGATGATTTAGCAGCAGATATAAAAGAACTGCTTTCTTACGAAGAAGAAACTGCAGGTGCTCTTATGGCAAAAGAATTGGTAAAAGTCTATGAAACTTGGACGGTTGCTGGTTGTATGCGAAGAATAAGAGGACAAGCCAAAGATGTAACAAGAGTCCACTCTATTTATGTTGTAGATAAAAACGATAAGTTAGTAGGAAGATTGTCTCTAAAAGATTTAATAATTGCCAAGTCAGAACAAAAAATTGCAGACATTGCAAAATCTAAAGTAGACTTCGTAAATGTTAATATGGATGATGAAGAGGTTGCCAAAATTATGGCAAAGTACGATTTAGAAGCAATTCCCGTTGTTGATGATAACATGATTTTATTAGGTAGAATTACCATTGATGATATTGTAGATGTTTTAAAAGAAGAAGCAGATAAAGATTATCAACTTGCAGCAGGTTTAACTCAAGATGTAGATTCTGATGATAGCATTTTACAATTAACAAGAGCGCGTTTACCTTGGCTTTTTTTAGGTTTAGTCGGTGGTATAGGTGCTTTTATAATTATGGAAGGGTTTCAAGGTGTTTTTGCCAAGTATGCTTCTTTATTCTTTTTTACTCCATTAATTGCAGCAATGGCTGGTAATGTTGGTGTACAATCCTCAGCAATTATTGTACAAGGTTTGGCAAATGACGATGTAAAAGGAAGTATAAATAGCAGACTTCTTAAAGAAATGCTATTAGCGACTTTAAACGGAATTATTTTGGCTGTTTTTCTGTTTTTATTTGTTTGGGTTTATGAAGGTAAAATAGATACAGCTCTAGCAATTTCTACCTCTTTGGTTGCTGTTATTATTGTAGCTGGCTTAATTGGCACATTTGTTCCGCTTTTCTTAAACAAAAGAGGAATAGACCCAGCAATTGCAACAGGGCCTTTTATTACAACTTCAAATGATATTTTCGGAATTTTGATCTATTTCTTAATCGCTAAAATGATATTAGGAATTTAGAGAATAGCTAATCGAAATTAAAAGTTAGTTTTTTAAAGAAATCTTTTGCAATATATCCCACAAAACAACTCCTGTAGTTACAGAAATATTTAAGGAATGTTTTGTGCCAAATTGAGGAATTTCTATACATACATCTGAAGCATATACAACTTCTTGTTGAACGCCTTTTACTTCATTACCTAAAACAATTGCATATTTTTGGTCTTTTTCAGGATAAAATGCGTTTAGTTTTGTACTATTTTCTGCTTGTTCAATAGCCAAAACAGAAACACTCTCTTTTTGTAGTTTTTTTACAACATCAATTGTTTCTTCAAAATACTCCCAATCTACAGATTCTGTTGCTCCTAAAGCTGTTTTATGAATTTCTTTATTAGGCGGTGTTGCAGAAATACCACAGATATAAATCTTTTCTATTAAAAAAGCGTCTGAAGTTCTAAATACAGAGCCGATATTATTCAAACTTCTAATATTATCTAAAACCACAATAATTGGTGTTTTTGTCGTCGTTTTAAACTCTTTTACAGAGATCCTATTTAATTCGTTATTCTTAAGTTTTCTCATAATTTGTGGATAAAACAATAGCAACTAAAAATTGAAACTTCATCACTTTTTATATATTAGCAAAACTAACTGAAAAATTCTAAAAACTTGGCAAAAACCAAAGGTAAAAAGATAACTCCGTTAATGAAACAATACAACAATATCAAGGTAAAATACCCTGATGCAATGCTGTTATTTAGAGTTGGAGACTTTTATGAAACTTTTGGTGAAGATGCTAAAAAAGCTGCTGAAGTTTTAGGAATTATTTTAACGAAAAGGGGCGCTGGCTCTGAGTCTGAAACTGCACTTGCGGGTTTTCCTCATCATTCTTTGAATACATATTTGCCAAAATTAGTTAAAGCAGGAATGCGTGTTGCGATTTGTGATCAGTTAGAAGACCCAAAAATGACTAAAACAATTGTTAAAAGAGGGGTTACAGAATTGGTAACACCAGGAGTTTCTTTAAACGATGAAGTTTTACAAGCTAAGAGTAATAACTTTCTTGCCGCTATTCATTTTGATAAAAAGCAACTTGGAGTCTCATTTTTAGATGTTTCTACTGGAGAATATTTAGTAGCACAAGGAAACAAAGAATATGTAGATAAATTATTACAGAATTTTTCTCCAAGCGAAATTTTAGTACAAAAACAAAAAAAACAAGAATTCTTAGAGTTTTTTGAGAACAGATACTACACTTTTTATTTAGAAGATTGGGTATTTCAAAAAGAATATGCAAATGAAACGCTACACAATCATTTTGATGTAAAAACTCTAAAAGGATTTGGAATTCAAGATCTTAAAAACGGAGTTATTGCAGCTGGTGCTGTATTGTATTACTTATCAGAAACGCAACATAATCAGTTAAAACACATTCAAAAGATTAATAGAATTGCTGAAGATAATTACGTTTGGATGGATCGTTTTACGGTTAGAAACCTAGAGTTATACAATCCGAATTCTGTAAATGCAGTTACACTTTTAGGTGTTATAGATAAAACAATTTCTCCAATGGGAGGCCGTTTATTAAAGCGTTGGTTAGCTCTACCTTTAAAAAATATTGATGCCATTAAAAACCGTCATGAATTAGTTAAATTTTTTATTGATTCTGATGACTTTTCAAAAACAGTAACATATCAATTAAAACAAATTTCTGACCTAGAAAGACTAGTTTCTAAAGTAGCAACAGGCAAAGCATCTCCAAGAGAAATTGTATTATTAAAGAATTCTTTAAAAGCAATTGTACCTATTAAAAACAATGCTGAAAAAAGTAAAAATAAATCTGTTCAAACTTTAGGAAATCAATTACATTCTTGTGATAAATTAATAGATAAAATTTCAAAAACTTTATTTGATGATGCACCTGTAAACATTAATAAAGGAAATGCAATTGCAGAAGGTGTACATCAAGAATTAGATGATTTAAGAACCATTGCTAATTCAGGAAAACAATATTTAGACGATATGCTTACTCGTGAAACTGAAAGAACAGGCATTTCGAGTTTAAAGATTGCATTTAATAACGTCTTCGGATATTATATTGAAGTCAGAAATACGCATAAAGATAAAGTTCCATCAACTTGGATTAGAAAGCAAACTTTGGTCTCTGCAGAAAGATATATTACAGAAGAACTAAAGGAATACGAAACCAAAATTTTAGGGGCAGAAGAAAAGATTCAAAAATTAGAGCAAGAGCTATTTTCAAAACTATTGCAGTACATTGTTCAGTTTGTAGATTCGATTCAAGAAAATGCTCAGATCATTGCAAAAATTGACTGTCTTTTAGCTTTTTCTGTGTTAGCTATAGATAACAATTATGTACGTCCTCAAATGGATGAAAGCACAGATTTAGAAATAAAAAATGGAAGGCATCCTGTTATAGAAAAACAATTACCAATAGATCAAAATTATATTGCTAATGATGTTTTTCTAAATAGAAATCAGCAACAAATCATAATGATTACAGGCCCTAATATGTCTGGTAAATCAGCAATTTTAAGACAAACAGCACTAATTGTTTTATTAGCTCAAATGGGAAGTTACGTACCTGCTCAAAATGCAAAAATTGGTATTGTAGACAAAATATTTACCAGAGTTGGTGCAAGTGATAATATTTCTATGGGCGAATCTACATTTATGGTAGAAATGAACGAAACAGCTTCTATTCTTAATAATATTTCTGAACGCAGTTTAGTTTTATTAGATGAAATTGGACGAGGAACTTCTACTTATGATGGTATTTCTATTGCTTGGGCTATTACAGAATTCTTACATGAACATCCTACAAAAGCAAAAACATTATTTGCAACTCATTATCATGAATTGAATGAAATGACTACTACTTTTGAGCGAATCAAAAACTTTAATGTTTCTGTAAAAGAATTAGAAGATAATATTATTTTCTTACGCAAGTTAGTTTCTGGTGGCTCTAACCACAGTTTCGGAATTCATGTAGCAAAACTTGCAGGAATGCCAAATATGGTAATTCACAGGGCAAATAAAATCTTAAAAAAGCTTGAAGAAAATAATAAAAATGATGAAGTGAAAGAGGTGTTAAAACAAACACAACATGAAGAGATGCAATTAAGCTTTTTTCAATTAGATGACCCTTTGTTAGAGAATATTCGTGAAGAAATTTTAGCGACAAATATAGATACACTTACACCTATTGAAGCTTTAATGAAATTGAATGAAATTAAGCGAATGATTAGTAACAAATAAATACCTCTAAAAGCTAAATCTTAACTTTTAAAACCTCGTTTAACAATAAGATTTAAATAAATTAATTTTTTTTACACAATATCTGTACCTTTGTTGTTCTATGAGTATTTATTTTTTATTTATTGGAGCCCCAGAAGTTTTTGTAATACTTTTAATTGTTATTATGGTATTTGGAGCTGATAAAATACCTGAAATCGCTAGAGGTTTAGGGAAGGGAATGCGTCAAATTAAAGACGCTACAAATGAAATAAAGCATGAAATTAATGAGAGTGCAAAAAACAATATAAATACAGATATTGCCAGCGATATTAATAAAGAAATTAATGAGGTAAAAAAAGATATCGATGATTTTACTGGACCAATAAAAAGACGTTAAAATTTAAATAACCCTACTAACAGTTAATCCATCTCTAATTGGTAATAAAACTGTTTCAACTCTTTTATCTTCATTCAGTAACTTATTATATTGTAACAGCGTTTTTGTATCAACATCTTTTTCATTTAATTTTTCTACAACTTTTCCGCTCCATAAAACATTATCAGAAAGAATAATACCTCCAGAATTTATTTTATCAATAACAAGATTAAAGTAATTGATATAATTAGACTTATCTGCATCAATAAAAACTAAATCAAATTTTTGATCTAATGAAGGAATTATTTGAGTTGCATCGCCAATAATTTGTGCTATTTGATTTCTATAACCCGATTTTTCAAAATATTTATTTTGTAAGTTTTCTAACTCTTCATTTTTATCAATCGTTATTATTTTACCATCTTTAGCTAAACCTTCACACAAACAAAGTGTTGAATAACCTGTATAAGTTCCTATTTCTAAAATATTTTTTGGTTGAATCAATTTAGAAAGAATTGACAATATCCTTCCTTGAAAAGCACCACTTAACATTCTCGGATTTAAAACTTTTTGCCAAGTTTCTCTGCTTAATTCTTTTAAAATTTCTGGCTCTTGCTGTGAGTGATTTACAGCATAATTATCTATTTTTTCGGGTAAAAAGTTCATATTTTTTTCTAGATTATATTATAAATAGACATCTTTAGAAAAGCATCAATCAAATATAATATTATTTTTAGGTATAATTATTTCTTGAATTAATAAAGACATTTTAAATCAGTTTGAAAATGATATCATCATAAATATATTTAAATATAAACTGAAGATTTTATCAAAAGTTTAAAAAACTTGTGAATAAAAACCGAATAATTATATAAATGATATTTATTACTTTTACGGTAATCAAAAAAACTAAAAATAATGTCAATAGCAAAAAAACAGTACAAGAGAGTTACTGTAAAATCTTTAGTAGAAATGAAAGCGAATGGAGAGAAAATATCTATGCTTACTGCTTATGATTATACGATGGCAAAAATATTAGATAATGCCGGTTTAGATGTTCTTTTAGTTGGTGATTCTGCATCAAATGTTATGGCTGGGCATGAAACTACTTTACCTATAACTTTAGATCAGATGATTTATCATGCAAGCTCTGTTGTTCGTGCAATTTACAGATGTTTAGTTGTAGTAGATTTACCTTTCGGAAGCTATCAATCAGACCCAAAAGAAGCATTGCGTTCAGCAATCAGAATCATGAAAGAAAGCGGAGCACACTCTATAAAATTAGAAGGAGGAAAAGAAATTAAAGACTCTATAAAACGTATTTTAAATGCAGGGATTCCTGTTATGGGTCACTTAGGCTTAACCCCTCAATCTATTTATAAATTCGGAACATATACAGTTAGAGCAAAAGAAGAAGCCGAAGCAGAAAAGCTAATGGAAGATGCATTAATGTTAGAAAAAATAGGTTGTTTTGCACTTGTTCTTGAAAAAGTACCTGCATCATTAGCTAAAAAGGTTGCAGATGCTTTAACAATACCTGTTATTGGTATTGGAGCAGGTAATGGTGTTGATGGTCAAGTACTTGTAACTCACGATATGGTTGGAATGACTCATGAATTTAATCCTCGTTTTCTGAGAAGGTATTTAGATTTATTTGCCGAAATGACTGATGCTTTTAAAAAATATGTTACAGACGTAAAAAGCAAAGATTTTCCAAATGAAAATGAACAATACTAATCAATGAGAGTTCTTCATTTAGATGAAAATCATCCTCTTTTAATTCTTCAGCTCAAACAATTAGGTTTTCAAAATGATGAGGATTATAATTCCTCGAAAGCTGAAATTGAAACTAAAATTGAGAATTACGACGGCATTATAATTAGGAGTAGATTTTCAATAGATAAAATTTTTATTGACAAAGCTATTAACTTAAAGTTTATAGGTAGAGTTGGTGCTGGTTTAGAAAACATTGATTGTAACTATGCAAAATCAAAAAATATTCACTTAATTTCTGCTCCTGAAGGAAATAGAAATGCTGTTGGCGAACATGCTTTAGGCATGATTTTGTCTCTTTTTAACAAACTAAATATTGCCGATAAAGAAGTGAAAAATGGCAAATGGTTACGAGAACAAAACAGAGGTTTAGAGTTAAGTGGCAAAACCATTGGTCTAATTGGCTATGGAAATATGGGCAAAGCTTTTGCTAAAAAATTACGAGGTTTTGATGTTGAAGTAATTTGTTATGATTTAAAGCCAAATATTGGTGACGAGAATTGTAAACAAGTTTCAATAGCTGAACTACAAGAGAAAGCAGATGTTTTAAGTTTACACACTCCAGAAACTGACCTAACCAAGAATATGATAAATACAACTTTTATCAATAATTTTAAAAAAGAATTTTGGTTAATTAATACTGCAAGAGGCAAATCTGTTGTAACCGTAGATTTAGTTAATGCTTTAAAATCAGGAAAGATATTAGGTGCTGGTTTAGATGTTTTAGAATATGAAAAATCATCTTTTGAAAACCTTTTTTCTAATCAAAATATACCTGAAGCATTTGAGTATTTAATTAAATCAGAAAATGTTTTGTTAACACCACATATTGCAGGATGGACAAAAGAAAGTAAAGAAAAACTTGCACAAACAATTATTGATAAAATAAA
>JBELHK010000003.1:13564-21244 GCA_042091415.1 Polaribacter sp. | reverse complement strand
AATAAAGATACTTTAATTCAAAAATCATGAACATACTATCAGAAAATCCTACTGAGGTTTTAATTTTACTATTTTTAGTAGTCACTTTTTTACAATCAGGAATTGACAAACTTATGGATTGGAAAGGAAATGTTTCTTTTATAAAAGACCATTTTAAAAACTCTCCATTAAAAAACAGTGTTCCTCTTTTATTAATCATCATTTTAATTTTAGAAATAGTTGCCGGTTTATGTATGCTTTTTGGTGTATATCAAATATATACTTCTGGCATAAAAGAAATTGCTCTTTTAGGAGTAGAACTTTCTGCAATTACCTTAATATTCTTATTAATAGGTCAACGTTTAGCGAAAGATTATGCTGGAGCTATGTCTTTAGCTGTTTATTTTTTAATTACAGTTTGGGGCGTTTATCTTTTAAATAATTAAAAATTATAACAATAATAATTTTTATAACTTTTGACTATAAATAAAACCCTTTAAAACTTAAGTTTTAAAGGGTTTTATATTTTTATTGGTGTATTTATATTTATAACGCAGTAAAAACAGCTTAAAACATGCTAAAAATCCGTTTAGTTCTTTTTAAGCACATAAATTAAGGAAGAATATTCATTTGTTTGAGTCGCTTTCAAATTTGAATAAAATCCATTGAAAAAACTTTTAAAAGGATTCATCTTTTTGTTTTTATATTTCTCACTCAATAACGCTACATAATAAGAATCAAATTTCATAGGTTTTATTTCTTCTATTGACATATCAACTAATGAAAATAATTTATCAATAGAACTCTGCGAAAAGTGCCATAAATGTCTAGGCACATCAAAAGCAGCCCAAAATTCTTTATAGTAGTGTGCATCGTAACTTTTATAATTTGGAACAGCAATAACTAATCTACCATTATCTGAAAGTAAATTTGACAATAAATGAATGTATTCTGATAAATTTTCCACATGTTCTAATACATGCCATAAAGTAATAACATCAAACTTTTTATTTTGAAAAAGATTGATATTTTCCTTCAATTCTATACCTTTTTTGCTTGCAATATTTCTTGCTTTTTCACTTGGCTCTACTCCAAAAACATTCCATGAATTTAATTGACAGAAATTTAAAAAATCGCCCGTACCAGCTCCAATATCTAAAATGTTTTTTGAAGGAGAATAAAATGAATTTATTAATTGCAGTTTCTTGTTTAAACTTATCTTTTTTACAAATTGATAAATTTTATCAAATAATGATTTTCGAGAATCTGTATGTGAAATATAATCTTCACTTTTATAATAGTTACTTAAGTTTTTAGGAACTGGAGTAGTTACTAACATATCAAATTCACTATTCTTTTTAATTTGATAATTTTCACCAGATACAGTATAATCTTTGCAATCTAAAAAGGGTTGTAAGTTTTTATAAAAATTAATTTTTTCTGACATAAAATTTGAATTGTTCCACGAGGAACATTTTAAAAAAACAAATATTTAACGCCCCATATAAACAAGTAATACAGAAACATCACTAGGTGAAACACCGCTGATTCTACTTGCTTGAGAAATTGAAGTTGGTTGTATTTTACTTAATTTTTCTCTTGCTTCGTAAGATAAAGATTTCACTTTATCATAATTAAAACTCGAAGGAATACTAACATTTTCAAGACGATTTAACTTATCAGCATTACTTTTTTCTTTTGCTATATATCCCGAATATTTTAAATGAATCTCTACTTGCTCAATAATCTCTTTATCAATATTATTATCGATTAAAAAATTATTTAATTTATCAATATTCTTAAAATCAGAAAAATTCAATTGTGGCCTAGCAGCAATTTTATAAATTTTTAAAGATTGATTTACTAGTGCCAAATTTTTTGAATCAAGAATCGGATTTATTTCTTCTTTTGTTACACTCGTTTTCTCTAAGAAACTTATTAATAATTCAGTTTTATGTTGCTTTTCAAGAACTCTATCCATTCTTTCTTTAGACGCTAAACCTAATTCATACGCCTTAGATGTTAAACGTAAATCAGCGTTATCTTGTCTTAAAAGGGTTCTATATTCTGCTCTAGAAGTAAACATTCTGTAAGGTTCTTCTGTCCCCTTTGTTATTAAATCATCTATCAAAACCCCAATATAAGCCTCGTTTCTTTTTAAGATAAAAGAATCTTTTCCTTCCACTTTTAAAGAAGCATTTATTCCTGCCATTAATCCTTGTGCCGCTGCTTCTTCATAACCTGTTGTACCATTAATTTGACCTGCAAAGAATAGATTTTTTATCAACTTTGTTTCTAAAGAATGAGTCAATTGTGTTGGCGGAAAATAATCATATTCTATAGCATAACCATATCTAAAAAACTTAACATTTTCAAATCCATCAATTGCACGTATCGCTTTATCTTGAATATCTTCTGGTAATGATGTTGAAAAACCGTTCACATACATTTCACAGGTAGTCCAACCTTCTGGTTCTACAAAAATCTGATGTCTTTCTTTAGTTGCAAAACGATCAACCTTATCTTCAACAGAAGGACAATATCTCGGACCTGTAGATTTTATTCTTCCATTAAACATTGGCGATCTATCAAAACCTTCTCTTAATAAATCATGCACTTTTGGATTTGTATAAGTCAACCAACAAGAACGCTGTTTTGTAAGATTTTTTGTTACTGGTAAATATGAAAACTTTTCTGTTAAATCATCTCCTGGTTGTTCTGTCATTTTAGAATAATCTAAAGAACGACCATCAACTCTAGGAGGTGTTCCTGTTTTCATTCTACCTGATTCAAATCCCTTAGAAACTAAATCTTCTGTTATACCTCGAGAAGCACCTTCACCAGCTCTACCTCCACCAAAACTTTTATCACCAATATGTATTAATCCGTTTAAAAAAGTACCTGCTGTAATAATAACTGTTTTCGATTTTATTTCTAAACCTAAAGCTGTTTTTACACCAACAATTGAATCATCTTCAAATAACAATCCATTAACAGAGTCTTGGTAAAAATCTAAATTTTCGGTTTGCTCTAACATTGTTCTCCAACATTCAGCAAACTGCATTCTATCAGATTGAGCTCTTGGACTCCACATTGCAGGACCTTTAGATTTATTCAACATCTTAAATTGAATAGCTGTTTTATCTGTAACAATAGCACTATAACCACCAAGTGCATCAATTTCTCTAACAATTTGACCTTTAGCAATACCTCCCATTGCTGGATTACAACTCATTTGGGCAATATTTTGCAAATTCATTGTTATTAACAAAGTATGAGAACCCATATTTGCAGAAGCTGCAGCAGCTTCACTACCAGCATGCCCTCCGCCAACTACAATAACATCGTATGTTGTACTTAATAAACTCATATTATAATAGTTTCACGTGAAACATTATTTTAATATATTAATAATCAGTTATTTATAAATTTAATAGCAAGATTTTCTTGATTTCTCATTTCACTTTTTTCATCATCAGTTTTATCTTTGAAACCCATAAAATGTAAAATACCGTGAGCCATAACTCTTTGTAGTTCTTCATCAAAAGTAACTTCGAATGTTATAGAATTGTCTTTGACTCTTTGTGTTGAAATAAAAATATCACCTGAAATTATTTTGCCAATAGTATTATCAAAACTAATAATATCTGTTAGTGTATCATGAGACAGAAATTCAACATTTAATTTATGCAGATAGTCATCATCACAAAAAATATAATTGATTTCTCCTAGTTCAAATCCTTTATTAGAAATGAGGTTTTCAATCCATGTTTGGATTTTTATTTCATTATCTAAAAGGAAATCGGTTTCATAATTAAATTCAATCACATTATTGATTTTTTATTTCAGAAAAATAAGACCTTACTTTTATTTTATAATTCTGTTGCAAAGGTAATGATTGTCTATTTAATATTTCTATTTGATTGTAGAACTGCTTTTTAAAATTGAGGGCTTTAGCAGATTGTCTTTTAAAATTATTCTTATTGGTAGAAGATTTTCTTTTAAGGTCTTTGCCTTGCTCAAGTTTTGCTTTATCTAATTTAAGAAGTTCATAATTTAAGGTTTGCATTTTATTTAGAGTTTCAGGACTGAAACCTTTTTCTAAGATTTCTGTTTCTAATTGTTCCATTGTTTTAAGAGCTTTCTTTGCACTAGAATTACCAATAGATTCTTTAGCATCATTATTAATTGCATTTTGTAATTCTTGTCTTAATAAGCTTTGTTCTTTAAAGATATTATATAATTCTTCGTTAAGTGTATCGTTAGAACCACCTTGTCCTTGACCTTTATTTTTACCATTACTCCCCTCCCCTTTTTTATCTGAGTTCGGTTTGTTTCCTTTTTTACCTTCTCCTTTTTTAGTTCCCTTTTGGTTTCCTTTTTGTAAACCTTCTTTCATTTTTTTTGATAAACCTTCTTGCTTTTTTATTAGATCTGGTAAACTAAAGCCATTTCCTTTGCCTTTTTTACCTTTTCCCATTTTCATAGAAGAATTATTCATCATATTATTTAAAATATCACTTAAATAATCTGCAAGATTGTTGGCAGAAGTAATTACATATCTTTGATTTGACAATCCGTTATCAAATCTGGCTTCAGAAAAGTTATCTAAAGATTGATTTAAATTGTAATGTACTTTAGACAAATCGTCTTGTATTTTGGTTGATATCTTTGGCACTCTCATAGAAAGCACATATAAACTATCATCTATATGTTCGAAATAGGTTTTAATTTGATTTTGCTTTTTTAATTCATTACCAAAATCTGGATGAGAAGCAGAGATAGTAGAAAAAGAATTCATTAAAGATTCTTGTTGAAAAGAGAATATCACTAAATTTTCAAGAATTTTTCTAAGGTCATCCATATTTTCTTCCATAGATTCTCCTTGCATATCTAACATAGATTGTTGCATTTTAGAACTCATCTTTTTCATCTTATTAGAAGATTCTTTTTGATTCTTTTTTGCTTGTTGCTGATTTTGCTTTTCGATATTCTCTTTAGCTTTATCTAACTCATTATCTATATCTTGCTTTTCTTCATCAACATCTGGTAAAGACATAGGTTCTTTAAGTTTTTCGTTATCATTGCTAAGCTCTTCAAGTTCTTTTTTAATAGTATCAAACTGTTTTTGTATGTCGTTTTGCTTCTCAAGAGGAGTTTCTTCTTTTTTCTGCAACTGCGCTTGTTTTTTTGATAGCTCTTCAATTTTATTTGCAATTTGCATTGTCTTTTGCTCAACATAAAAACGCTTTACCATTTCCAACGTTTTTTCTAAACTTCTTTGTTGTTGTTTATTTTGTTGAGCTAACTCTTTGGCTTTTTTTACTAAATCATCTTTATTTAGTTTATCGGCCATTTTTTGAATTTCTTCTAAAAGTTTTTGTTGTTTTTCTAAATTTTTTAATTCCTCAATTCGTTTTTTTAATTGTTGTTGTTTTTCTTCTAATGATGTATTTTTCTCTTCATTTTCTTCAAAGTTTTCTTGTAACTTATCCGTTTGCCTTTGCATCATTTTTTTATATTGTTCTTGTCTTTTTAGAAATTCATCGACTTTCTTTTTATCATTCCAATTAAGGTTTTTCTTATTTTGAATATCTTCTTGCAATTTTTTTAATTGCTTTTGGTCTTCTTTTTGTTTTTGTAAAGAATTCTCTAAAGATTGAATTGTATTGCGTTGCTCTTGTAAAAGTTCTTCCTTTATTTCTTCTTCTGTTTTTTGCCTGTATTTAAAAATTTTACTCGAAGAATATTTACTTCCATTTATTGCATCATTATCAAAAACTTTAAAAAACAGTTCATAATTTACTCCTTCTTCTAAATTTAGATTATTAGGAAATTCATAGAAAAAATTTTGTATTGGTTCTTTGCTGATATCTAAATAAACAATTTGTTTTAATTCTGATAAACCCTCTTTATAATAAATTAACTGAAGTTTAGTTAATCCATAATCATCCGAAATTTGACCTGCAAATTGGGCATTACCTCTTGTTATACTATCAATATTTGAAGTTAAATTAATCAAAGGCGATTCATCTTTAATAACATCAATAGAAAACCTTAATTTTTCGAAATCTTGCAACTGTTTATTTGATGATGTTATTTCATAAAAAAGCGAATTGTAAATCACTTTATCAAATTCGAAAATTGCTGAATTTATAATACTAAAATTTTCTCTTACTCCTTTATTGATAAATGAAACGGTGTTACTTTCTTTTGTTTTTACTTTCCATTTAATCTTTGTTCCTTCAGGAACTTCTGTATCAATTGCATTTTCTAAAAACTCATCTTTTCGTTTGGTGTAATAAGGATAATCTAAAAAAATAGAAACATTGCTGATTGTTGGCGTTTTTATAATATTAAGTTGGTATGCTTCAGATTGTATTCCGTTTGATTCAATAAAAAAGTTTACATCATTTTGAACATTTGAAAAAGTATAGGAAAAAGATGCATTAGAATTATTTTGAAGATAATATTCTTGATTATCATAATTAATCTTTACCTCTTCTGGAATTGATTTTCCAACGACATCTATTAAAACTGTTATCGACTCTCCTTGAATTACAGATAAACTTTTATTTGATAAAGAGAAATAAAAAGGAGCTGGCTGTTTATAAGCGGTATTATAATCTACAACGCGCTGAAAACTATTTTTTAACGATTCTTTACTAAGAGTAAATAAACTGATAAGATAAATAAATATAGGAATAATAAGGTACTTTATATACTTTGTATTTTCTTTAAAATCAATCGCTTTTACAAACGGAACAGGCTTTAATTCGAGTGATTTTTGATTAATGCTTGCTAAAATTAAATCAGAATTATTGTTACTTTCATGTTTTAACTGAAGTATATTAATTAATTTATCTTTTACTTCTGGGAAATGATTCCCAATAATTTTAGAAGACTCTTCAAATGAAATTCCTTTTCTAAAACCTGTTAATTTGAATAACGGTAAAACAATAAATTTAATCAATAAATAGATTTCAACGAAAACAAATAATATAAAAAGTATGGTTCTAGCTCTAATATTTAACCATAGAAAATATTCAATAAAAAGAATAAAAAAGAAGTATATTGCTCCTAAAGAAAAGAACATAATTATTCCTTTAATCAATTCATTCGTATAATATTTACGTGTAAATTGATGTAATTTATTTTCTATATTTTGAAAAGCGTTCATAAATCGAATAATAAAAATACTGTATTTACTAACATCATCTTTCAAATAATTGTTAAAACAGCTTGTAAATAAGATACTAAAATTATAACTAAAAAATTAAAAAATGATGAGAAATGTATTCAAATATGTATTTATTTTAGCAACAATATCAGCTTTTTCACAAAGCCCTTGGACTCAAAAAAAAGGAGAATACTACACACAATTGTCGTTTACTTCTATTTCTGGTTATAATAGTTTGTATGGCGATCCAGATTACAATACAGAAAGAGAAATTTCAGACAGAACTTTACAGTTTTTTGCCGAATATGGTTTATCTGATAAAACATCATTATTGATAAATATTCCTTTTAAAATGATAAAAACAGGAGAGTTAACTTCTTCAGAATTAATTCCACAAACAGTTAATACTTCTGAAAATACTTTAGGAAATATAGAACTAAGCATAAAACACAATTTTTACAAAAAAGATTGGGTATTATCTGGGCAACTTTCAATGGAAGCAAATACAAGTTCTTTTGATA
>JBELHK010000003.1:0-13464 GCA_042091415.1 Polaribacter sp. | reverse complement strand
GTTTTGGCGGTGCTTTTTCTGGAAATAATGTAGCAAAAAAAGCAGCTTTAAGTGCTGGTATTTATCACAAGTTTTAATTAAATAATTTCATAAAATTGAATTAAAAGCCTTTTAGAAAGGCTTTTTTTTATGCACACATAAAAGTATCTTTGCAGCACTTAAAATCATTAAGAAAGATGGAATCTAATGTTCGTGTGCGTTTTGCACCAAGTCCAACAGGACCTTTACATATTGGAGGTGTAAGAACTGCTTTATATAATTATTTATTTGCCAAAAAACACAATGGAGCTTTTATTCTAAGAATAGAAGATACAGACCAAACACGTTATGTGGCTAATGCAGAGCAATACATAATTGATGCTTTAAATTGGTGTAATATTCCTTTTGATGAAGGGCCTGGAAAAAATGAAAAATTAGGACCTTACAAACAATCAGAAAGAAAACCTTTATACAAAAAATATGCAGATATTTTAATTGAAAATGGTTGGGCATATTATGCTTTTGATACATCAGAACAATTAGATTCTCACAGAAAAGAACACGAAGCAGCAGGTAAAACATTTATCTACAACTGGCATAATCGAGAAAAAGGAAAACTAGTAAATTCTTTAGTTTTAAATGAAGAAGAAGTAAAACAAAGAATTAATTCAGGTGAAAAATATGTTATTCGTTTCAAATCTCCTAAAGATGAAATTTTAATTTTAGAAGATGAAATTCGTGGAACAATTAAAATAGATACCAATACTTTAGACGATAAAATTTTGTTTAAAAGTGATGGAATGCCAACATATCATTTAGCAAATATTGTTGATGATCATCTTATGGAAATTTCTCATGTAATTCGTGGGGAAGAATGGTTGCCTTCCCTCCCACTTCATACATTATTGTACAGAGCTTTCAATTGGTCTGCACCTAAATTTGCGCATTTACCATTAATTTTAAAACCAGTAGGTAAAGGTAAATTAAGTAAAAGAGATGGCGATAAATTAGGTTTTCCTGTCTTTCCTTTAGAATATAAAAATGAGCAAACTGGCGATATTTCAAAAGGATATAAAGAAGACGGATATTTTGCTGATGCTTTTATTAACATGTTAGCTTTCTTAGGATGGAACCCAGGTACTGAACAAGAAATTTTCTCTTTAGAAGAGCTAATTCAAGAATTCGATTTAAGCAGAGTTTCTAAATCTGGAGCAAAATTTAATCCAGAAAAAACAAATTGGTTTCAACAGCAATACATGCAACATAAATCAGACGAGTTTTTAACAGACTTGTTTATACCTATTTTAGAAGAAAAAGGTATTTCTTCTGAAAAAAGTTACATAGAAAAAGTAATTTCTTTAGTTAAAGAAAGAGCGGTATTTGTTGATGATTTATGGAGTTTATCTTCATTCTTTTTTGAAACTCCAAATGAATATGATGCGAAAGCATCAAAAAAACAATGGAAAGAAACTACGCCAAATTTAATGACGGAATTAATTGATAAAATTCAATTAATTGAAGATTTCTCATCAGAAAATACAGAAAGAGAAATTAAAGAATGGATTACAGCTAAAGAAATTGGTTTTGGTAAAATTATGCAACCTCTACGCTTAAGTCTTGTTGGCGCGTTAAAAGGACCTCATTTATTCGATATAATTGCAATGATTGGAAAACAAGAAACAATAAAAAGAATTGAAAAAGCAATTGAAAGCCTTTAAACTTCTCTTATAAATATTTATAAAACCTTTCTAAA
This sequence comes from Polaribacter sp., assembly GCA_042091415.1. Lineage (GTDB taxonomy): Bacteria > Bacteroidota > Bacteroidia > Flavobacteriales > Flavobacteriaceae > Polaribacter. The sequence continues at coordinate 11,732 of JBELHK010000003.1, read as the reverse complement.
TTTAGAAAGGTTTTTTTATTTTTAGCTGTAACATTTTAAACAAAATTGTTACTTATAAACATGTAACCTTTTTAAGTATCTTTATAGATATTGATTTATTAACTCAAAAAAATAAAAAACTATGTTAACAACCTATATTATTATTGCCCTTTCGTTGGTAATCCTTTTTGCAGCTGTATTCACAGTAAAACAACAAACAGCAGCAGTTATTGAACGTTTTGGTAAATTTCAAAGTATTCGACATTCTGGTTTAAGATTTAAAATCCCTTTAATTGACAGAATATCAGGTAAATTAAGTTTAAAAATACAACAATTAGATGTTATTGTTGAAACTAAAACTTTAGATGATGTTTTTGTAAAATTAAAAGTATCTGTACAATATAAAGTTATAAGAGATAAAGTTTATGAAGCTTTTTATAAGTTAGATTATCCTCATGATCAAATTACTTCATATGTTTTTGATGTTGTAAGAGCTGAAGTTCCTAAAATGAAATTAGATGATGTTTTTGTTAAAAAGGATGACATTGCAATTGCTGTTAAAACAGAACTTAACGATGCTATGATGGATTATGGTTATGATATTATTAAAACTTTAGTTACTGATATCGATCCTGATGCACAAGTAAAAGAAGCAATGAATAGAATTAATGCTTCAGAACGTGAAAAGATTGCCGCTCAATTTGAAGGAGATGCACAAAGAATTTTAATTGTAGAAAAAGCAAAAGCTGAAGCAGAAAGTAAAAGGCTTCAAGGGCAAGGTATTGCTGACCAAAGACGTGAAATTGCTCGTGGTTTAGAAGAATCTGTAGAAGTTTTAAATAAAGTTGGTATAAACAGCCAAGAAGCATCTGCATTAATTGTAGTAACTCAACATTATGATACTCTACAATCTATTGGAGAAGAAACAAATAGTAATTTAATTTTATTACCAAATTCACCGCAAGCAGGTAGTAATATGTTAAACGAAATGGTTGCAAGTTTTACAGCAAGTAATCAGATTGGAGAAGCAATGAAGCAATCGAAGAAAAAGAAAGAAGAATAATAAAAAAAAGCGCATTTTAAATTTAAAATGCGCTTTTTACAATTGTAGTATTATATTAATTCTTTTCTTCTAACTTTTCGTCTTTTTCCTCTTTTGAAGCTTTTTTAAACTCTTTTATTCCGCCACCTAATCCTTTCATTAATTCTGGAATTTTCTTTCCACCAAACAAAAGTAAAACTGCTAAAGCAATTAAAATCCAAGATCCTCCGCTTGGCATTCCTAATAAATATATATGTAAAGTATTCATGTTCTTGTCTTTTGGTTTACAAAGATATGAAAAAAGCTTTGTATTACTCTTTTTTCTGAATAATACCCCCTATTACTTTTTTATCTTTAATAACTTCTGGGTTTCCTTTGTAAAATATAGAACCTCCAAAACTTACTTTTGCTGTTAATGTTTCACCTGCAAAAACCTCTGCCTTTGCGCCAGTTCCTGCTTTTATATCAGAACTTATCTTTGTTTTTAAATTAAATCCGTGGTAAACACCATATAAATCAACATAAACATCTTGATGTTTTGAAGTTCCTGTTAATTTTACAATACCTCCTGAAGAAGTTTTTACCTCTAGATATTTAGTATCTATTACCAAATTTATAAATGCTCTTTCTTGAGATTTTACAATTAATTTATTTTGATTGATGTCTTTACCAGTAATAATTGCTCCTTCATTTGCATCTATAAGATCGATATCTGATTTGTAATATAGTTTTATTTTTACTTCTCCGTCTGCTGAATTATTTTCAGGTTTTATAGAAAAAGGAAGTGAAAACTTTAATGTTTTTTCTATATTTTTTATACTTACATTTTCAGACTTATCTCCTATTATTTCAACTTTTTGTTCATCTGATTTAATCAACTCTAATTCAATACCATTATAAACCTTTAACGAAGTAAAATCTCCTAAATTTTGGTTTATTTTGGTTTGTGAAAATAACGTTGTATTTAAAATGATGGTTAATAAATAAAATATTTTTTTCATGGTTAATAGTTTAATAAAATTTCTTAGCAAATTCTATACCAATATAAAACGTATTTTGAAGAATAATGTTATAAAATCATCAATATTTTAAAAAAGTTACTCAAAGATTATTCTACTTTTACTGCAGTACCTGTTATTGAAACAAATGTTGTTGCTGAATTTGCTAGTGGCTCCACATCAATTTGAATACCAACAACAGCATTCGCATTTAGTTTTTTTGCATTTTCCTTTAACTTTTGAAAAGCTTGTTCTTTTAACTTTTCTAAGCCATCTGCATAAGCTTCATAATATTTAGTGGAATTAAACATATCTTTAAAGGATATTTTTTTTTCTTTTTGAGAATATGTTGAGTTGTAAGAAATACCTGTTACAATACCTAAATAATCAATAATTTTATAGCCTTCTATTGTATTTGTTGTTGTTAAAACCATAATTAATCTTCAATTAAATTAAAATCTAAATGTTTGCGTTCTAAATCTGTCTTTTTTACTTGAACTTTAACATCATCACCAAGTTGATATAGATGTTTCGTAGATTGACCAACAATTGCATATTGTTCTTCATCAAAAATATAATAATCGCTTTTTATATCTCTAATTCTTACCATTCCTTCGCATTTATTTTTAGTGATTTCTACATATATTCCCCATTCTGTAACTCCTGTTATAACTCCATTAAATACTTCATCTTTATGATCTTGCATATATTTTACTTGCATATATTTAATAGAATCTCGCTCTGCTTTTGATGCCAATTCTTCTCTTTTTGATGAATGTTTACATCGTTCTTCAAAAATTTCTTGTTTTGGTGAACTTTCTCCATCTAAATAATGTTGTAATAAACGATGTGTCATTACATCAGGATAACGTCTTATAGGAGACGTAAAATGACTGTAATAATCGAAAGCTAAACCATAATGACCTATATTTTGAGTAGTATAAACTGCTTTACTCATAGATCGTATTGCTAATGTTTCAATCATGTTTGATTCTGCTTTACCATAAACATCATTTAATAATTGATTTAATGATTCAGTAGTTGACTCTCTAGTATCTGTATTAATTTTATAACCGAACTTACTAATAATACTCTGTAAAGAAGCTAATTTTTCAACATCTGGTTCATCATGAACTCTATACACAAAAGTTTTATTTGATGGTTTCCCTGCTTTTCCTTTTCCTATAAATTCTGCTACTTTTTTATTAGCTAATAACATAAATTCCTCTATCAGTTTATTAGAATCTTTTGCTTCTTTAAAGTAAACTCCTACAGGATCTGCATGTTCATTTAAAGTAAACTTCACTTCTACTCTATCAAAAGAAATTGCACCTGCTTTCATTCTTTTTTTTCTGAGTATTTTGGCTAATTCGTCTAATTTTAAAACAGCTTCTACAATTGTATTTTCAACAGTATATTCTTGACCTGTTAACGATATATTTGATGGAATAATATTGTTTTTATTTTCAATAATAGTTTGTGCTTCTTCGTAAGCAAAACGTTGATCTGAATAAGTAACAGTTCTACCAAACCATTGATTTTTTATATTTGCTTTATCATCAATTTCAAAAACTGCAGAAAAAGTAAGCTTTTCTTCATGAGGTCTTAAAGAACATACTCCATTACTTAATTTTTCTGGTAACATAGGTACTACTCTATCAACTAAATAAACCGATGTTGCTCTTTCATACGCTTCTGAATCTAAAATTGTATTAGGTTGAACATAATGAGAAACGTCAGCAATATGAATTCCTATCTCGTAATTTCCATTTTCGAGTTTTGTAAAAGAAAGCGCATCATCAAAATCTTTAGCATCTTTAGGATCTATGGTAAATGTTAAATCATTTCTCATATCTCTTCGTTTACTAATTTCTTCTTTAGTAATTTCTAAAACTAGTTTTTCTGTGTCTTTTTCTACTTCTTCAGGAAATTCGTAAGGTAAATCATACTCTAAAAGTATGGAATGCATTTCTGTATTATGATCTCCTGGTTTCCCAAGTATTTTACTAATTTTACCAAAAGGGTTTTTAGATTTTTCTGGCCAATCAGTTATAATAGCTTGTACTTTATCTCCATGTTCTGCTCCGTTTAATTTATTTTGTGATATAAATATATCAGCGTACATTTTATTGCTGTCAGGTAAAACAAATCCAAAGTTTTTACTCATTTGTAAAACACCAACAAAGTCATTTTTTTTTCTTTCTATAACCTCAACAACATCAGCTTCTAATTTATTAGATCTTCTTTTTTTATAAACATATGCTTTTACAACATCTCCTTGTAAACCTTTGCCTAAATTAACACTTGGTACAAAAATATCGTCATCGTAGTCATCAGACATAAAATAGCCATTTCCGTTTGATGTGATATCTAAAGTACCTAAAGAGTATTTTCTATCTTCATTAATTTGATACTTACCTCTTTCTACTTCTTTTATTTTTTTATTAGCTGTTAATTCTACTAATTTTTTTAAAACTTGAGTTTTACCATCAGTATCAGAGATTCCTAATTTAGAAGCAATCTGTTTATAATTATAAACCTTACTACTATCTTTATTTAGAATTTTAAAAATATTACGAGTTAAATCTTTAATTACTTTTCCTTTTTTTTTATATATTTTCTTTCTTTTCATTTATTCGTTCTTCTATTTATCTAAAGCCAAAATACAATTATTTAATTTGATATATTTTCTAAATCTAAAATTCGAATTCGATATTAATTTTCAGTTATTAACATTATTAAGTATTATAATTTTTTTCTTTAATTTTTAAATATAAATATGATGATTATAATTGCTTGTGAATAGTTAGTGTAAATTTTAGATAAATAATTTTTTAAAATCACTTATTAAAACAAATTGACATATTATTAACTAGATAAAAGGTTAAAAATCAATCTAAATTAACATTTATTAACAATTGTTATTAACAACTATTCACTCTATAATTTTAATAAATAAACATCTTTAGAGTGTAAATAAAATGTAAATAAATTGTTGATAAACTTTTATGAAAAATAAATAATAAAATTTGCTTTTTAACTAATTCATATTGTATTGTAATAAATTATTAAACATCCAAAAAAACTTTCTATATTTTAATGATAAGTTCTTAACATTCTCTTAAAATAGATAAAAGATTAATTTTTAAAGAGTTATTAAAAATTAACAAATTTTGAGAATTTAAATATGTTGATAACTGTAATTTTCTATATTTTTGTATTGATTAATTCAATTAAAATCAACAAATTATGACAATTGCCATCGGTAATGATCACGCAGGTACAGAATACAAGTTTGAAATTATAAAATATCTAGAAAATAAAGGATATAAAGTTCTAAATTTTGGGACGGATACAAATAGTTCTATGGATTATCCTGATGCAATTCATCCAACAGCTGATGCAGTTGAGTCTGGTGAAGCTTCTTTCGGTATCATCTTGTGTGGTTCAGGTAATGGAGCACAAATGACTGCAAATAAACACCAAGGAATACGAGCTGCTTTATGTTGGAATAAAGAACTTGTTGAATTAACAAGACAACATAATAATGCGAATATACTTACAATTCCTGCACGTTTTGTTTCTTTACAACAAGCTATTAGCTTTGTAGATGTATTTTTATCTACAGAATTTGAAGGCGGACGTCATGAAAAGAGAGTAAATAAAATTTCTTGCGCAGGATAATGAATTTTAAAGTTAAGACTTTTTCGGAGTTAACTACCAATGAACTTTATAATATACTTCAATTACGTTCAGAGGTTTTTGTTGTAGAGCAAGATTGTGTATATCAAGATATAGATTATAAAGATCAAAAAGCATTACATATTTTAGGTTTTAAAAATGATAAAATAATAGCCTATACAAGAATTTTTCAGCCAGGTGATTATTTTGAAAATGCTAGTATTGGAAGAGTTGTTGTTAATATAAAAGAACGAAATTTTGGTTATGGTTACGAATTGATGAAAGCTTCTTTGAATGCTATTGATTATCATTATAAAGTAACTGATATTACAATTTCTGCACAAGTCTATTTAAGAAAGTTTTACGAATCTTTAGGTTTTATAAAAGTAGGTGAAGAATATTTAGAAGACGGTATTCCTCATATTAGAATGGATAAATCCTAAATAATTTCAATTTTCACTTCAAACTTGTTTTTACCTTTAGATATACTCATATTTTCTTCAGAGAATTTTTGATTTGTATACGAAGTATATTGTGTAATTGGTTCAATGCAAACCATATTATTCACCTCTGTCCACAACATAAAATTATTAAAACCTTGAGTTGATAATTTTAAATCACTTTTATCAATATTTTTTAAGATAATTTCGTTTGTATTTAAAACAGGAAAAGCATTGGCTCCTGCATCAAAAATATTTTTTAAAGTATATTCATTAGTGTTTGCTACAAAAGTTTCAGTTCCAATATCAGACAATAAAAATGCAGGATGATAACCTAACATAAAAGGCATTCCTTCTTCAGAATCAATAATAAAATCAATTTTTAAAATATCATTTTCAAGAGTAAATACTTTTTTAAAAGTAAAATTATAAGGCCAAAAAAGGTACTCTTCACTTGATTTATCAGGATATTTACCGTTTTTAACTTTTGTATCTTTTATATAACTTTTTATATAACTAGCAGAATTTTCTGTTACGTTAATTAATTCGTATTCTAATTCACGTAATAATCCATGTTGATCTTGAATTCCTTCCCCTTTTTTAGTTTCTACTTTATAATTATTTTTTGATGTTGGCCCAATTACAGGAAACATTTCATCATCACTTTTACGCCATCCTTTATTTCCTTTTTGATGAATATATTCTTTATATTTTACGGTGAAATTTATCAATTCACCTTTATCAATTTTTACAATAGAATTACTATTTATTAAAGTTGTCATAGCATAAATATTTGTTCAAAAATAATATAAAAACCAAATGAAATTGTTAGGAAAATCTTTTTTGTTTTTTGTAACTTACATCACTTTAAAAATTAAAAATTTAGCAAAGATTTATGGCGACAGACAAGGAAAAACAAGCAAAATTAAAAGCCTTACAACTTACTTTAGATAAGTTAGATAAAACTTACGGAAAAGGATCTGTAATGAAAATGGGTGATGTAGTTGTTGAAGATATAGATGCAATTTCATCAGGCTCTTTAGGTTTAGATTTAGCTTTAGGTGTTGGAGGTTATCCAAGAGGAAGAGTGATAGAAATTTACGGACCTGAATCTTCAGGTAAAACAACATTAACAATTCATGCAATTGCTGAGGCACAAAAAGCAGGAGGTATTGCTGCTTTTATTGATGCAGAGCATGCTTTTGACCGTTTTTATGCAGAAAATTTAGGTGTTGATATTGATAATTTAATTATTTCTCAGCCAGATCATGGAGAACAAGCATTAGAAATTGCTGATAATTTAATTCGTTCTGGAGCGATTGATATTGTTGTTATTGATTCTGTTGCAGCTTTAACTCCAAAATCTGAGATAGAAGGTGAAATGGGAGACTCTAAAATGGGTTTACATGCAAGACTTATGTCTCAAGCATTGCGTAAATTAACAAGTACTATTGCTAAGACAAATTGTACGGTAATTTTTATTAATCAGTTGCGTGAAAAAATTGGTGTAATGTTCGGAAACCCTGAAACAACAACAGGTGGTAACGCATTAAAATTCTATGCTTCTGTTCGATTAGATATTAGAAGAAGAACTCAAATTAAGGATGGTGATAGAGTTATTGGTAATAGCACAAAAGTTAAAGTAGTTAAAAATAAAGTAGCACCACCTTTTCAACTTGCAGAATTTGATATTATGTATGGAAAAGGAATCTCTAAAGTTGGTGAAATTCTTGATATTGGTGTAGAATTAGGTATTGTTAAGAAAAGTGGCTCTTGGTTTAGTTATGGAGAAACGAAACTTGGGCAAGGAAGAGATTCTGTAAAAGGATTGATTAAAGATAATCCTGAACTAATGGAAGAATTAGAAAATAAAATTAAAGAAGCAATAGATAATCAAGAATAACAAGATTAACTATTTTAGAATAAAAAAGTTGTAGAAAAGTTAACTCTACAACTTTTTTTTATTCATCAGATAAAACTTTTACCAACCATAAAATTAGGTAAGCACCAACACCAAAACCAGCTAATAAAACCAACAAAACAAATAATATTCTTAAGTTTTTTGCTGTAAAATTTGTTTTTGTACTTAACCATTCACATACTCCTAAAATCATATTAATTAAATTTATTATTAAACACCTGTACTACCAAATCCGCTAGAACCACGTTCTGTTTCACTTAAAATCTCAACTTCTTTCCAAAGAACCCTTTCGTGCTTAGCAATTACTAATTGTGCAATTCTTTCTCCATCATTTATAGTGAAATCTGAATTTGATAAATTAACTAAAATAACCCCAATTTCTCCTCTATAATCTGCATCAACAGTTCCTGGTGAATTTAAAACAGTAATTCCTTTTTTTGCAGCTAAACCGCTTCTTGGCCTTACTTGAGCTTCAAAACCAACAGGTAAAGCAATAAATAAACCTGTACTTATAATTGCTCTTTCTAAAGGTTTTATTAAAATTGGTTCATTAATATTTGCTCGTAAATCCATTCCTGCAGCACCTTCAGTTTCATAACTTGGCGTTTTATGTTTGGATTTATTTATAATTTGAACAGTCATATTTTTTATGATAAAGTTATAAAATGAAATTAGCTATAAAAATTAATATTTCAAAAAAACATCATTTTAATTTTAAAAATATTAATAAAAAAGAATTGCTATTCAATATAATTTAATTGTTTTATTACATTTGGTGCACTAAATTTCTAAAATGTATATAGAAAAAAGAATAGCAGTTTTAGGTGGAGGTAGTTGGGCTACAGCCATTGTAAAAATGTTAACTGAAAATATAAATAATATTGGTTGGTATATAAGAGATGAGCAAATCATTACTCATATAAAGGAAAATGACCATAACCCAAACTATTTGAGATCTGCTGAACTTAAATCAAATCAATTAGATCTTTCATCGAATATAAATCACATAATTGCAAATTACGATGTTTTAATTTTTGCAATTCCTTCTGCTTTTTTAACCTTAGAGTTAGAAAAAATATCAGAATCGTTAGAGAATAAAATAATTTTTTCTGCAATAAAAGGCATTGTACCAGAAACAGGTTTAATTGTTGGCAAACATTTTAATCAAGAATATAAAATCCCTTTAAAAAATATTGGAGTAATTACAGGTCCTTGTCATGCAGAAGAAGTCGCTATGGAGCGTTTATCTTATCTTACAGTTGCCTGTAAAGATGAAGATAAAGCTAAAGAGATGGCCAATATTTTAGAGAGTTGGTATATAAAAACTAAAACTTCAGATGATATTATAGGAACCGAATATGCCGCAGTTTTAAAAAACATATATGCAATAGCCTCAGGCATTGCACATGGTTTAGGTTATGGAGATAATTTTCAGGCAGTTTTAATGAGTAATGCTATTCGAGAAATGAAACGTTTTATAAAAAAGGTTCATAAAATGAAACGTAACATTAATAATTCTGCTTATTTAGGTGATTTATTAGTTACTGGCTATTCTACTTTTAGTAGAAATAGAATGTTTGGAAACATGATAGGAAAAGGCTATACTGTAAAAGCCGCTCAGCACGAAATGAGCATGATTGCTGAAGGGTATTATGCAACAAAAAGCGCCAATAAAATTAAAATTGATAATGAAGCAAACTGTCCAATAATTGATGCAGTATACAATGTTTTATATTTATCTAAGAACCCTAAAAAAGAATTTAAAAAGTTGACTAATAAATTAAATTAATTGTTTAATTTTGAACAATTGATAATTTTTTTAAACTTTTTAAATGAAAACAATACAAGAGGTTGTTGAAAGTACAATCAGAAAAACACCTTTTATTGAAGAAGCGCTCAATGAAAAATTGATAAATGTATCTTCTTTAGCGAGAATAATTTTACCTAATGTTTCAGAAGTTTTAAAGAAAGAAGTAAAAGTTGGTGCAGTAATGATGGCAATTAATAGATTGTCTCCTGCAAGTGAATTACGTATTAGAAAAAATATAAAAAAATTAGCTTTAGATTTAGGGGATGTAATTGTAAGATCAGATTTGTGTGATTTTACTTTTAAAAATACTCCGTCATTACTCAAAGAAATCGCAAAAATTTTAACAAAATCATCAGAAAGTTCTGACTACTTTCTTACGGTTTCACAAGGAATTTTTGAAACCAATATTGTAACAAGTAAAAATCTTCGTCCTTTTGTTCAAGAAATATTTGATAAAGAAACATTAACTAATAGTATGCTAGAACTAGCATCAATTACAATCAAACTTCCTAAAGAAAATTTAGAGCAATCAGGTATTTATTATTTTATTTTAAAACAATTAGCTTGGGCAGATATTCCTTTACAAGAAATTATTTCTACAACAAATGAAATGACCATTGTGGTTAAAGAAAAAGATATCAATGAAACTTTTGCCATTTTAATGGATATGAAATTGAATTAATTTATGGCGAAACAAGATCCATATGCAGCATTAAGAATTAAGGAGTTTAATATTTTTTTAATTGTTAGGTTTTTACTCGTTTTCGGTTGGTCTATGCAGTTTATTGTTATTGAATGGCAAGTATATTCTATAACAAAAGACCCTTTATCGTTAGGTATAATTGGTTTAATGGAAATTATTCCTGCATTTTCTATGGCCCTTTTTGCAGGACATATTGTAGATCAAAAAGAAAAAAGAAACTTATTTGCAATATGTATAGCAGCATTTTCTTTTATAAGTTTAGGTTTATATTTCTTAACAACCGATTTTATCATTCAAAAATATGAGACAAAAATAATTCTTTATACCATTTATGGTTTGGTTTTTTTTGGTGGATTTCTTCGTTCTTTTTTTGGTCCTACAATATTTTCATTAGTAGCGTTACTCGTTCCTAAAAAAATATATCACAATGCAGCAACTTGGAGTACAAGTTTATGGAAAACAGCTTCTGTACTTGGCGCTTTAGGAGGTGGTTTTTTTATTAGTTGGATTGATGTCGATAATACTTTATTACTTGTTTTTACATTAGTAATATTATCTTTAATAGGTGTTTTTTTTATTAAGAAAAAACCAATTTTAAATAAAAAAATAGGAGAACCAGTTGTAGAAAGTTTAAAGGTAGGCGTAAAATTTGTTTTTGAAAATAAAGCTGTTTTAGGTGCGCTTACTTTAGATATGATTGCGGTTTTATTTGGAGGAACTGTGGCTATTTTATCTGTTTTTGCACAAGATATTTTAAAAGTTGGTCCTGAAGGTTTTGGTTTACTAAATGCATCAATATCTATAGGAAGTATTGTTACGATGTTATTAACAACTTACATTCCTATTAATAAAAGTACAGGTAAAAAAATGTTGATTTCGGTATTTATTTTTGGCTTAAGTATCATTGCTTTTGGGTTATCATCTATTTTTTGGGTTAGTTTATTAGCATTGTTTATAAGTGGTGCTGCAGACGGAATTTCTATGGTTATTCGTCAAACAATTCTTCAGTTAAAAACGCCTGATGAAATGAGAGGAAGAGTTTCTTCCGTAAATTCGATGTTTGTAGGTTCTTCTAATGAATTAGGAGCTTTTGAAAGTGGTTTAGCTGCAAAATTAGTAGGCCCAATTGCTGCTGTTGTTTTTGGAGGTACAATGACA
>JBELHK010000002.1:59812-65298 GCA_042091415.1 Polaribacter sp. | reverse complement strand
CATTGCAATTGCAGTACAGCTTCCTGAATTGCTTTTTTGAACTGCAGCAACAATTCCTTTGTCAACAGCAGCAGGGAAAACAAAGCCTCCATTATAATCTGTGTGTTCTCCAATAATATTTATTCTTCCTGGAGAAAAAATTAATAAAGGTTCTGAATCGAACGTTTTTATAAATTCTTCTTTTACTTCTTTAACCAATGTTTTACTCATCTTAGCATTCTTTTACTTTATTCTACAAGTCCATGTTACAGAATAGGATTGATTGGGTTCTAAAACTCTTAATCCAATTTTATTGTTGAAGCTATTAGAAATGCCTGTCATAGGTTCTATGGCTATCAAATTATAATTTTTTGGAGTATACAATTGTAGAAAGTTTTCTTTTTGATCTGAAGAAATTTCTATTTGATATTCTGGAGTTTTAAATTCTGTTTTATTTGAATTTAACACAAAGCAATCATCTAATTGCTTGTTTAAAATTTTAAATTCTTTTTCTGTTTTTAAATCAATTATATTTTTAGTTATTAAGTTTTCATCAAATTCAACTTTTTTTTCACTATCAAAAATTAAGCTGCTTTTTGGTAGGTCTTTACAATAGAAGTAAGGATGCCATCCTAAGGTAAAAGGAAAAGAATTAGTATCTGTATTAATTACTTCTACAGACAAACTTAAATAATTATTATAAAGCGTGTAATTTAGTTGTATATCATACGTAAAAGGAAATCCTTTAGTTTTACTTGTTTCTTTGTATGAAATAATTATACTGCTATAATTTTTCTCTTCAATGGTTTTTACAACTTCAAAACTTTTATTGTAAACAAAACCATGTAAAGCATTTTTATTCGATTCGTTACACTCTAATTCGTAGTGTTTATTTTCGTAACTGTATTTACCAGATTCAATTCTATTTGCAAAAGGGAATAAAATTGAAGAAGCATATGAATTAGAGTATTTAAAATTGATATCTTCTTTTATTAAGGTATTGTCATTCAATTTTAAATCTCTTAGCCTTCCACCTTCATTAAGACAAATTGTTGCTTTTGAGGATTTACTTGAATTTTGAAGTTCAATTAAATTTTTATTTTTTAAACTGTGGATGCTAAACATATATTTATATCGAATTTCTTATAATTAAGTTACTCGGATTTTCAATTTGTATGTGTTCTTTATTCAAAATCATTTCAGCCAATCGTTGCCCCATTAAATTAAAATCTGTAGATATTGTTGTAATTCCGTTTTCAACAACCTCTTTGAGTATGGTGTCATTGTAAGAAATTACACCGATATCTTTTGCAAGTTTTAGCTTGTTTTGTTTCGCATTTTTAATAATACGGATTAGATTTTTATCTTCTAGAACCAAATATAATTCTCCAGTATTTAATGTTTTTTTTGCTAAAGAAGAGATAACTTCAAATTTGATATTATGAAGATTACAAAATTTTTCAAAACCTTTTAAAATTCCTATTGGTTGTTTTTCTTTTTGAAATAATAGAATGATTTTTTTATATTTTTTAATGAAAGATAAACCAGAGCTAAGACCTTTAAATACATCTTTTTCAAAATTCTGATAGATTGCAGCATACTTATCTAGCTCATTAGTAATTTGGTCTAGAATATAAACTTTGTCTTTAGGTAAATTTTGTATTGAATGATCAATATTAGTTAAATTAGCGGGCATAATTACATAAAAGCTATACTTGCCAACATTGTCATTTAGTAATTTTTCAAATATATTTTTATTAAAATGATGAAAAAATATATCAATCTGAACATTGTTTCCCAATGCATTTAAAAATGAATTGTACAGATCTTCTTTAAAAGAATTAAGCTCGTCAAATAAAACAAATATTTTTTGTTTTACCTCAATATTATCAATGGAAACATAGTATCCTTTGCCAACTACAGAGTAAATGATACCTCTTTGTTTCAATTCATTAAAAGCAGTTAGAACAGTGTCTCTTGAAAGATTATTTTTTTCTTTAATTGTATTTAAAGAAGGTAATTTATCACCCTTTTTAAGTAAGCCAGCAACAATACTTTCTTCAATAGTTGAAACTATTTGTTTGTATTTTGGTTCTCTTGAATTCTTTTTTAACAAAATCTCTTTCACTTAACAAATATAAATTATTTTTCCATAAAAGCAACTGGTAGGTACTGGTATTGTAATTTTTTTCATTATTATTGTATTTCAAAAAATAATAATGAAAGATAAAATAATTGTTACAGGAGGATGTGGTTATATAGGCTCACATACAGTTGTAGAATTGATAGGAAATAATTTTGATGTTGTAATTCTAGATGATTTATCAAATTCGTCAGAAGAAACAGTGGATCGTATTGAACAAATTACTCAAAAAAGACCAGTTTTTATTAAAATTGATTTAAAGGATGAAGTTGCTACAAACAAAGTTTTTAATGAGCATAAAGATGCTAAAGCTGTTATAAATTTTGCTGCTTATAAAGCTGTTGGAGAATCTATACAAAAGCCTTTAATGTACTATAAAAATAATCTTTATTCTCTGTTAAATGTTCTTAATGCTCAAATAGAAAATAATATTGATGGTTTTATCTTTTCATCTTCAGCAACGGTATATGGAAATCCAGAAACCTTACCAATTACTGAGAAAAATGAAACCAAAAGACCTTTTTCCCCCTACGGAAATTCAAAGAAAATTGCTGAAGAAATTATTGAAGATTTAATTAATTCAAAAAATAGTCTTTCATCAATTTCATTACGTTATTTTAATCCAATTGGCGCGCATGAGTCTGGTTTAATTGGAGAATTACCAAGCGGAATACCAAATAATTTGATGCCCTATATTACTCAAACTGCCGCAGGTGTTCGAGAAAAGTTAATGGTTTTTGGTAACGATTATCCAACAAAAGATGGAACTCCTATAAGAGATTATATACATGTTGTAGATTTAGCAAAAGCACATGTTTTAGCAGTTAAAAGGCTTATCAATAAAGAACAAGATAATTCATTCGAAGTATTTAATTTAGGAACAGGAAACGGATTTTCTGTTTTAGATGTAATCAATTCTTTTGAAAAAGTTACTAACTCTAAATTAAATTATGAAATTACAGAAAGAAGAGCAGGAGATGTACCTCAGCTTTTTGCAGCTACAGATTTAGCGAAAGAAAAACTTGGTTGGCAAGCTAAAAAAAGTTTAGATGAAATGATTGATTCTTCGTGGAAATGGGAAAAGAATTATAGAGAAAACAACTAATTGTTAAAATAAAATCAAAAATTCTAACGAATAATATCTAATTCGGTATTTTTTGTAACTTACAATTGAATCTAAAAAGTTACTTCAATGCCAAATTACACTTTACATATTAACGGAAAAGAACGTGCGGTTTCTGCAGATGCAGACACTCCTTTACTTTGGGTTTTAAGAGATGAACTAAATTTAGTTGGTACTAAGTTTGGCTGTGGAATTGCACAGTGTGGTGCTTGTACAGTTCATATTGATGGAGTTGCAACAAGAAGTTGCCAAATGCAAGTTTCTATTTTAGATGATGTAAAAATAACCACTATCGAAGGTTTGTCTGAAGACGGAAACCATCCGGTTCAAGAAGCTTGGGCAACAATTGATGTTCCTCAATGTGGTTACTGTCAAGCTGGTCAAATTATGACGGCATCGGCATTTCTATCAGAAAATAACAATCCGACTACAGAAGAAATTAGGGAAGCAATGCATGGTAATATTTGTAGGTGTGCTTCTTATAATAGAATAGAAAAGGCTGTAAAATTAGCAGCTGAAAAATTATCATAATCTATTAAAACTACAAATATGAAATCAGAAAATAATACAAATTTCAGTAGGAGAAACTTTTTAAAAACATCCGTTTTGGCAAGTGGTGGATTATTAATAGGGTTTAATTTTTTATCAGCATGTAAAAAAGAAGCCCAAATGCCAATAGATGTAAGTAAGTTAAATTTTAATGATTTTAATGCTTTCATTCGAATATCTGATGAAGGTTATGTAACTATTTTTTCACCAAATCCAGAAATTGGTCAAGGCGTAAAAACATCAATGCCGATGATTATTGCTGAAGAATTAGATGTAGATTGGAATAAAGTTAATGTAGTGCAAGGGGCTTTAGATCTTGAAAATTATACAAGACAAGTTGCTGGAGGCAGTCAATCTATCAGACAAGGCTGGGAAGCTTTAAGGCAAACAGGTGCAACAGCGAAACAAATGCTCATTAATGCAGCAGCTTTAAAATGGAGTGTTGATGCATCAACATGTAAAGCATCGAAAGGAATAATTACTAATTCAAAAGGAGATACTTTCGGTTATGGAGACGTTGTTAAAGAAGCAGCAAATTTAGAGATTCCAGAAAATGTAAAATTGAAAAAAGTAAAAGACTTTAATATTATAGGAAAAGATATTGTTAATGTAGATATCGATAAAATTATAACAGGTAAACCATTATTTGGTTTAGATTATAAATCTGATTATATGGTAGTTGCGTCTGTTTTAAGACCTCCGGCTTTTGGTCAAAAACTAAAAAGTTTTGACGATTCTAAAGCAAAAACTGTTAATGGAGTTTTAAATGTGGTTCAGTTTGGAGATAAAGTTGCCGTAATTGCAAATTCTACTTGGGCAGCTATGAAAGGTAAAAAAGCCATAACCGCAGAATGGATTGATAATAAACTTGAATCAAGTGAAGATCATGAAGAAATACTCACTAGTATTTTAGACGGCAAATCATTTGACACAAGGAGAGAAGATGGTGATGTTAAAATGGCATTCGCAAACGCAGATAAAGTTATAGAACGAACATATCACGCCCCTTTTTTACCGCACAATTGTTTAGAGCCAATGAACTTTTATGCAGATGTTAGTACAGATAAAGTTCATTTAGTAGGCCCTATTCAAACTCCTGCTTGGACGGTTAGCAGAGTTGCTAAGTTATTAGATAGAAAGCCTGAAACTATTCATTGTGAAATGACTAGAATGGGAGGTGGTTTTGGTAGACGTTTGTATGGAGATTTTGCATTAGAAGCAGCAGAAATATCAAGTAAGATAAATAAGCCAGTTAAAGTAGTTTTTTCTAGAGAAGACGATATGACAGCAGGTACTTATAGACCTTCTACAAAATATAGAATAAAGGCAAGTTTAAAAAGTGATAAAATAACAGGTTACTATTTAAAAGAAGCGGCTATAAATGGAAATATGTATGGATTAATATCAAACTTTTTTCCTGCAGGATGTATCTCAAATTATAAAGTAGATACAGCTAATTATAAAAGTAATATAACAACAGGAGCTTGGAGAGCGCCTTATACTAATTTTTTGGCATTCGCAGAACAAAGCTTTTTTTCTGAACTTGCTCAAGAGTTAAATGTTGATCATATTGATCTGATTATTGGTTTGTTACAAAATGTGAAAAACACAACTGATAAAAGAATAGAGTATTCTGGTCAACGAATGGAAGACACGATTAAATTGGTAAGAGAAAAGTCGAATTGGGGTAAA
>JBELHK010000002.1:56025-59712 GCA_042091415.1 Polaribacter sp. | reverse complement strand
CCATTTCCTTGATGAACATCTAAATCTACAATTAGAACTTTATTCGCTAATTTTTTCTTTTGAAGGTATTTTGCACCAATTGCTTGGTCATTTAACATGCAAAAAGCTTCACCTTTATTTGTAAATGCATGATGAGTACCACCAGCAATATTCATGGCAATTCCGTTTTGTAAAGCAAACTCAGAAGCTTTCATTGTTCCGTCTGCAATTACCATTTCACGCTCTATAAGTACTTCAGATAATGGAAAACCAATTCTTCTCGCTGCTTTTTGATTTAAAGTAATGTTTAATAGATCAAAAAAATAGTCAGGTTCATGAACTGTAAAGAAGTGTTTGTTATTAGGGATTTCTGGCTCAAAAAAATTCTCTTTCACACAAGTGCCTTCGTATAGTATTTGTTGAGGTAACAAATCATACTTTTCCATAGGAAAACGATGTCCTTCTTTTAAAGGATGATTGTAAATTACATGATGTGCAATTTTAAGCATATTCAAATTTACGTATTCACAAATTTCTTTTCAAGAGTCGACAAAAACGATGGATAATATTTTATGAGACTCTTTATTAATATAATATGAAATTTATTTAGCTAATTTGTTGCCCATTTTTTACTGCTTTTTCTGGCTCAACAAAAGCTAATTTACCATCAGGTGTGTCTGTCATTAAAATCATTCCTTGGCTTTCTACTCCTCTAATTTTTCTTGGAGCTAGATTTACCAAAACAGAAACTTGCTGCCCGATAATTTCATCTGGAGAAAAACTCTCTGCAATACCAGAAACAATTGTTCTTGTATCTATACCAACATCAACCTTAAGTTTTAGTAATTTTTTGGTTTTAGCAACTTTTTCAGCTTCTAAAATAGTACCAATTCTGATGTCTAATTTTGTAAAGTCATCAAATTCAATAATCTCTTTTTGAGGTTCTACAACCTTGTTTTCTTGCTCGTTGGCTAATTTTGTAGCTTTTAATTTTTCTAACTGATTTTCAATTGTTTTATCCTCTATTTTAGAAAATAATAATTCCGCTTTATTTATTTGATGATTTTCTTTAATTAAAGTGTTTTTTGTGGTTACATCACTCCAAGATAAATTTTCATCAATATTTAAAATTTGCTTTAATTTCGATGCTGTAAAAGGTAAAAATGGTTCTGAAACAACAGATAAAGCAGTTGCAATCTGCAAGGCAACATACATAATTGTTTTTACCCTTTCTTCATCAACCTTTATAACCTTCCAAGGCTCTTCATCAGCTAAATATTTATTACCAAGTCTAGCAAGATTCATTAGTTCTTGACTTGCTTCTCTGAATCGATATCTTTCAATAGATTTACCAATGATGTTTGGAAATTCTTTAACAGCACTTAAAATATCTTCATCTATTTCTGAAAAATCATTAGGAACTGGCACAATACCTCCATAATATTTGTTGGTTAAAACAACCACTCTGTTTACAAAGTTTCCGAAAATAGCAACTAATTCATTATTGTTTTTGGCTTGAAAATCTTTCCATGTAAAATCGTTGTCTTTACTTTCTGGTGCATTTGCAGTTAAGGTATATCTTAATACATCTTGTTGATTAGGAAATTCTTCTAAATACTCATGTAACCAAACCGCCCAGTTTTTTGATGTAGAAAGTTTATTCCCTTCTAAATTTAAGAACTCGTTTGCAGGTACATTATCAGGTAAAATATAATCTCCATGAGCTTTTAACATGCTCGGAAAAATAATACAATGAAAAACAATATTGTCTTTACCAATAAAATGAACCAATTTGGTATCGTCTTTTTTCCAATAATCTTCCCAGTTTTTTCCTTCTCTTGCTGCCCATTCTTTTGTTGATGATATGTAGCCAATTGGGGCATCAAACCAAACATATAAAACTTTTCCTTCGCCACCTTTAACAGGTACAGGAATTCCCCAATCTAAATCACGGGTAACAGCTCTAGGTTTTAAACCATCTTCTACCCAACTTTTTACTTGCCCGTAAACATTTGGTTTCCAATCTTTTTTGTGGCCTTTTAAAATCCATTCACGTAAAAAATCTTCGTGTTTATCTAAAGGTAAAAACCAGTGTTTGGTTTCTTTTATGGTAGGAACATTTCCTGTAATTGCAGATTTAGGATTGATTAAATCTGTTGCATTATGAGAGGTTCCGCAATTTTCACATTGGTCACCATAACTTTCTTCAAAACCACATTTTGGGCAAGTTCCGATTACAAATCTATCTGCTAGAAATTGATTGGCTTGCTCATCGTATAACTGTGCAGTAACTTCTTCAATAAATTCACCATCATTATACATTTTTGTAAAAAATTCTGATGCAGTTTTATGATGAATTTCTGCCGAAGTACGAGAATAATTATCAAAAGAAATTCCAAAATCAGCAAAAGATTTTTTAATCATATTATGATATTTATCAATAATATCTTGCGGAGTAACTCCTTCTTTTTTAGCCCTCATTGGTATTGCAACTCCATGTTCATCTGAACCACATATGTAAGCAACATCTTTACCAATGTTACGTAAATAACGTGCATAAATATCTGCAGGAACATAAACGCCTGCTAAATGACCAATATGAATTGGGCCATTTGTATAAGGTAATGCAGCTGTAATTGTATATCTTTTTGGAGCACTCATAAAGTTTCTCTTAAGTTTTTGGAATTATTTTTGAAGTGACAAAAGTACGAAAAGCAATTTTTTAAACCCATTGAAAATAGATACATTTACAAGTAACAGTTTTATAATTTTTAAAATCAAAAAACCAAGTACTATTTTGAAAAAAGTAATTGTATTTCTACTATTATTAGCTATTCCAAGAATCAATTCTCAAGAGAAATTAATAACTCCGCCTTTTTTAGAAAAAGGAGATACAATAGCTATTGTTGCTCCTGCAGGAATTTTAAAACCATATAGAAAAGCAACTATTTTAAAAGCAAAAGCATTTATGGAAAGTTGGGGTTTGCAAGTGATTTTAGGCGAAAATATATTTAATCAAAATAATCATTTTGCAGGAACCGATATTGAAAGAGCTTCAGATTTTCAAAAGGCTTTAGATAACAAATCGATAAAAGCAATTTGGGCTGCGAGAGGAGGTTATGGTTCAGTTAGAATTTTAGATAAATTAGACTATTCATCGTTTTTAAAAAATCCGAAATGGATTATTGGTTATTCAGATGTTACAGCTTTTCATAATCATATTCATAATTTAGGAATAGAAACTTTGCATGCAATGATGCCGACAAGTTTAGAGCAAAATTCTGAAGAAATTACACAAGCAATCTCAAGTTTTAAGACAGCGCTTTTTGGAGAGGATTTAAATTATTCAATAACATCTTCTAAGCAAAACAGAACTTTCGATTTAACAGAAATTGAAGGGGAATTAATTGGAGGTAATTTAGCGATTTTAACATCGATGTTAGGCTCTAAAAGTCAATTAAATACTGATGGTAAAATTTTATTTATTGAAGAAATAGGGGAATATAAATATTCTATTGATAGGATGTTACAAAGTTTAAAAAGAGCAGGTTATTTTGATAAATTAAAGGCTGTTCTTGTGGGTGATATTTCTTCGGTTAAAAAGAATTCTACAAAATGGGGAAGTTCTACGGAACAACTTATTTTAGATGTAATTCCTGATAAAATACCCGTTTTATTTAATTTTCCTGCAGGGCACGAACCAGATAA
>JBELHK010000002.1:39570-55925 GCA_042091415.1 Polaribacter sp. | reverse complement strand
GATTATTTTGGTAATCCGCAAGATTTTGTAAACCCTAAAAAGATCAAATTGCTAATTTCAGCAATCGATAATTTTATTATTGAAAATGATTTAGATGTTGATGTTCGTTTTGATATTATAGCTATTATATCAAATTCAAAAGCAACTAAAATAGAGCATATAAAAGATGCTTTTCTACATTTTTAGTTTTTCTATAAATGACTGTAAATCCTCAAGCGAATAAGGTTTTGAAATAATTTTTTTGTTTTTATCTAATATAAAGAAAGTAGGTGTAGAGTTTATTTGATAGGTTCTAGCAATTTTATTATCCCATTTATTTAAACCTAAAACATTGTGCCAACCTATAAGTTTAGTATTTGAATATTGTTGCCACACAAAGTCGTCTTTTTCTAATGCAAATGAAATTACTTTCATTTTGGGTTTTGTTTGCATATAACTATACAATTTTGGTATTTCTCTCAAGCAGTGAGAACAGCCTGTACTCCAAAAAACAAGTACATAATTTTCTGCATCACTTAATGAGGATAATGTATAGCTTACTCCTTTTTCTTTCCAAGAAAAATCAGGTGCAATTCTACCAACTTCAGCAGCTAGTAGAGCTTTTTTATCTTCTTTAAATTTTAAGTTTTGAAGGTTTTTGGGCAAACTATTATAATGTTCATCAAAAAGGTAGTCAACAATTTCTACGTTTTTTTGCTCTTCAAACTGTTCAATTAAAAATTCGATAATTTCTTTTTTATAAGTGTCAGATTCAATTTTTGATAACACTGTCTTGATAGAAGTTTTATATAAGTTTTGTTGCTTTTTCTCATCATTAGTAAAATTGATATAGAAAATATAATCTAAAATTCTGTTCGTTAAGAACGATGAATTTTTGAGGTTTTGGTTCGAAAAATCTAGTTTATCAAAAAAAGTATTTTTAATTGTATTTAAATATGATTCTGGTTTTAATAGTAGTGAAGAAGAATTTGTTCTAGGGTTGGCTTTTATAAAATCATTAACAATCATTCCCTTAGAATTATCTTCAAATTTATTTTGAAGTGTATTAAATTCAGTCAGTGCTTTTGTGTAAGATCTACTAAGATCTAATTTTGAATTTTTAATATAAGCTACTTGAATTGAATCTATTTTTTCTTGTGCTTTTGTAATATCGTCTAAATAGTTTTTATAAAATTTATTTTCTTCAGATTTTGTGAAAGCTACTGAAAGCTCAGCATATTCTGGGTTAAAAATAAATTCTACATCTTCGTTGTTATAGATAAAATCTAAAAATCCATTGTCATCTGATTTGTAAGTAATCCTATAAGTACCAGGTTTTGATGTTGATGGTAAAACAAATTTAAAACTGCCAACAGCTAGTTCTCTTCCATTTACAATCAAAGAATCTTTTACGATACTTGTATTATTTACAAAAACCTCTTTTGTGCTTTCAACTCTATATAGAATAAGCCAATCAGATTTAATATTAGGACTTAAATACCCTTGAATTGTGTGTTGAGCAAATGATAAAGAGGATATAAATAGAAATAAAGCGAATAAATTTTTCTTCATTTTTTATTATTTAATGTTTTTCAAGAGGTATATCAAAAGTACTCTTTCTCTTTTAAAATCGGTATATTGTACTGTTAAAAATATAATTATGAGTTTTACCTCTAAAGTGATCTGGATTACGGGTGCTTCTTCAGGAATAGGAAAAGCGTTGGCAATAGAATTATCTAATCAAGATGCAAAATTAATATTATCTTCTAGAAACAGAGAAGATCTTGAAAACGTAAAAAACATTTGTAAAGTAAAAAGTAATATTGCTATTCTTCCTCTAGATCTCGAAGATTACACAAATTTAAAATCTAAGGTAACTGCTGCTTTATCATTTTTTGGTAAAATTGATATTTTAGTAAATAATGGAGGCATTAGCCAAAGAGCTTTAATTAAAGAAACTGATATTTCTGTTGATAAAAGAGTAATGGATATTAACTTTTTAGGAACGATAGCTTTAACTAAAGCGATTTTGCCTCATTTTATAGAAAACAAATCTGGGCAATTTGTAGTAACAACTAGTATTGTTGGTAAAATAGGTACTCCTTTACGCTCTAGTTACGCGGCAAGTAAACACGCTTTACATGGTTTTTTTGATAGTTTAAGAGCAGAACATCATAAAGATAATATTGCGGTAACACTTGTTTGTCCTGGTTTTGTGAATACTAATATTTCTATGAATGCATTAACAGGTAATGGAAGTCCGCAAAATAAAATGGATACAGCAACAAAAAATGGAATTGACACTAAGAAGTTTGCAAGTTTGATGGCAAAAGCAATAAAAAATAAAAAGGAAGAAGTTTATATTGCTGGAGCAAAAGAGAAATTAGGCGTTTACGCAAAACGTTTTACGCCTAAATTAGTATCAATAATGATAAGAAAGCTTAGTGTTACTTAAATTTCAAAAAAATTGATCTCATCAAAGTAATTTACAATAGCCTCTTTCATTAAAATGGTTTGTTCTCCTGGTTTTAGGCTCGGTAATTCCGTTATCGTTTTATAATGAGGCCAACCATCATCATCAAAAAAATCGAACTCATAATATCCATAAGGCTCAAGTAATTTGCATATTGCAATATGCATTAAGTTTACCTTTTCATCTTTTTTAAACTTTCTATAACCTTGCCCTAATTCTTGAACACCTACTAAATAGATTATTCCATCTACATTTAATTCGTCTCCATCTGAAAAGTCATTCGATAATTTATCTACCAAAAACTTCCATTTTTCTTTTAGAACACTATTATTTATCATAAGAATTATATAAGGCACAAAGATACAATGCCAATTTTTAAATTGTAAAAATAAAATGTAGATTTACATAAATTATTAGTTGTGAATGTTTTTGATATTGTTATTACAGTAATTTTACTTTTTGCTTTTGTAAGAGGTATTATCAACGGTTTTTTTTCTGAAGTGGCATCTTTAATTGCTGTAATTTCTGGTGTTTTTTTTGCTATTCATTTTTCATATCATATAGAGAGTTTCTTAAATGAATTTAATCTAGATTGGTCTGATAAAACCATTAAGATTGTGTCTTTCGCAATTACTTTTTTACTTGTTGTGTTTGCAGTAATTCTTGTTGGAAAACTTTTAACCAAGTTGGCAAAACTTACTTCTTTAGGTTTGCTTAATAAAATTTTAGGAGGAGTTTTCAGTACCCTAAAATCAGTTTTAATTTTAAGTGTTATTTTTTTGTTTTTCGATAAGTTTAATAAAACAATCCCTTTTGTAAAAGAGAAAACATTAGAAGAATCGGTGTTATATTACCCTATAAATTCTATTGTACCAACAATATTTCCTTCAATATTAGATATAGAAAATCCTTCTTTTAATTTTTTTGATACCGAAGAGTAAATTTAAAGAAGGATTTTTTTATTAAAGTAATGACTGTGTTTTTATACCATATTTACTTTACCGGTTGATAAAGAGTACACACCGCCAACAATATTTATTTTATTTTCATCTAGTAAATTCGCTAAAATTTCACTTTTTTCACGAATTCTATCCATCGTTAATAAAACATTATTCTCAACAGTTTTTGCTACAAAATCTTTGTTAGATGAGTTCTTTTCGCCTTCAACCTCTGTTGAAGATTTTTCAACTGCAGGAGAAATATTTGCTAACATACTAGTTATATTGCCTAACTCAACACCGTCGCAAGCTGCTTTTACAGCACCACAACTTTCGTGACCTAAAACAAAAATTAATTTACTACCGGCAACCGCACATGCATATTCTATACTTCCAAGAATATCTGTGTTTTCGAAATTTCCAGCAACTCTTGCAACAAAAACATCTCCAATTGCTTGATCAAAAACTTGTTCTACAGGAACTCTAGAATCTATACAAGATAAAACAACCGCTTTAGGATATTGCCCAGTGATAGTTTCTTGAACAAGATCTAAATGTGATACATTTTCAAGTTCATTATTTGTAAAACGTTCATTACCTTTTAGTAAATCTTTTAAAACATCATTAGGTGTTAATGAATCTTGTAATTCTTTGTTTATGGCTTTATTTCTCATAATTATTATTTTTTTAATTTAAAAAACTCAATGTAACTATCAGGATTCTCAACAATTCCTCTCTCAGAAACTAACTTTATTGTTAAGTTTCTTTCTTTAGCTTTTATGCTAAAATCTTCTAAAATTTCTATAATATCATTATCTAAATATTTAGTTTGTCTAACATCTAGCTCTAAAAATGAATTTTCAGGTAAATTGTCTAACTCTTTCAAAATTGCTCCTTTGTTAAAGAATGTTACTTCTTCTGCTAATGTCATTTTAATTTTTCCATCATCAACATCTTCTCCTTCAATATGAAGAAAGTGTGAGTTTTGGAAGCTTTTTATTAAGATAACTACGATACCTACGGCTAATCCTAATCCAATTCCTATTAATAAATCTGTAAAAACTATCCCTAAAATTGTAACAATAAATGGTAAAAATTGTTTCCACCCTAAATTCCACATTTGCTTAAAAAGTGCAGGCTTTGCTAATTTATAACCAACAATAAATAGGATAGCTGCTAAAACAGATAATGGTATTTTGTTTAGTAAAGTTGGAATTAAAATTACAGAGATTAATAAAAAGAAACCGTGAATTATAGCGGCTAATTTAGTTCTACCTCCAGATTGTATGTTTGCAGAACTTCTTACAATTACTTGAGTTATTGGCAACCCTCCAATTAAACCAGAAATGATGTTACCAGTTCCTTGTGCAAGTAATTCTCTATTTGTTGGTGTTACATTTTTATGCGGATCTAGCTTATCGGTTGCTTCAACACAAAGTAAAGTTTCTAAACTTGCAACTAATGCAATTGTAAAAGCAGTAACCCAAATTTCAGGATTTGAAATTGCTGAAAAATTAGGAAAGCTAAACTGACCTAAAAAAGAACTCATATCATCTGGAACAGGAACACTAACTAAATGAGAAGCGCTAATACCGAAAATAGACTCTTGGTTTGTAACAAAAAAATAAACAATACCAGCAACAACAGCAACTAAAGGACCTTGTATTAATTGAAATATTTTTCCTTTTTTAGATAAAACATTGCTCCAAAGTAATAAAATACCCAATCCAATAAAACCGATAATTGTTGAACCTAAACTAATATTGTTAACAGCACTTAAAATACCAGAAAATGTGTTTTCACCATCTACTTGAAAAAAAGCAAAATCTCCTTCAGGATCTGCATCGTAACCGAAGAAATGAGGAATTTGTTTTAAAATAATGATGATACCAATACCAGTTAACATCCCTTTGATAACAGATGAAGGGAAATAATACCCAATAATACCTGCCTTTAGTAGACCGAAAATTAATTGTATAATTCCTCCTAAAACAACAGCAACTAGAAAATTCTGATAACCTCCTAAAGTACCTATTGCTGTTAATACAATTGCAGCTAAACCTGCAGCAGGACCACTAACTCCAATTTTAGAACCAGATAAACCTCCAACAACAATACCACCTATAATACCGGCAATTAAACCGGAGAATAGTGGGGCTCCACTTGCTAATGCAATACCTAAACAAAGAGGTAAGGCAACAAAAAATACTACAATACTTGCGGGTAAATCGCTTTTTATATGTTTGAACATAAATAAATAAAATTTTTTCTAAATAGATATATTTAGATGATTTAATAATTAAAGAATAAAAAAGGTTAATGTGATTTAAATACTAAAAAAAAATTCAGGTGGAGGAGTGTTTTTTTTAGGGATTTCTAGAGTGTAAAAATATGTAGATTTAGAAGGGTCATTTTTTAAAAATGATTGTTCTAAAGCACTATAGTTTTCTATTCTTTTAAGCTCAAG
The DNA here is from genome assembly GCA_042091415.1 of Polaribacter sp. Classification (GTDB taxonomy): domain Bacteria; phylum Bacteroidota; class Bacteroidia; order Flavobacteriales; family Flavobacteriaceae; genus Polaribacter. Next base: position 50,068 of record JBELHK010000002.1, on the reverse strand, counting down.
TTCAATATCTTTTTCTAATTCTTCATTTTTATTTTCTTCTTCGGTATTGTTGTCTACTAAAGAAGATATTTCTTGGCCATTATCAACTATAGATATAATTGTTGGGTAAGAAATTAAACTTAAAATTATAAGCGATAATAAAAAAGCTATTTTTATTTTCAAAAAAATATATTGATTAGAAGTACAATATAATAAAAAAGATTTTTTTTAGATTATTATTTTAAAAAAATTAATTCAGTAATTTAATTTCACTAGAAATTATCCAACCTTGCTTGCCATCAGCTATTTTTATTTTTTTCCAATTATCAATTGAATCTAAAACAATCACTTTTGAGCCTTCATGCAGCTTAAAAACTTCTTCAGAATTTAATGTTGGAGCATTTCTTATTTCTGTGCTCTCTGCAAAAATAATCGCTTCTTTATTGTTTAATTGAAATAGATATTGATTGTAAGTAATAATACATGAAACTAAAAGTAAAAGAAAACTAAAACTACTTACGATAAAAAATAATCTTTTTTTTGATGATTGTATTGAAAAGTAAAAAAACAAGAAAAACATACATCCTAAAAAGCAAAAAAGTACAGATATCATTGCCCATTTATTGTAAGATAATTGTTGTAAATATTTCTTATTGAATTTTTGGAAAACAGTTGTAGGAAGTTCTTCAATATTATCTAAGGCAAGTCTTTTTGCGAAAACTAAATTATTTTTTACATCTTCATTTGTAGGGTTTAATAGAAGTGCCTTTTCATAATAATATATTGAAGGGCCCACTTTATTTAATTTGTAATAAGAGTTTCCTAAATTGTAATATAATTCTGAAGAGATATATCCGCTAGATTCAATCTTTTTATATTTTTCAATTGCTTCTATATAATTTTCATTTTTATATAATTCGTTTGCAATATTAAATATTTCAGTATTGCTTTGAGTAAATGTTGAAGATGTAACAAATAAAAATATATATAATAATCTCTTCATTTTATAACTCTTTATCTAATTGAACAATCGCTTGCTTTGCTCTCTCAAACTCTAATTTCATTTCAGTATCAGTAATTGGAGTATAACGAGCAAAGTCTGATGCTTTTAAAACATTTATAAAGTTAATTACAGTGGAATTCCCAATATTTCTACTGGTTAATATTTCTGTGATTTTATCTTTACTTATATCTGATGTTTCAACTTTTAATTTCGCTTTTAAATAATTGTGTAAAGCTTTTTCTAGAGCATCGTAAAAAGCTTCTTTTTTACCCAATTGTTTTTGAGCTTTAGAAAGATATTTTTTAGCAAGTCTTTCAGCTTTTCTTTGTTTATTACCTATTACATCACTATTTCTTTTGTCATTAAATTTGGCAATATAAATACCAATTGGTATTGAAAATAAAGGAAGTATTAGTAAAAGGTAAAAAAGTGTTGATTTATAAAAATCTGAATTATCAGATGTTATAAATTCACTTTTGGTTTGAATATATCTAAAATTTTGCCCTGTTAAATTTACACGTTGTTTTTCAACATTGGTAGTGTTTGTTACGGTCTCAATTTCTTTACCCTCTAAAACATTTACATAAAGATCTTCTGTAGAAATAGTGTTGTATTTTTTAGAAGTAGGATTAAAGTAAGAAAAGTTAACTTTCGGTATTTTATATTTTCCTTTGTATTGAGGAACAACTGTATAAACTTCAGAAACTTTACCAGACAAACCATCTGAGCCAACCCTTACTTTTTCATTTCTTTCAGGTTGATATTTTTCTAATTCTATTGGTGTTGCAACTTCCGGAAGCTCAAAAAGTTTTAAATTACCTTTTCCTGATACGCTAACTTTTATTTGAGAAGATTCGTTAGCTTTTAAAGCATCTTTACTTAATGATACATCAAAATTGAATTTTCCTACAGCACCAGTAAAGTTTTCTGGTTTTCCTTCTAAAGGAAGGTTTTTAGGAATAATAATTCTTTTTGGTGATGAAAATTCTTTTGTAATGTTTTTTGTCATCACATTTCCAAAAAAATCAGCTCTTCCTGTAGGAACTCCAATAACAATATCCATTTTCATCGGATCTATTGCTAATTTGCCTGTTTTAGTCGGAATCAGTAATGCTTTTCTTAGAACAATATATCTGTACTTTTCTCCATTGTAAGTCCCTATTTTGACAGGGAAACTTTTAACACTAATATCTTGGTTCCAGAAACCATTGTATTGTGGAGATTCTGTTACAGAAGTATCATAAACACTTATGTTTTCACTAACATACAGCCTATATTCTAAATAAATTCCTTCACCAACGTAAGGTTTAGATTTAGATACTTCTGCAACTAAATGAATGTTTTGCTCAGCGATATAACTTGGGTCATTTGGGTCTTTAGGAATATCTATAGCATCTAAAACAATAATTTTCATTGTTTTAGAATTTATAGTTTTACCATCAATATCTATGCTTGCAGGTTCAATAGTCAGCTGGCCTTTTCTTTTTGGTTTGATAATATAGGAGTACGATTGAGAAAAACTAACTTTTCCGTTAATCCAAGATTGACTTACAGATTGGCTTGGGCCTTGAACTACTTTAAAATTTTTAAATGCAGGAGGGGTAAAATTATCTGCTCCTTGTTTATTGATAGAAAACTCAACACGTAACCTTTGATTTAATCCTAATTTATTTTTACTAACACCAACGGTTAATTCAGCTTTTTGACTAAATGCAAAAAGGCAAAAGAACATAAATAATAATGTGATGTACGGTTTTATTTTCATAACTAAATTAAAGATATAAATTTACCAGTCTTTTTCTTGTTTTATTTTTTCGCCTTTTTCTTTTTTGGCATTTATTTTCTTTTGAGTTTTTTTCTCCTCATTATTTAAACTTTCTAATAATTGTTTAATTTGTTGTGGAGACATTTTTCCTTGTTGAGGTTTAGGCTTTTGATTTTGATTTTTTTTCTCATCTTTTTTAGGGTCATTTTTATCCTTTTGGTCCTTATTTCCCTTATCGTCTTTGTCCTTATTATCTTTATTGTCTTTTTTATCCTTATCGTCGCCGTCCTCTTTTTTGTCCTTGTTTTTGTCTTTATTTTTATTGTCTTTGTTGTCCTTATTATCTTTGTTCTTATCGTTTTTATTGTCTTGATTTTGCTTCTCTAACTTTTTTTGAGCCACTGCAAGGTTGTAGCGAGTCTCATCATCATTAGGATTATTTCTTAATGCGTTTTTATAAGCATCAACAGCTCCTTGATAATTTTTTGTTTCCATCATTGCATTACCAATGTTGTGATAAGCTTCTGCTTTTGTGAATTTATCTTCAGCAGTTTTTGCTGTTAATTCGTATTGAGGAATGGCTTCTTTGTAATTTTTAGCTTGATACAAAGCATTGCCAAGATTATAACTTGCTTTGTCATAATAAGAACTATTTGCTAATGCTTTTTTATAGGCAACTGATGCATCTGTAAATTGTTGTTTTTCGTATAGAGAATTTCCATTACGAACCATTTTTCTAGCTTTACGTTGCTGAGCAATCGAATCTTTTTGTGCAGAAATTGTGTTTATAAAGAATAAAAACACTAAAAGGATTATTGGTCTTATAAATGTTTTCATAATTTTATTTTTTTAAGTTTTCTTCATTGAACAAGTCTACTTTTTTCAGCCATTTTGTTTTCTTTTCAAGAAAGAAAACGTCTAAAAGTAAAAAGAATAAACCAACTCCTAAAAACCATTGAAACTGATCTTTATAATCTGAAAATTGTTTTGTTTCAAATTCACTTTTTTGTGCATTTGCCATGATGCCTGAAATTTCTTTCACAGGTTTTTCAGTTATATTTCCGTCTATATATTTTCCATTAGCAATATCTGCAATATCTTGTAAAACTTCAGAATTTCTTTTTGTAATTACAGTTTCACCTGTTCTGTCTTTTTTATAACCAACCATAGAGCCATTTACACGAATGGGAATTGGCCCTCCTTTTTCTGTTCCAACACCAACAGTGTATACTTTTACACCATCATTAGATAAGTTTTGAGCCATTTGTTTGGTTTCTTCTTGATGATCTTCTCCATCAGAAATAATAACTAAAAAACGATTTGTTTGCTCATCGTTATTATAATATGTTTTTGCCAATTCTAATGCTTCATTAATTGCAGTTCCTTGACTTGATACTAGATCTGGATTTGCATTTTGTAAGAACATATTTGCAGCAGCATGATCGGTAGTTATTGGTAAAAGCGGATATGAATTTCCTGCATAAATTATAACTCCAACTCTATCACTACCTAAATTACTTATAATTTTTGCTATTATTTGTTTTGCTTTTTCAAGTCTATTTGGCGCAATATCCTCAGCCAACATGCTTTTTGATACATCTAACGCAAAAACAATATCTACACCTTCTCTTTTAACAGTTTTTAATTTAGAACCCATTTTAGGATTTACAAGTCCGATTAGTAAAAATGAAATTCCTAAAAGAAGTGTAATCAATTTTAAGGTAGACTTAAAAGTAGAAGAATTTGGAGCTAATTTTTCTAATAAAAGAGCATTAGAAAATTTCTTTTGAGTCCTTTTTTTCCACCATAATGACATTAAAAAGACAACAACCATTACAAGAATGATTGTAAAACCGTAAAAATAAACAGGTTCTTCTAATTTGTATACTTCAGACATTAAATAAAGCTCTTAAATATGGTGTTTTTTAATATAAATTCTAAGATTAACAAACCTAAAGCCAAAAATATTAAAGGTCTATACATTTCTTTGTAATTGTAATATTTGAACTCTTCTATTTTTGTTTTTTCTAATTTATCAATCTCTTCATAAATTTCCTCAAGTTCATTATTGCTTGTTGCTCTAAAATATTTACCCTCTGTTTCAGAAGAAATAAATTTTAAGAGTTTTTCATCAATTTCAACTTGTTGCTTCCTAAAGTTTAATTTACCGGTTCTTGGGTCTTTACTCCAAGGAAAATCTGCCATTCCATTGGTTCCTATACCAATTGTATAAACTTTTATACCTAATTCTTTGGCCAATTCTGTAGCGGTTCTAGGATCTATGTTTCCAGAATTATTCACTCCGTCTGTCAATAGAATAATCACTTTACTTTTGGCTTCACTTTCTTTTAATCTATTTACACCAGAGCCTAAACCCATACCTATTGCAGTTCCTCCTTCAAGTTGCCCCCATTGTAGATTAGAAATAGTTCTTTTTACAATTCTTTTATCGCTTGTGATTGGTGTTTGCGTAAAGCTTTCACCCGCATAAACGACAATTCCTATTCGATCGTTTGGTCTTTTGTTTACAAAATTAACAGCTACTTTTTTTAGCGCTTCTAATCTATTTGGCTTTAAATCTCTTGCAAGCATACTTGCGGAAACATCAATAGCCATAACAATATCTATACCTCTGTTTGTTTTTGTTCGTTTACTTACAGAAACGTTTCGAGGCCTTGCTAAAGCAACAATGATTAAGGTTAGAGCTATAAGGCGAATTACATAAAGTAATGGTTTTAATTTTGATAAGAGAGATTTTGAATTAAAGCCTTTTACTGAAGGAATTGAAAGTACAGCAGTGTCTTTTTTTCGAATAAAATAGTACCAAATTGCTAATACAGGAATTACAATTAGTAAATATAAAAACTCAGGATTTAGAAATTCTGCATTACTCCAATTCATCTTCGTTATCTATTTCTTTTGGTTTTAAATCTTGGATGATTTTTTCAGCATCTTTTCTGTCTTCTTCAATTTCTAGAGCTAAAGGTTTAGACTTTGCAAATTTTACTAAATCTGCTTCTTGGAATAATTCTTTAAGTTTTTGAATAGTTTCTTTACTAGTTTTAATGCTTTCAGAATTATTGAAGTCTATTAAGGTTTCTAAAATTTCATCAGAAGTTTTTTCTAAAGCAGGTATTTTTAATTCACGTTCTATATAATTTCGTATAATTTCTGTAAGTTCTGAGTAATATTCTTTTGTTTTGTTGTTTTGCCAAAGTAGCTTCTCATCGAGTTCGTTTAATTTAAATATCGCTTCTTCATAAGGGGCTAAAGTTCTATATGTTTGTACTTCTTCTTCTGTCTTTCTTTTTCTGATAACGAACCAATAAATCCAGAAACCAATGATTGCTAAAGCAGCCAAGAGTATGTAAATGTAAATTTTAAAATCATCAAAAACATAAGGTTCTTTTTTGATAGATTTTATAGGGAATTTTTTAATTTTAGTTGTGTCAACTTCAACTGTGGCAACATTTATTAACAACGAATCGGTTAAATAATTTTGATTTTTTATAAAAATTTGTTGTTGTGGTATGTAAAAAGACCCACTATCAAAACCGGTAATTATGTACCTCTGAATAAGTTTGTTTTTTAACGTATCAACTTTTAAAGAATCAATAATTTCTAAGCCGTTTAATTCTAATTTTGGAAGTATTACGTTTTCTGTTTCGTCAACTGAAATCTCATACTTAAATTGTTCCCCAATTTTTATGTCTGAGGTTTCAACTTTAGCTTTTACTTTTGAGTTCTGCGAAAAAGCAAAACTTGTTGTTAAAAGTAATATGTAGATTATTTTAAAGTTCATTCTATCTTCCTTTATTTTTAAAATAGCCTAATAGTTTTTTAACATAGCTTTCATCAACTCTTGTATTTATTGTACCTGCGCCACCTCTTTTAAAGGTGTTTTCGTAATAATTAGCAAGATTTAAAGCATTATCTCTATAATTTTTTCTAATTTTTTTTGAGGAAGTGTTTACTAACTCAATACTTCCTGTTTCAGAATCTTGCATTGGCACCATTCCTAAATTAGGTATTTCTTCATCATATCTATCATAAACTCTAATTCCTGTAACATCGTGTTTATTAGCAGCAATTTTTAAAGTTTTTTCGTAATCATTATCCATAAAATCAGATAATACAAATACGATTGCCTTCTTTTTTAATACACTTGATAAAAAACGTAAAGCTTCAGAGATATTTGTTTTTCTGCTTTTTGGTTTAAATTCAATTAATTCTCTAATAATTCTCAGTACATGACTTTTTCCTTTTTTAGGAGGAATAAACAATTCTATTTCATCCGAGAATAATGCTAGACCAACTTTGTCGTTGTTTTGAGTTGCCGAAAAAGCTAAAGTAGCAGCAATTTCTGTTATGGTATCTTTTTTAAACTGATTAGATGTTCCAAAAAGTTCAGATCCAGAAACGTCAACCATCAACATCATTGTAAGCTCACGTTCTTCTTCAAAAACTTTAATATAAGGTTCGTTATAACGTGCGGTTACATTCCAATCAATAGCTCTTACATCGTCTCCAAATTGATATTGACGTACTTCAGAAAAAGTCATACCTCTTCCTTTAAAAGAAGAATGGTATTCACCTCCAAAAACGTGATCAGACAATCGTCTTGTCTTAATCTCTATTTTTCGAACTTTTTTGAGTATTTCTTTAGTATCCATAATATGCTATTGGCTTTTGCTGTTGGTTGAGTTGCTAAACGCGAATAGTTTTCTAAGGTACTTCTATTTCATTAATTATTGAGTTGATGATGTCTACAGAAGTAACGTTTTCAGCTTCAGCTTCATAAGTAATACCGATTCTGTGTCGTAAAACATCTGTTACAACCGCTCTAACATCTTCAGGAATTACATAACCTCTTCTTTTAATAAATGCGTAGCATTTGGCAGCTTTTGCAAGATTGATGCTTCCTCTTGGAGAAGCTCCAAAGTTTATCAAATCTTTTAAATTGGGTAAGTTGTATTTCTCTGGATAACGAGTTGCGAAAATTATATCTAATATGTATTTTTCAATTTTTTCATCCATGTAAACCTCATTAACAGCTTCTCTTGCTTTATTAATTTGTTCTAATGAAATTACGGGATTTACTGTAGCAAAACCACCTGTTAGATTTTGACGCATTATCATTTGCTCATCTTGTAAGCGAGGATAATCGATAACTACTTTTAGCATAAACCTGTCTACTTGAGCTTCAGGTAAAGGGTAAGTTCCTTCTTGCTCAACAGGGTTTTGAGTAGCCATTACTAAAAAAGGCTCATCTAATTTAAAAGTTTCATCACCAATAGTTATTTGCCTCTCTTGCATTGCTTCTAATAAAGCAGATTGCACTTTTGCAGGAGCTCTGTTAATCTCATCAGCTAAAACAAAATTTGCAAATATTGGACCTTTTTTAATAGAAAAGTCATTCTCTTTCATGTTGTAAATCATAGTACCAACAACATCTGCAGGTAATAAATCAGGCGTAAATTGTACTCTGCTAAAAGTACCTTGAACAGCTTTAGATAGTGTGTTTATAGCTAGGGTTTTTGCTAAGCCAGGAACACCTTCTAGTAATATATGACCATTTCCAAGTAAACCAATTAACAAACTTTCTATCATTTGTTTTTGGCCAACAATTACTTTGTTCATTTCTAAAGTAAGGATGTCTACAAAAGCACTCTCTCTTTCTATTTTTTCATTTATTGCTCTAACATCTACATTCATCTTATTTTGGTATGATTTTATGAAACAAAGCTACAATTTTAGGAAAATTTTTCTTGTTAAAAGAAGGTTAAAGATAAAATGAATGAAAATTGTAAAAAACAAAACGCATAAGTTAAAATATTTTATTAAGTGTAAATTATAGGTTCTAATTTTAGATATAATTAAATATTATTTGGTTTTTGTTTTTAAAAATCTAATATTTGTTTCACTTTTAAATTATAAACCATGATAATAACCAAACAAAAAATTATTTTATTTTTTTCATTTTTAATGTATTTGCCTAGTATAGTAAATGGGCAAACAATAAAAGGAAAAATTACAGACGAAACAGGCGAAGCTTTGCCTTACATTAATGTTGTTGAAAAAGGAACGTCTAATGGAACTACAACAGACGACGAAGGAAAATTTACTCTAGATGTAAGTAACCTTCCAACTTCTTTTATTATTTCTGCAATCGGATTCGAAACAAAAGAAGTTGCAGTACAAACAAATGATTACTTAACAATTGTATTACTTGAGGCAAACGAAGCTCTAAATGAAGTTGTAATTACAGGAAATAGAACAAAGCCAAGAACTATTTTAGATTCGCCGGTTCCAATAGATAATATTGGAGTAAAAGAACTACAAGCTAGTGGTCAACCAACTTTTGATAAAATGTTAGTTTTTAAAGTGCCATCATTCAATTCTCAGAACCAGGCTATTTCTGATGCAACAGCTCATTACGATCCTGCAGACATTAGAGGTTTAGGTCCTTCAAGAACACTTGTTTTGATAAATGGTAAACGTAAAAATCAAAGTGCACAAGTTTATTTAAACAGAACTCCTGGAAAAGGAGAAGTGGGTGTTGATTTAAAGAGTATACCTGTTGCGGCAATAGAAAGAGTTGAAATATTGAGAGATGGAGCATCTGCTCAATATGGTTCTGATGCAATTGCGGGTGTAATGAATATTATTTTAAAGAAAAATGTTGAATATTCTACTTTTACCACAGTAGCAGGAATTACTTCTGAAAGTGATGGTTTTAATATTAATTCTGATTTAAATACAGCATTTAATTTTGGAGATGGAGGATTTGTTAATTTAACACTTGCTTATTATAAACAAGATATTACTAACAGAGCAGGTATAGTATCTGACGTTGGAGATACTCCTAGAGATATTGCTTGGTTAGAAGCTAATCCAACAGCAGGAATGACTGTTGGTCAGCCAGAAATGGAAAAGAAAGATTTCTTCCTAAATATGGAGCATCCTTTAGGAGATAATTCTACTTTATACTCGTTCCATGGTTTTACTACAAGAACAGGGAAAAGTTTTGCTTATTATAGAGCTCCTTATTGGAGAAATGATGTTGCTGATGCTAATTTTATTACTAGTAATCCAGATGATTTTATTGGATATCAGCCAACATTTGAAACAGAAATTGAAGATCATATCAATGCAGCTGGTGTTAGATTTGGTTTAGGTGAAAACTGGAATGCAGATACTAGTGTAACATATGGTTCAAATGATGTTTTTTATACAGTAAATAATTCAGTAAACAGAGATTATTTAGCAGATAATGGCACATCTCCAAGAACCTTTAAGCCTGGAGGATATAGACTAACAAACGTTATTGGAAATTTTGATGTTACAGGTCTATTGTCAGAGAAAATAAGTTTAGCTGCAGGTGTAGAATATAAGAAAGAGATTTTTAGAGCATTCGAAGGTAATCCTCTGTCTTATTATAAAGGAGGTTCTGATTCTTTTGCAGGTATTAAACCTAATGAAGCAGGTAAGTGGAGTAGAAATAATATTGCTTTGTATACTCAGCTAGATTATGATATTACAGAAAAATTATTACTTGGAGTGGCAGGAAGATATGAAGACTTTACCGATGCAGGAAGTAACTTTTCTTGGAAAGCAAATGGGCGTTATAAACTAGGTGAAAAAGGGGCTATTCGAGCTTCTTACAGTACAGGTTTTAGAGCGCCAACTTTACACCAGCGTCATTTAACAAACTCTCAATATATTATTGTAGCAGGTTCTTCTGAGCCTTT
>JBELHK010000002.1:35548-39470 GCA_042091415.1 Polaribacter sp. | reverse complement strand
GTTAATGCTTCTTTAGCAGTTAACTTTAATGAAACTACTTTAGATGCAATAAATACGCCTCAGGTAATAGATGATGCAGGATATAATATTTTTGACAGACAAGAGCAAGGATTAATTACAAACTCTAGACCAAAATCTAAATATATTTTAGGATTAATGTATGAAGGAGTAAAGTGGGATGTTAACTTATTTAATACTCGTTTTGGAGAAGTAACTGTTACTGCTCCTGAATCTGGTGGAACAGACCAAACTTTATCTGCAAAAGTATCTACAGATTTAGGTTTTGCATATAAACTAACAAATAATTTAAGATTTACAGGAAACATAAATAATATTTTTGATGTGTACCCTGATGAAACTTTAGCTTCGACAAATACAGCTCAAGCTGGTTCAAGATTTAGATATTCAAGTGAAGTTCAACAAATTGGACAATTGGGTAGAAACTTTATGCTTGGTGTAAATTATCAGTTTTAATAATTTGTTTTGATTAATAGAAAAGAGAGTAACTTTTAAGTTACTCTCTTTTTATTTTATAAAAGTTTTTATAGTTTACCAGATGATTTTTATGAAGAAGTTCTGTGCTTCTTTAAGGTTAATTTTGTTTTTTCAAAAATACCATAAGTGAAGTATTGTATCCAATCTCCTAAGTTAATGTAGGTGCTATTTTCTGTTAATTTGATGTCTAAAGGAAGATGCCTATGCCCAAAAACAAAATAATCATAATGATTACTTTCTAATTTACGTTTACAATATTGTACTAACCATTCTTTTTCATTTCCTAAAAACTTTGCATCTTCATCACCCGAAATCATTTTATTTTTAAGAGACATATATTGCCCAAGTTTTACACCCAAATCCGGATGTAACCATTTAAATAAATATTGGAATAAGGGAAAAGTAAATACTTTTTTCATCCTTTTATAGCCTTTGTCTTCAGGTCCTAAACCGTCTCCGTGGCCAATTAAAAATTTTTTATCGTCGATTAAAAACTCTTGTGGTTTATGGTATACAGCAATATTGAGTTCTTTTTCAAAATAGTCTTTCATCCATAAATCATGATTTCCTACAAAAAAATAGATAGGAATTCCTGAGTCACTTATTTCAGCTAATTTGCCAAGAGTTCTAACAAACCCTTTTGGAACAACAGTTTTATATTCAAACCAAAAATCAAATAAATCACCTAAAAGAAATATGGCTTCTGCATCAGTTTTTATTTGGTCTAACCAAGAAATAAATATTTTTTCTCTAGATAAACTTTCTTTATGGTTTGGTGCTCCTAAATGTTGATCTGAAGCAAAATAGACTTTTTTGTTCTCCGAAGTGTTTATAGAAATCATTGTTACAAAGAAAAGCTATTCTTTATTACTTTCCAACTCTAAGACTTTTTGTAGCATTGTGTCTTGCTGATGCATTACTTTATAAAAACCAATATCGCCAAAAAGTGTATTTGCTATTGAAGCTTTTAAATATATTTTAAGCTGATCTTTAGTTTTATTTGAAGGTTGAGCATTGCTTTTAAAATTTGATATGTATTTAGAAAAGATTTTATCTTTTTTGTCAAATTCCTTCATAAAGTTATCTACAGTCCAATTTTGTAATTTTTTTCTATTGTTATCTACATAATCAAAGGCAAAATTATTTATGCTATTGAAATATAAGTTAGGTATATAAGTGGTATCAATAGGCACAAAAATATCAGGAATTATTCCTCCTCCTCCGTAAACAATTTTACCTTTTGGTGTTTTGAATTTTAAACTATCATTTACTTTTATACTGTCTTTATTAAGTAGCTCTCCATTTTGTAATCTTATTTGATAATCATTGAAGTAACTGTTTTTTTTATTTCCTTGATAAGGTTTTTGAATAGATCTCCCTGTAGGAGTGTAGTATCTGGCTGTGGTTAAACGAACAGCAGAACCATCTCCTAAATCCATTTCTACTTGAACCAATCCTTTTCCAAAAGAGCGTCTTCCAACTAATGTTCCCTTATCATTATCTTGTATGGCGCCAGCAACGATTTCTGATGCAGAGGCTGAATTTTCATCAATCAACACATATAAATCACCATTTTCAAACATACCTTTTGATGTTGCAAAAGACTCTTCTATTTTTTCTTTATTATTTTTAGTAAAGACAATGAGTTTGTCTTCCTCTAAAAATTCATCAACGATGCTATTTGCGATATCTATAAAACCTCCTCCATTGCCTCTAAGGTCTAATATTAGGGTAGAAATTCCTTTACTTTTTAGAGTTCTTAGAGAAGATTTAAATTCTCTATACGTGTTTCTTGCAAAACGATCTAATTTTATATAGCCTAAAGAATCACTAATCATGTAAGCGATATCAACACTCTTTATGTTTACTTTATCTCTTTTAACACTAACAGTAAATAAAGAGTCATTTGTTTTTCTATAAATCTTTAAAGCAACTTCTGTATTGGGTTTTCCTTTTAAATATTTTGGCACAGCGATGCTTCTGAATTTTTTTCCAAAAAGAGTGTCTTTATCTGCCATTAAAATTCTATCGCCAGCTTTTATTCCTGCTTTTATACTTGGCCCTCCTTTTATAGGTTGAATTACAGTTATAGAATCGTTAATCATTCTAAATTCAACTCCAATTCCAACGAAATTTCCCTGCATGTTTTCAGTTACTGCTTGTAAGTTTTCTTTTGGAATATATACTGAATGTGGATCTAGTTTTGTTAATATTTGATTAATTGCACCGTCAAGTAAACTATCTGTATTAATTTCATCTACATAATCTCTTTCTATAAAATTAATGAGTCTTTTTATTTTTTGTTCTTGAGAATAGTTTTTTGTGAATGATAGATTATCGTTTGAGTTACCACCAAAAAATAATCCAATTAATATCCCAAGAATTACAGCGATAGCAAAGAAAATCGGAAAATTATTTTTATTCCTCATAAGGTAAATGTATTAACTCTACGCCAGCTTTTTTTAGAAAATTAATACCCGAAGGATCTTTATAAGCATCTGCATAAACAACCCTTTTTATACCTGCTTGATGAATTAATTTACTACATTCTCTACAAGGAGATAGCGTGACATATAAAGTTGATCCTTTTGCAGATTGTGTTGAAGAAGCTACTTTTAAAATAGCATTTGCCTCTGCATGTAAAACTTCCCATTTTGTTTTTCCTTCTTCATCTTCACAACAATTATCAAAACCTGTTGGAGTACCATTAAAACCATCAGAAATAATCATTCTGTCTTTAACAATTAAAGCGCCAACTTGTTTTCTACTACAATGAGATAATTTGCCCCAAACTCGAGCCATTTCTAAGTAAGTTTTGTCGTATTTTAATTGTTTTTCTGAAGTCATTGAACGAATTTATGAAGATTTATAAAATTAAAAGGTTAATTATTTACCAAAAGATTCTTTCAGACATCATTTTAAATGATATTAAAAGAACTAATAATGAGATTATAATTACCCAGTATTCTTTTTTTAAATTTATTTGTTTTACAATGAAATAAGATAAAATTAGAATTGCAGTTACTATGATTATTTGTGCTAATTCAATTCCTAAAGCAAACTCTAAAAGAGGGTATAGTTTTTTGTCTTCTTGGCCAATCATCATTCTAAAATAATTTGAAAAGCCTAGTCCGTGAATTAACCCAAAACATAATGCAAATTTCAGGTTTAAATTCCCTGAGTTTTTCTTCTTTTTAAAAGAATTAAAAATATTGAAAAGTGCTGTTATAAAAATAGTTAGAGGGATAAGGAACTCGATTAAACCTATATTGATAGTTAATATTTCGTAAGCAGATAAAGCTAATGTTAGTGTGTGGCCAATTGTAAATAAGGTAACAAGCCAAATAATTTTTCTCCATTGTGTAAAGTTAAAAACAATTGACAATGCGATTAAAAATAAAATATGATCATAAGCAGAGAAATCTAA
>JBELHK010000002.1:0-35448 GCA_042091415.1 Polaribacter sp. | reverse complement strand
AAACAATTGACAATGCGATTAAAAATAAAATATGATCATAAGCAGAGAAATCTAAAACATGATTTAACCCCATTTTTAAGTAAAAACTAAAATCGTTCATTTATAATATGTGATTTAAAAAATGAGCGTAAAGTTAACAGAAAAAACTTATCTAAATGAACAATTAAATATTATTTAAAGAACGATTTTAGTAACTTAAGTTACATCATTGAATGATCTATTTTTTGAAATAGTGTAACACTAATAATATTTTGAAATGCACTTAACGTTTTTAAATCAACCCAAAAAATTTAGGCAACCACAAGCTAAAACTAGGAAAAAAAGTAACAAAGAGAAGTGATATTATCATCGCAAAAAATAATGGTAATAATGGTTTTATTACTTTTTCAATAGTTGTGTTTGCAACACCAACACCAACAAAGAGCACAGAGCCAACAGGAGGCGTACACAAACCAATAGATAAATTTAATACCATAATGATTCCGAATTGAATAGGATCCATACCTAACTTTGTTATAATTGGTAAGAAAATAGGAGTAAAAATTAGGATAGCAGGCGTCATATCCATAAAAATTCCAACGCATAATAACATTAGGTTGATAATTAATAGAATTATAATTGGATTATCACTAATAGATAATAAAACATCACTTATACTTTGTGGGATATTTTCATAAGACATTACCCAAGACATACTCATAGATGCGCCAATTAAAAGCATTACAATTGCTGTAGTTCCACAAGAATCAAGAAGAATTTGAGGCAAATCTTTCGATTTTATTTCTTTGTATATAAATCCTAAAACTAATGTATATAAAACTGCAATGGCAGATGCTTCAGTAGCCGTAAAAACTCCAGCCACGATTCCGCCAATTACAATAAATAATAACATTAAACTCGGAAAAGCTTTGATAAAACTTACTCTAACTTCTTTAAAAGTACTTCGTTTACCAACCTTGTATTTTTTCTTTTTAGCCCAAAAAGAAGCAACGACCATTAGAAACAAACCGGTTAAAATTCCAGGAATATAACCAGCTAAAAATAGTGCTGCAATAGAAACTCCGCCACTAGCTAAAGAATAGACTATTAATACATTACTCGGAGGTATTATTAAGCCAGTTGTAGAAGATGTTATATTTACGGCAGCTCCAAATTCTTTGGAATAACCTTCTTTTTCCATTTCTGGACCTAATATGCTACCCATTGCAGAAGCAGATGCCATAGCAGAACCTGCAATTGCGCCCATTAACATTGCAGCAATAACATTAATTAAAGCTAAACCTCCAGGAAGAGAGCCTACTAAGGTTTTTGCAAAATTTATCAAACGATTGGCAATTCCTCCTTTGTTCATTAGTTGTCCGGACAAAACAAAAAATGGAATAGCGAGTAAAGCAAAACTATCTAAACCTGTGGCAATTCTTTGAGAAACTGTTGTTAATGCAGGTAAAGCAGGAATGCTTGTCATCATGGTTAATAAAGAAGATATGGCAATACTCCAAGCAACAGGTACTCCTAAAAAAAGTAGTGTTGTAAAACTTAATACTAAAACGATTATTGGTAAAAATTCCATTAGAGTTGTTTGTTTAAAATATCAGAAAGTTTATAAAAAATGATTAAGATTCCACTAATAGGAATTACAGAATAGACAACTCCTAAAGGAATTTGTAGTGCAGGAGAAAATTGTCCTAAAGTAAAAGTGATAAAAACCAATCTTGTACCTCCAATTACTAATGCAGCAAGACAAAAAGCAATGATAATCCAATTGATGAAAATTTTCAATTTCGTTTGTCCTTCTTTATTTAATTTTGTTGGTAATAAGTCAATAGCAACATGCATTTTTCTCCCAGAAATATATGCAGCACCTAATACACCAACCCAAATCATTAGGTATCTAGCTAATTCATCAGTAAAAGAACTCGGTGTGCCTAAAACAAATCGTGTAAAAACTTGCCAAAGTACATTTACAACCATAAGAGCCATTATGAATACTAAAACAAACCCTAAAATTTTATCAACTTTATTTCTCAATTGCATTTTCTAAATTTTTTTGATTCGGTTTATCAAATTATATATTTCCTCATTGTTTTTGTATGATTCATACATAGCTTCAACTTTGTATTTAAATTCATTTTTTTTAGGTTTAACAACAGTAACACCCTCTTTTTTAACTGCTTCAAGTGCTTTTAATTCTGATGCAGCCCATAATTCTCTTTGGTATTTAACAGATAAATCGATTGCATCTTGTAACCAGTTTTGTTCTTGTTGATTTAGTTTTTCCCATAAATGAGTACTTACAATTAATACATCAGGAATTGTTGCATGTTCATCTAAAGAAAAATATTTACAAACCTCGTAATGCCTTGATAAGTAAAAGGAAGTTGGGTTGTTTTCTGCACCATCTACAACTCCTTGCTGAAGCGCAGTATATAATTCGCCATAAGAAATAGGAGTAGGAGAGCCACCAAGACTATTTACCATATTTATTGCAGTAACACTCTCCATTACTCTAATTTTTAGTCCTTCTAAATCTTTTGGATTGTTTACATTTTTATCTTTTGTGTAAAAACTTCTACTGCCGGCATCATAATAACCTAAACCCTTTAACCAGTATTTTTGACCGCCATCTAATAATTCTTTTCCAATTTTTCCGTCAAGTGTTTCAAATGTATGTTGTTTATCTCTAAACAAAAATGGTAGCCCCAAAACTTTCATATTTGGTGAAAAGTTTTCCATAACAGCTGCAGAAACTTTTGTCATGTCTAAACTGCCAATTTGCAGTAGTTCTAAACATTGTCTTTCTGAGCCTAGTTGTTGATTCGGGTAAATCTGTAATTTTAAATTCCCATTTGAGTTTTTTTGAAGTTCCTCTCCAATTTTCAGCATTGCTTTATGAACAGGGTGATTTGTATCTAAACCATGCGCTAATTTTATAATTTTTGAATCATTATTTTTTTGGCAGGAAAATGTGATTGATAAAATGAAAAGTAGAAAGTAAATTTTTTTTACAGACATTTAAATAGGTTTGAATTATTTATTGCAATCTGCGAAAAAATGATAATTCTTTAAGGGTGCAAATAATTATAAAAAGGGGTATTATCAGTTAGTTTTACTACTGTACTTTTGAAGAACCTCGCTGAATAAGGTTTGTTTCTAAAATGATTGTTTTAGGGCTAGCTGTTTTATTCTTAATATTATCCATTAATAAGTTTGTTGCAATTTTACCCATTTCTGATCCTGGTTGATTAACGGTTGTTAACGATGGATTGATAACTCTAGAAATTGGCTCATTACTAAAACCAACGATAGAAACTTTTGTAGGGATATCTATTTTTTGTTCGTTTAAGCAATTAATTGCTCCAATTGCAGCAACATCATTTGCGGAGAAAATTCCGTCAAATATTATGTTTTTTTCAATAAGATTTTTAGTGATGTTATGCCCGTCATCTTCCATTAAACGAGATTTAAAAACTAGGATCTCTTCAAATTTGATATTATTCTTTTTAAGAGCTCCTTTATAGCCTTCAAAACGATTTTTATAGATTCCTAAATTTTGAGGACCAGAAAAATGTACAATTTTTTTGCAACCTGCATCGATTAAATGTTGTGTGGCATCAAAAGCACCTTTAAAATCATCAATTAAAACTTTATTGCTCTTAATAGAATCGATATGTCTATCAAAAAAAACAAAAGGAATTCCATTTTTTTCTAAATCATTTATATGAGTGTATTCTTTTGTATCCATAGAAATTGATAATAAAACGCCATCAACTCTATTAGAAATAAGATTTTTTACTATTTTTTGTTCCCTTTCAAATTGTTCTAAAGATTGACAAATAATAACATTATACCCTAAATTATAAGCAGTTTCTTCAATACCTTGAATTACAGAGGAAAAATAATGACGCGATATTCTAGGAACAATAACTCCAATTGTATTGGTTACGCTTTTTCTAAAATTGGCAGCTAATAAATTTGGCTGATAGCCTAATTCCTCTGCTTTCTTTAAAATTTTTGTTTTTGTTTTTTCTGTAACTCTATCGCTGTTATTAAGCGCTCTTGAAACAGTTGAACTGTTTATGCCTAATTCTCTTGCTATATCATGAATAGTTACTTTACTTTTCTTCATCTTTAAATCTAATAAAAATCAAATATAATAAAACCAACAAAATACAATCGATTGTATTTTTGCTTATTTTATATATATTTGTAAAAAAATTAATACAATAATATTTTTATGGAAACAACTTATAGTACAAGATATGCCTCTTCACCTAAAGATGTGAAATCTTATGATACAGATAGATTAAGAGAAGAGTTTTTAATTGACGATTTAATGCAGGAGGGGCAAATTAGTCTTACCTATTCTCATTATGATAGATTTATTACAGGTAGTGCTGTTCCAGCAAAAAATCCAATAAAATTAGATACGATTGATCCTTTAAAAGCATCTTATTTTTTAGAGAGAAGAGAGTTAGGAATTATAAATATTGGAGCAAAAGGAAATGTTACTGTTGATGGAACAGTTTATGAATTAGAACATAGAGAGGCTTTATATGTTGGGCAAGGAAATAAGATTGTTGAATTTTCAAGCGAGGACGCAACTAAGCCGGCAATGTTTTATTTAAACTCTACACCTGCTCATAAGGCTTTTCCAACTAAGAAAATTGGTAAAGATGATGTGGAAACAATCGAATTAGGTTCTCCAGAAACTGCAAATGCAAGAACTTTAAGAAAGTATATTGTAAATAGTGTTGTTGATGTTTGTCAATTACAAATGGGAATGACAACTATAAAACCAGGAAGTTCTTGGAATACGATGCCTGCACATGTTCACGATAGAAGAATGGAAATTTACTTCTATTTTGAAGTACCTTCAGATCAAGCTGTATGTCATTTTATGGGGCAACCGAATGAAACAAGACATATTTGGATGGCAAATAATCAAGCAGTTATTTCTCCGCCTTGGTCAATACATTCAGGATCAGGAACAAGTAGCTACTCTTTCATTTGGGGAATGGCCGGAGAAAATTTAGATTATGGAGATATGGATCATTGTAAAATTAACGAATTAAGATAATCAGAAAAAAAGAAATATGTCAATTAACTTATTTGATTTAACAGGCAAAGTTGCTTTAGTAACAGGAGCAGTTCATGGTCTAGGAATGGCTATGGCAAAAGGATTAGGAAATGCAGGAGCAACAATTGTAGTAAATCATCATTCAGGAAATTCATTAAACGAAGCAGTTGAAGAATATAGAGCTTGTGGTTTAAATGCTTTTGGTTATGTATTTGATGTTACTGATGAAAATGCGGTAGAGGCTTCAATTGAAAAAATAGAAAAAGAAGTTGGCCCAATAGACATATTGGTAAACAATGCAGGTATTATTAAAAGAACTCCTATAGTAGAAATGGCTGCAACAGATTTTAGAGCCGTTGTAGATGTAGATTTAGTTGGCCCATTTATTGTTTCTAAGTTTGTAGCAAAAGGAATGATAAAAAGAGGAGGAGGAAAAATCATAAATATTTGTTCTATGATGAGTGAATTAGGTAGAGATACTGTAAGTGCTTACGCTGCTGCTAAAGGAGGTCTTAAAATGTTAACAAGAAATATGGCAACAGAATGGGCTAAATTTAATATTCAGACGAATGGAATTGGACCTGGGTATTTTGCTACGAGTCAAACTGCACCAATTCGTGTTGATGGTCATCCTTTTAATGAATTTATCGTAAAAAGAACTCCTGCTTCACGTTGGGGAAATCCTGAAGATTTACAAGGAGCAGCAATCTTTTTAAGCTCAAAAGCGAGTGATTTTGTTAATGGGCATATCGTTTATGTTGATGGAGGAATTTTAGCAACTATTGGTAAACCAGCAAATGAAAATTAATTAAAAAACGGATATGAAAATCAGTAAACTAATTGCATCATTTTATATTGTAAGTACTCTTTTTGCTTGTAATAAAACAGAAACAAAAAAAATAATTTCTGTAAAAAACAATTTAGATTTTGAACGAACTTTTGAGGTTGTTGAATTATCTAAAGCTTCTTTAAAAGTTGAAGATTTTTCTAATATTGCTATTAAAGATATAAAAACAGGGGAGTTACAAATAACGCAATTAGTAGATATTGATGGTGATGGAGCTATAGATCAATTGCTATTTCAGCCAACAGTTGGAGCAAATTCTCAAATGGATTTTGAAGTAGTTACCGTTACTGAAAAGGAAAAGCAAATTGCAGATAATTTGTGTTATTCACGTTTTGTTCCAGAAAGAACAGACGATTACACCTGGGAAAATGATAAAGTTGCCTTTAGAGTTTTTGGGCCAGATGCTCAATATCGTTATGAAAATAAACTTAAAGAGCCAACTTTATCTAGCGGTGTAGATGCTTGGTTAAAAAGAGTAGAATATCCAATAATTAACAATTGGTATAAGAAATATACTGATAAAACAGGTTCTTATCATGAAGATACTGGCGAAGGTTTAGATAATTTTCATGTTGGAGCAAGTAGAGGTGTTGGTGGTATTGCTGTAAAAGATAATGGTAGCTTTTACATTTCTAAAAACTACACAAAATGGAGAACAATTACTACAGGACCTCTTAGAACAAGTTTTTATCTAGAATATGCTAATTGGGATGCTAATGGTAAAACGATAAAAGAGTCGAAAGTGATTAGCTTAGATTTAGGAAATAATTTATCAAAATTTTCAACAAATATTGAAGGATCTGAAGTTATATCAGCAGGTTTAACACTTCATGAAAAAGATGGTGAAGTAACGGGTAACTCAAAAAACGGATGGGTGAGTTATTGGCAATCTCATGCAGATTCTGAGTTAGGAACTGCAATTATAGCATCAAAAAACACCTTTAAAAGTTTTGAGAAATATGATGTAG
This sequence comes from Polaribacter sp., assembly GCA_042091415.1. Taxonomy (GTDB): domain Bacteria; phylum Bacteroidota; class Bacteroidia; order Flavobacteriales; family Flavobacteriaceae; genus Polaribacter. The sequence continues at coordinate 28,556 of JBELHK010000002.1, read as the reverse complement.
AAACCAAAGATTTAAGTAATGCTTATGCGCATCTTAATGTAAAAGATAACAAAGTTGTTTATTATGCTGGTTTTGGTTGGAAAAAGAGTAAACAATTTTCTACCAAAAAAGATTGGGAAGACTATTTAAACATGTTTTCTATGTGTATTAATAATCCTTTAGAAGTAACTTTTAAAATTAATTAGTTGATTTAAGTAAATTTTATATTAATTAAAATTTACTTAAATACAACTTCTTTTACTCCTTTTTGGTAATTTTCTCCTCTTAAGTTGATGAAAATTTGTTTCATTTCATTTAGTTTATCAGAGTTTGATTTTGCTAAATTATTTTGTTGTCCTTTATCTTCTTTTACATTATAAAGTTGTTCAAAAGGAAAGTTTCCAACCTCAATACCAACTTCATTTCTGTAGTTTGTTCCTTTATAAGCAGGTATATATAACCAATCTCCGCTTCTTAAAGCTGTTTTTCCGGTTGCTTCAATAATTAAATTTTCTCTTCCTTTTTTAGATTTGCCTAATAAAGCATTTAGCATATTTTTACTATCTGTAGTTGTAGCTTTTGTATCCAATAAATTTGCTATAGAAGCCAATAAATCCATTTGACAAACAATAGCATCTGAAGTTTGAGGTTTTATCTTTCCTTTCCAATAGGTTATAAACGGAACTCTAGTTCCAGCTTCAAATATGCTATATTTACCTCCTCTTAAACCTCCCTTAGGATCGTGATTCCCTAACTTTTCTACTGCATCATCATAATAGCCATCATTTAAAACAGGGCCATTATCACTTGAAAAAACGATTAAAGTATTTTCTAAAATACCTTCTTCTTTTAAGGTTTTCATAAATTCACCAACCATCCAATCTGCTTCTAAAATTACATCGCCTCTTGGTCCCATTCCAGATTTACCAACAAATCTTGGATGCGGAGTTCTAGGTACATGTGGTTGCTGCATTGCATAATATAAAAAGAAAGGATTGTCTTTATGTTTTTTTACATAATCTTGGGCTTTGCCTAGAAAATGATCAGCCATCTCAGTGTCTTTCCACTTAGCAGCTTCTCCTCCTTTCATATATCCAATCCTTGGTATTCCATTTACAATACTACTATTATGACCATGATGCCATTTCATGGTAAGCATTTCCGGGTTAGAAATAGCTGTAGGTTCTCCTTCGAAATTTTCTTTATAGTTTATCTGAATAGGATCATTTTTATCTAGCCCAACTACATTGCCGTCTTTTATGTAAACAGTCGGCACTCTATCTTGAGTAGCTGCCATAATGTAAGACTTATCAAAACCAACTTCATTTGGGCCTGGAGAAACTCTTTCGTTCCAGTTTACAACTCCTGTTCCTAAACCTAAATGCCATTTACCAACAATTGCTGTTTGATAACCTTGTTTTTTTAACAATTTTGGTAAAGTTTCTTGTTCTGTACTAATTAAAAGTGGAGCAGTTCCTGGTAAAATTTTTGCTTTTTTATTTCTCCAAGGATACATTCCTGTCAATAATGCATAACGGCTTGGTGTACAAGTTGCAGAAGAGGCATATCCGTTTGTAAATTTAATTCCTCCATCTGCTAAGGCATCTATATTCGGAGTTTGTAATTCTGATGCTCCATAACTACTTAAATCACCGTAACCTAAATCATCTAAATATATAACTACAATATTTGGTTTTTTTTGATTAATTGAAGAAGGTGATTTTTTTTCTGGAGTAGAATTTTTACATGAAGTAAATATTATTGCAAAAACTATAAATAGAATATTTCTCATTTTTTTGAATATATCGCTTTAATAAGCTGTATTTATTAACTGTAATTTTTTGTAAATATAGCAAATTTCACCAAAAATGCAATCGATTGTATTTCGGTAAAAATATTTTATTTTTGTATAAATTAAATTTTTAATACTTTTCAACTATTTAAAGTAAATATTGTGATTGATTAAGAGTTACAATTTTATAACAAGTTAAACAAACTGATGTTTTTAAACCTCATGAGATTACCAATAGTATTTTTTGTTTTTGCATATTGCAATTTACTATCAGCTCAAATAAATAACACTATTAGAAATGATATTAAGTTCAAAAATTATAGTACTGCAGATGGCCTTTCTCAAATATCTGTAACTAGTATTGCAAAAGATGGTAAAGGTTTTATGTGGTTTGGTACTCGTTATGGAGTAAACAAATTTGATGGTTATAGTTTTAAAAATTATAACTATAAAGCCAAAGATGGTAACAGTATAAGTAATAATTGGGTTACTAATATTGTATCTGATAAAAATGGGAATATCTGGATTGGAACAAAGAAAGGCTTAAATAAATATTCGAATAAAAAAGATAATTTTATTAGAATTAGCTTAAGTGACAAAATTTTTTATGATAAAGAAATTGCAGATATTTATGTAAAAGACTCCACTCATTTATTAATTAGCACAAACAAAGGATTAGATTTTTTTAATATTGATAAAAATAAATTTGAAATTACTCCTTTAAAAAAGGTCATTCAAAATAATATAAGTTCTTATAATGTAAAAAAGATTTTTATTAGTAAAGCAGGAGAAATTTTTATAGCTACCAATAAAAAGATTGACTATTACAACCCAAAATCAAAATTATATACATACATATCTTATCCTAATGACAAAGAATTATCTCTTAATACAATAATTTCTTTTTTCGAAAATGAACAGGGAGAAATTTTATTAGGCTATGATCAAGGCTTAAATGTTTTTGATAAAAAAAATCAAAATTTCAAGCCTTTTGTATCAAAATATGGGAAAATAATCTCAGATCCAGTTAGAGATATAAGTTTAGATAGTAGTAAAAATTTATGGGTAGGAACTTACACTGGTCTTTATAAATACGATAACAAAAATAAACTAACGAAATATACACATGACATTACCAATCCTAGCAGTTTAAGTCAAAATTCAATTTACGATATTTTTACTGATAATAGCGATGGTTTATGGATTGGTACTTGGGCTGGAGGTATTAGTTACTATAATAAAAATTCAAATAATTTTTCAACATATAAAGAGGGCTTCAACCAAGATAACTTAAATTATAAAGTGGTAAGTTCTTTTCTTCAAGTTGATAAAAATACTTTTTGGATTGGAACTGAAGGTGGCGGCATAAATATCTTTAACAAAAAAGAGAACTCTTTTACATTTATCAAAAATAACCCCGAAAACGCTAATAGTATTAGTTCTAATAATGTAAAAGCACTTTTAAAAGATAGTTTTGGGCATATTTGGGTTGGTACTCACGGAGGAGGTTTAAATAAAATAATTATAGATAAATCATCAACAAATTTTATTAGATATAACGCTTTAGTCGATAATAAAATAACCACAATATTTGAGGATGCAAATAAAAATATTTGGATTGGTACAAATGAAGGAGGGTTAAATTTATATGATAGAGCTTCAAATACTTTTAAACCAATACGAAAGGATGAAAATATAGGTAGTTTTATTTATCATATTATAAAAGCAGATGAAAATTATATATATGTAGCAAGTAATAAGGGGCTTGCAAAGGTTCATATCGGTTCTAAAGATATTCAATCGGTTAATTTTCGATTAGCTTCAAAAAGTACATTTTTAATCAAAACAGTAACTTCTATATATAAAGATAATCAGAATAATATTTGGGTAGGTACAGGTGGTGATGGACTTTATAACTATAATGAAAAAACCAATAAAAGTGTAAGATATGGTTTAGAAAATGGTTTGGTTGATGAATTTATTCATAGTGTTTTGCAAGACGATTCTGGAAATATTTGGATAAGTACAAATAGAGGTTTAAGTAGTATAGATTTAAAGAGTAAAAAAATAAAAAACTTTCAACAAGAAGACGGTTTGCAAAGCAACGAGTTTAACTTTAATGCTAGTTTAAAAACAGCAGAAGGAAACTTGTTTTTTGGAGGAATTGAAGGGTTTTCGTTTTTCAATCCAAAAACAATCCAAGAAGATACATTTATATCACCAATTAATATCAGATCTTTTCAATTAAGAAATGAATCAAAAAAAATCTTTTCAGACTCAATTCAAAACCTAATTTTAGAATACAATCAAAACGATTTTAATGTCGATTATATAGCGTTAAATTATTCAAAACCAAGTAAAATAAAATACGCATATATTTTAGAAGGGTTTGATAAAGATTGGAATTTTGTAGGGAATAAAAAAACTGCATCCTACACCAATTTAAAGCCTAACAAATATACATTTAAAGTAAAAGCATCAAATTCTGAAGGGAATTGGTTAAACGAAAATCAAGCGTCATTTCAGTTAACAATTAAAAGACCTATTTGGAGTACTTATTGGGCTTATAGTTTGTATTTTATTATCACTTTTGTTATTCTTTGGTTAGGAAGAAGGTACGAGCTTTTAAGAATAAAAAATAAAAATGATTTAAGACAAGAACGATTAGATAAAGTTCAATTAAAAGAGATAAACAAACTAAAACTACAACTTTTCACTAATATTTCTCACGATTTTAGAACTCCTCTTACTCTAATAATTGGTCCTTTAAAAAAACTAATCAATGAAAATAAAGGAGATAAAGAAGTACAAGATAAGTTGAATTTGATGTACAGAAATGCGCAAACATTGTTGCAGCTCATCAATCAACTTTTAGATTTTAGAAAAAGTGAAGCAGGGAAATTAAATATTAAAGCTACAAAAAACGATTTGGTAACCTTTGTCGAAGATTGTAAGCTGTCTTTTGAAGACTTAGCGGCAAATAAAAAAATAAAATACAAATTTTATGTAGCAGAAGAAATAGAAGATATTTGGTTCGATAAAATAGAAATGAAAAAAGTAATTCTAAATATTTTATCGAATGCTTTTAAGTTTACTCCAGAAAATGGCTCAATAATTATTATAATCAAATACGCTCAAAAAGATAAATCAAAAGTAAAAATAGAAATATCCGATAGTGGTAAAGGAATATCAGGAGAAGTTATTGAAAATATTTTTGATAGATATTTTCAGTTGGGGCAAAAAAATGAAAATAGATCTGGTACAGGAGTTGGTTTAGCTCTAGCAAAAGATATTGTTGTTTTGCATTCAGGTAGAATTTACGTCGAAAGCGAAATTGATAAAGGAACAGTATTCAATATTTTATTATCTACAGGAAATAAGCATTTTAAAAAGAACGAAATACTTGTTAAAGAAAATACCGAAAATGAATTTAAAGATTACAACAGTTCAGTTGAGGTACAGTCTGGTTGGGTAAGAAAAGAAGCAGAAATAAGTAATGAAACTTTAAATGCCGAATTGCAAACAATTTTAATAGTAGAAGATAATACTGAGGTTAGAAGTTTTATCAACGATATTTTTAAAGATTCATTTAATGTAATACAGGCGAAAAATGGTTTAGAAGGATTAGAAGCATCAAAAAATCATGATATCAACGTTATTGTATCTGATTTAATGATGCCAAAAATGGATGGTTTAGAAATGGCTAAAATTCTAAAATCAGATTTAAAAACAAGCCATATTCCTATTATTATGCTAACCGCAAGAACATCTTCGAAAGTTCAGAAAAAAGGTTACGAAACAGGCGCAGATGTATACATTACAAAACCATTTGATGCAGAGGCTTTAAAGCTGCAAGTAAGCAATATTTTAAGCTCTAGAAAATCTCTCATAGAAAAATTTAAAAAAGATATTTTAATTGAGCCTAAAGAAATTACACTAGTATCAGCGGATGAAATGTTTTTAAAAAATGCCATGGAAATTATAGAACAAAACTTTTCAAATCCTGATTTTAATGTAAATAGTTTCACTGATAAAATGTTTATGAGTCAATCTTTATTGTATAGAAAAATTAAAATTTTAACAGGGCAATCTATATCAGAATTTATAAGAACAGTAAGGTTAAAAAAAGCCAGCCAACTATTAATAAAAACAGATATGCCAATTAAAAACATTGTGTACGATATCGGTTTTAATGATATAAAATATTTTAGAAAATGTTTTAAAAACTCTTTTAAAACAACTCCATCTCAATATCGAAAAGAAAACAGAATAGAGTAAAACAGATATGCCTATTGCATAATATCCCCCTCTATTTTCATCAATTTATCACCTACAAAAAGGTGCTATTAATTGATTTTTGTACAATATCAAAATGCACACTTTTTTGATTTATAATATTAAATAATTTAAAACCGTATGAAAAAATATATTTACTTATTTCTATTTTCTTTTATATTTTTTACAGGATGTGATCAAGAAAAGTTTAACGATTTAGGAGAAGAAATAGCAGAAGATCCAAAAGAATTAGTGTATCAAGAAATTCTAAATGCAAGAGAGTTTTCAAAAATTACTTCGGCTAAACCCACTATAGACACTAATAAACTAGTTCCTTTTTTTGAAATTTTATCTGGTAAAAAAGAAGATGGCACTCAATTAGATGTATCTTTTATGAAAGATGTAAGTATTCAGAATCCTATTATTGAAGTATTAGATTTAGATCCAGAAAACTATTACTTTTTAAATGGGGAAGAAATAACAACATACACCGCTCTAGATTATACAAACAGTGGTGTAATAACTATTGCTGATGAAAATAATTTCGGTATCGGCAACTACTCATTTACTGTAAAAGTTACTATAAACGATGGCGAGAAAGATTTAGTAACTACTTTTGATGATGTTTTTCAAGTAAATATCGGCCCAGAATTAGTAACAAATTTGCTGTATTCTCCTTTGGCTCAGAATTTAGTTGTAGGTCAAAATTCACAAACAACAAAACCATTTTTAATTACGGGTAATTCTAATGTTTCTTTTCAATTAGAAACAGAAACAGATAAACTTGATATAGATGAACAAACAGGTGTAATTTCATTGAAAAACAGCTATACGACTGTAGAAAATGATACTATTTATCCTGCTGTAAATGTTATTAGTAATATTAGTGGAGAAATAACTAGTTTTCAAGGAGAAAGCTTTTTAATGTTAGTAGCATCAAATACACCAGTTGATCTTCCAAAACAAACAAAATATTTCTTTTACCCAACATTAGAGGCAAATAATAAGCAGTTTGGTTATTCTGTAGACGTAATTAGGCAAGGAGCTGTGGCAACAAATAATATTTGGACACAACAAGCGCCTTCACCTCTTGCTGCTCTAGATGCATCTTTACCAGAGATAAATGGTAAAAAAGCAATTGTAACCAATGCAGTTGTTAGTGGTAAATCTTTACCTCACGAATCAGATGTAATTTTAAATTCACAAGATCTTTCTCAATATAGATTAGGATTCGATTTAAAAGCTGTTTTCTTTACGCAAAATCGTTTTGTAGAGTATTTAGCAGATGGTTCTACACCAACTGATTTAGAAATTTATATTTCTACAGATTATTCAGGTGATAATGATGCTGCAACATGGACACAGATAAACGAACAATTATTCTGTAGAATTAATAGCAATACAAGTTCAGGTTTTATTGGGATGCCTTATCCAGGAGATCAAAGAGGTGCAGATCCTGATGGTAAAAAGGATAGATCTAGAAATGCCGATGGTAAATGGGTTAGATGCGAGTTTGATTTAAATCCATTCAAAGAAGAGAAAAATTTTACACTCAAATTTAAGTTCAATTCTTATTTCACAGGAGAAATAAGTGGCAGTTCTGGAAGAGCAGGAAGGCATATAATATCAGATGTACATTTCAAAGCAACAGAACAATAAAATAACGACGTTAATAATGAAAAAAACTATCCTTTTTATAGTATTTACAATTCTTTGTAGCATCGAATTTATGGCTCAAAGAAAAATACAAGGTACAGTAACAGATCAAACAGGTGAATTATTGCCAGGTGTTTCTGTCTCGGTAAGAAATTCAACAAATGGTACATCAACTGATTTTGATGGGAAATTCATGTTACAAAATGTTAAAGACAGCGATGTGCTTATTTTTAGATATTTAGGATATGAAATAAAAGAAGTACCCGTTAAAAATAAATCTACTTTTAATATTGGATTAAAACCAACAACTCAACAATTAGATGAAGTTGTAATTGTAGGATATGGTACTGCTAATAAAAAAGAATTAACAAGTGCCATTTCTAGTATTAAAACAGAAGAATTAGAAAATACTGCTACAACAAATTTCGATCAAGCTTTGGCAGGAAGAGTAGCTGGTGTGCAAGTAAGTGCTAATGATGGTACTCCTGGAGCTGCCCTTAATATTGTAATTAGAGGAGGTAATTCAATTACTGGGGATAATTCTCCGTTATTTGTTGTTGACGGTATTCCTTTAGAAGATTTTGATCCGGCAAGTATAAGTACAGACGATATAGAATCTTTTGATATTCTTAAAGATGTATCTGCAACTGCAATTTATGGTTCAAGAGGTGCAAACGGAATTATTATAATTACTACAAAAAGTGGTAGAAAAGATGGTAAATCTTCTGTAAACTTAAGAGTTTCTAATAGTATTCAGTTTATCCCTAAAAAATTAGAGGTTTTAAATCCGTATCAATATGTAAAATATCAAGAGGGTATTGCATTAGCTTTAGATGAATATCAGCCAGGTATTATAACAGATCAGTTTTATAATGTATGGGGAGATCCAGAAATTTATAGAAATATAGAAGGAACAAATTGGCAAGATGAAATTTTTAGACAATCGAGTATAGATCAATATAACTTTAATTTTAGTGGAGGAAATGAAAATACATCGTTGTATTATTCATCAGAATATTTAGATCAAGAAGGAACACTTATTAATACAGGCTTTAAAAAAATTATAAACAACCTAAGAATAGATCATAAATTAAGTGATAAAACAAAATTTATTGGTCAAATTCAGTATTCATTTTCTAATAGATTAGGCTTAAGAGTTTCTGAAGATCGTTTTAGCAGTGTTATTAGAGATGCTATTCTTTTTAGACCCGTAGAACCAATTAATGTAGACGGATTATTACCAGGAGGAATCGATCCTAACGATCCTAATCAGCAATTTTTCTTCAATCCTGTAAAAAATCTAGAAAATACAGACAGACAAGAAAAACGAGATGTTATTAGAGGTAACGCAAATATTATACACAAGTTTTCGAATCAATTAACTTTAAATGCTAGGGCTAATTATCAAATTGATAGCAGAAAACAATCTACCTTCTTTGGCGAAGACACTCAGCAAGGTACAAGAGGTGTAAATGGTATAAACGGAACAGTAATACAAAGAAGATATCAAACACTTTCAACTTCAAATACATTACAATATTCTAACAAATTTAAAAAGCATAGAGTAAAAGGACTTCTTGGTTTTGAAATGCAAGATAGAAAGGTAGAGTATTCAAGATTTCAAAATACTCAACTACCTACAGATATTTTCGGAATTGATAAATTAGATATAGGAACAGCGCCTTCTATACCTGAAACATCACTTACAGGAAATAGATTACTCTCTTATTTTTCAAGATTAGAATACGACTATAATTACAGATATTACTTTAAGTTTATTTTTAGAGCTGATGGTTCTTCTAAATTTAATAAGGATAATAGATGGGGTTATTTTCCATCACTATCAGGTGCTTGGAGATTAGATAGAGAAGATTTTATAAAAGATTTAGGATACATTTCTACTGCAAAATTAAGAGGAGGATGGGGTCTTTCTGGAAATAATAGAATTGGAGATTTTGATTCTAAAACTCAATTAAACATAAATAGCGGAAGTGGATATGTTTGGGGAGTTGGGCAAAACTTTGTGCCAGGAGCTTTTTTAAGTAATATTGGCGTTCCTGATTTAAAATGGGAAACAACTTCTTCATTCGATATTGGTTTAGATTTTGGATTTTTAGATGATAGATTTATTGGAACAATCGATTATTATGTAAAAAACACTCGAGATCTTCTTTTAAATGCAGAAGTATCACCTCACACTGGTTTTGAAAGAATTCAGCAAAATGTTGGTAAAGTTCAAAATAGAGGTTTTGAATTGAGTCTTACTTCTAAAAATATAGATAAAGATAATTTTAATTGGACAACCTCTTTCAATATTTCATTCAATAGAAATAAAACGATAGCATTAAATAATGGACAAACAGAAATATTAACTGATCCTAATTGGAGTCGTGAAGGAACTACCGAATTTCAGTATATAACAAGAGTTGGTCAACCAGTTGGAATGATTTATGGTCTTGAATTTGATGGCTTATATCAAGCAGAAGATTTTGTTTTTAATAACGGAATTCAAACGTCAACTCTAAAAGAAGGCATCCCAGATAATGGAGCATTACCTGTTGCACCAGGAAGTGTGAAATTTATAGACCAAAATGGAGATGGAACAATTAATGAAGAAGATAGAGTAATAATAGGTAATCCACAACCAGTTCATACTGGAGGTATTAATAACTCTTTTAAAATAGGTAATTTCGATGCTCAAATATTATTTCAATGGGCATATGATTTTGATGTTTTAAATGCAACTCGTTCTGTATTTACAGTGCCAACAGCAAGGAATAGTAGTGGATTCCCAGAATTAATGGATGCTTGGACTCCAACAAATACAGACACAAATATAAATGCAGTAAGATATCAATCTGTTTTTGGACGCCCACCGTCAGGAAATCTAATTGATAATAGATACGTAGAAGATGGTTCGTTTTTAAGGTTAAATACAGTAGCTCTCGGATATACTTTTTCTGAAGATGCCTTAAAATTCTTGCGTCTTAAAAAGTTAAGACTCTTTTTACAAGGTCAGAATTTATATACTTGGACAAGCTATAAAGGTTATAATCCTGATGTTTCTACTTCTAAATTTGGGGCACTTGCACCAAATTTAGATTGGTCGGCTTATCCGCAAAGCGTTACCATATTAGCGGGTATTAATATTACTTTTTAATTAACAAATACTGATTAAAAATATTTCAAAATGAAAATAAATAAAAAAATCATATATGTTGTAATTCTATTTGTAGGAATAATAGGTTGTGACAGCTATTTAGATTTAGAACCTGAATCTACTATTGGAGTAGATCAGTTTTATAATAATGCAGCAGAAGCAGATATTGCTCTTGCAGGTATTTATTCCGTTTTTGCGTCAGACGAAATTTATGGAAGAGATATGAGTATCATTATGGAATCTGGAACAGATGAAGGGTACTATAATAGAAGATTTAATGAGAATTGGACGGTTGGCTTATACAGACATACGGCGTCTGACAGTTTTGTTTTAAGTTTATGGACAAGCCTTTACAATGTTGTAAACCTATGTAATTTATTTACAGAACAATTAAAAAAAGAAAATTTTCAAGATGAAGCTGAATACAATAAGCTGTTAGGTGAAGCTTTATTTTTAAGAGCGCATGCGTATTCTCTTTTGGTTAATTGGTATGAAAAAGTACCATTAACTTTAACATCAACAAAAGATCAATCTGCAAACAGTTTAGCTGCTGCAACTTTGGAAGAGTTGTATGATCAAATTATAAATGATTTCACGTTTGCATCAACATATTTACCAAATGTAGGTGACCCTGATTATATTCAAGGTAGAGCTACAAAAATGGCCGCACACGGTTTAATGGCAAGGGTTTACATGAAAATGGCAGGCTATCCATTAAAAGATAATACTAAGTATGCTTTGGCAAAAGAACAGTGCGAAATTGTAATTAATTCCGGACTTCATGCATTGAACCCTTCAGTAAGTCAAACTATTATAGATGCAAACGGAGATTCGAAAATAAAAGTAACTTCAGATGGTTACAGAAATCACTTTTTAAATTACATAAAAAGTATTTATGATACTAATGAATCACTTTTTGAAATTTCATTTCAATATTTAAGAGACCAAGGTCTTTTTACAGATGGTAGAATTGGTGAAACCAATGGTATCATTTTTAATGAAGGAGGAGGTCAGCCAGGTTATCCTTTTGCTTTTGGTGGTTTAAGTGCTTCACCGTTATTAAACGATGCATATGTCTCAGAAAATGATAGTATTCGAAAAGCTTGGAATGTGCCTGCTTATGGTTATACAGGAAGTGGTGATGCCGTAACAGTATCAAGTACTTTAAGTAGAAATTTTAATCCTGGGAAATATAGAAGATGGGAACCAGCAAATTTTGATGATCTTAATTCAACTCCTCCAGCAGGTGTAAGAGAACCTTATGTAATTTTAGAAGAAGGAGCTATTTATAGAAGTTTTACAAATATTAATTTTCCTGTTTTAAGATATTCAGACATCCTTTTAATGTATGCAGAAGCAGATAATGAAATTAATGGGTCTCCATCAAATTTAGCAATACAATATTTAGATGAAGTAAGAAATAGAGCAGGTTTATTACCAATTACAAATGCAAATCCAACAGCTATTTCATCAAAAGAAAACTTTTTTAAAGAAATTGTAGATGAACGTTTTAGAGAACTTGCTTTTGAAGGTTTAAGAAAGCACGATTTAATTCGTTGGGAGTTGTTAGGAGAAAAACTAGAACTTTTAGAACAAAGTATTAAAGGAAATCCTAATTACAGCCCTACTAATGGTGATCATCAAGCTTTTTTAAGGCCTAGTTTGTTTTTTGATGAAACAAAGCACTTATCACTCCCTTATCCACTTCAAGAGGTGCAGCTTAATGACAAATTAGACCAAAAATCTAACTGGTAGACTTTAAAAATTTAAAATACATGAAACAAATAATTGCAGTCTTAGTAATTTTATTCGCTATATCTTGTAAGAAGAATATAGAACCTACAAAAAAGACAGAAATAGCTTCTCTAACAAATTTAGATGAGAAAGCTGATTTTTATAAAAATCAACTAAATAATGCATCAGAACAAATTGATTCATTACTAAAATATTCACAAAAAGTAAATAAAATTCCAAGAACTGTAAATAAAGAAGGACATATTCATTGGACTAGAGATGGTTTCGATTGGACAGAAGGATTTTTTCCTGGTACTCTTTGGTATTTATATGAATATACAAAAGACGAAAAATATAGAATAGCTGCTGAGAAAATTCAAAAATCATTCGAAAATCATAAGACGTTTACATCAAATCATGATTTAGGTTTTATCTTTAATTGTTCTTATGGCAATGGATATCGAATTTCGAAAAATCCGCAACATAAAGATGTTTTAATAACTGCAGCCAATTCTTTAATTACAAGATTTGATAAAGATGTGGGTTGCATAAAAAGTTGGAATGTAGACAAAGGTTGGCAATCGAAAAGAAATTGGAAATTTCCTGTGATTATTGATAATATGATGAATCTTGAATTACTTTTCAAAGCAAGTATTCTTTCAGGAGATGATACATTTAAAAATATAGCTATTCAACATGCAAACACTACAATGAAAAATCATTTTAGAGCAGACAATAGTTCTGTTCATGTAGTAGATTACGACCCTGAAACTGGTGAAGTTAGAAGTAAACAAACAGCACAAGGTTTTGCAAATTCAAGTGCATGGGCAAGAGGTCAAGCTTGGGGTGTGTATGGCTATACAGTTTGTTACAGATATACAAAGGATATTAAATATTTAAAACAAGCAGAGAAAATTGCAGATTTTATAATCAATTATAAAGGTTTGCCAGAAGACGGAATTCCTTACTGGGATTACAATGCGCCAAACATACCTAATGAACCTAGAGATGTTTCTGCAGTAACTGTTACTTTATCTGCATTATTAGAATTAGAACAATATTCAGAGAATAATTACTCTAACTACATAGATAAAGTATTCAAATCTTTAGCATCTAAGAATTATACTGCTAAAATTGGAGAAAACAATAACTTTATTTTAAAACATAGCGTAGGTAGTATACCTCATAATAATGAAATTGATGTTCCGCTTAATTATGCAGATTATTATTACGTAGAGGCTCTAATGAGAAAAAATGAACTTAATAACAAATGATTAAAAGATTAACACTTCTCGCTTTTATATCCTTAATATGTTCTAATTGTAAAGCTCAAAAAGAAACGTTGTGGGATAATTTTAAAAGAGCCAAGCAAAATAATACAGAACCTATTTTACCAGATTTCTCTTATTCAGGATATAAGTATAGTGAAGTTGAAATACCTACAGTTAATTATAAATTATTTAATGTTGTTTCTTTTGGTGCAAACCCTAATGATACAAATTCAGATAAAGAAGCAATAAATAAAGCCATTGCTGCAGCAACTAAAAACGGAGAAGGAATTATCTATTTTCCAAAAGGTAAGTATTATATAAATACAGATTCAGATGATAATAGTATTATAAATATTAAAGCTTCTAAAATAGTTTTTAGAGGTGAAGATAGAGATGCATCTATTTTGTATTTCGAAAATTATTTACCTGCTAAAGATCCAAAGAAACTGTGGACAAGTCCAAGCGCAATAAAAGTAGATACTAAAACAAAAGGAAGACGTATCACAAAAATAGTAGAAGACGCAAAAAGAGAAACAAAATTAATTAAAGTAGATGATGCTTCTAAAATAAAAAAGGGAGATTGGATTACCATAGAGGTTTTAAATAATGATAAGGATTTTGTAAAACAGGATCTATATCCTCTTAAACTTGAACCAAAATGGAAAAATATAATAAATAAAGGAGTTAAAGTTAACGAACATCATCAAGTAGCAAGTGTTGAAGGCAATACAATTACATTAGTTGAGCCATTATATTATTCTATTGAAGCTAAATACAATTGGAGTGTTCGTGAGTTTAATCATTTACATCATGTTGGTTTTGAAAATTTAACCTTAGAAGGAAACTGGAAAGAAAATTTTAAACATCATAAAAACGCAATTCACGATGGTGGCTGGAGTATCTTAAAAATCAGTCATGTTGTTAATTCTTGGATGAAAGATATCACCTTTAAAAATGTAAATAGAGCTGCGAGTTTTAATGCTTCTGCTTCATCAACAGCTATTAATGTTCTTGTTGAAGGAAATATTGGACATAATGCACTTTATGCGGCAGGTTCTACAGGTATTTTAATTGCAAATAGTAATGATGCAGCAGGGATGTTTCATTCTTTCGGTGTTGCTGGAGGAAGTAATATAAACACTGTAATTTGGAGATCTAAATATGCAAAACATACATCTTTTGAATCTCATGCCTCTCAACCAAGAAATACATTGATTGATAACGTAGAAGGTGGTTTTATGAAAGGTAGAGCTGGAGGAGCTTTATCAAATCTTCCAAATCATGGAAGGTATTTGGTGTTGTGGAATTACAATGAAATAGATGAAGCAGAAGAAGACTTCAAGTTTGTGGCTACAGACAGCTGGTATTGGAGAATCGTACCGCCAATTATTGTTGGTTTTCATGGTTCAGGTACAACATTTAATAAAGATCAAGTAGAGTATTTAGAAGATATTGGTAAATCTGCAAACCCAGAATCGTTATTCGAAGCACAATTAGAATTAAGATTAGGTGAGTTACCTAATTGGATTAAAAACATAAAAAAACAACACAACTAAATTTTAATTTTATGAAAAATATGAATAAAATAGTTTTATCAATCTTTATTGCGGTTCTATCTGTAAATATTTATGGACAAGAAAAAATAATGGTTTTAGAGGATGCTTTTGTTCAAGGAGGTAATACATCTGATGCAGTATTAGGCGTTGAAGATTCGAAACAACTAAAGGTCTTTAATTCTAAGAAAACAACTAAATATGCTAGAACAACTTATTTAAAGTTTGAACTTCCTGAAGAAGCAAAACAAGCATCAAAAATAACATTACATATTCCTGTAAAAGTTTATGATAAAAATGCACCAGGAAATTCTTTTCAATTAGATGTTTATGCAACAAAAACTAATAATTGGAGTGAAAGTAAACTTACTTTTAACAATAAGCCAGAGATAAGTAATTTACTTGCCACTAAGTCTTTACCAGCTACTGAAAAACACACAAAAGTTAGTATAGATTTAGATGTAAACCAGTTAAAAAATCACTTAAAAGAATCTAAAACTAATGTAATTACTCTAGCTTTATTAAATAACGATTTTAATAAAACTTCTGCTATGATGCCGAGTAAAGAAAAAAGTAAAAAAGTAGCTTCTTTCTTAACAATTGTTGAATAGTAAAGTCCTTAATAATGAAATTCAAATATTTCTTTTTATGTTTATCAGTATTCATTTTTTCTTGTAAAACAAATAAGTCATCCGCAGAAAAAAATACAGCAAGTAATACAGAAGTAACTATTACTAAAAGACCAAATGTATTAATTATCTTTCCTGATCAATTAAGAAGATATAGTGCTGGTTTTTGGTCTAAAGAGCCTTATAAAAATCTAGTTGTTGGCAAACCAGACCCTGTTATAACTCCTAATATAGATAAGATTGCAAAAAATGGAATTGTTTTTACTAATGCAGTGAGTAATTATCCATTATGTAGTCCTTATCGTGGTATGTTAATTTCAGGAGTATATCCTGAACAAAGTGGAATTTGGAGAAACTGTAGAGCTGGTAGAGATGACTCTTTAAAAGATGATATTCCAACAATGACAAGTTTATTCAAAGAAGCTGGTTATAATACATCTTATATAGGTAAAGTACACTGGCTAGAAAACACTCCAGAATTTGATAGTGCAGGAAATTATGTAGGTACTACAAAATCACCTGGAGGTAAACATTTAAATGAATACGATACATACATTCCACCAACAAGACGTCATGGAATAGAGTATTTTTATCAATGTGTAAAAGACAGTCATTTTAATCCTTTTGTTTTTTCAAATGATCCTTATACAATTGATGGTAAAAAGGATGGAGAAGTTCATCTCCCTAAAAAATATACGCCAGAAAGTGAGTCTAACGTAATTATTGATTATTTAAAAAATAATAGAAATCAAAGAGATACGAGTAAACCATTTTTCATGATGTGGTCATTAAATCCACCTCATAATCCTTGGGGAGATAAATATACAGATATGACTATGGTAAATAAGTATTATAATACCAATAAATATCCAAAGATTGATGACAAGTTAGTAGTAAGAGAAAATGCAGATTTTGAGGCAGGGAATCATGCTAGAAATTATTTTGGAGCTGTAACTAGTGTAGATTTTTATATTGGTAAAGTTCTAGATCAATTAGAGGCAATTGGCGAGTTAGATAACACAATAGTTATTTTTAGTTCAGATCATGGAGAAATGTTAGGTAGCCATGGAAAAAAAGGAAAAAATGTAATTGAATTAGAGTCGACAGCAATACCTTTTATTGTGCATTGGCCTGAAAGATTACAATCAAGAACTACAGATTTATTAGTAAGTGTACCAGATGTTTTACCCACAGTAATGGGCTTATCTGGTTTAAAGAAAAATATACCATCATCAATACAAGGAACAGATTTTTCTTCTTTTTTGATTGATAAAAATACAACCGAAGTAAAAAAGCCAAAGGCTAGTTTATTAATGTTAGGTAATTCTAGAGGAGTTTTAACTGAAAGATACACACTTTGTTTAACTGAATATAAAAAAGCTAAAGACAACAAAGAGGGTTTGAAATTGAAATATATTTATGATCATAAAGTAGATCCTTACCAATTGAATAAGATTGATATTTCTGAGAAACCAAAAGTAGCATCAGAACTATTGGCAGAATTATCAAAATTATTAAAGAAAACAAATGATCCTTGGTATCAAAATAAAAAATATAGCGATGTAATTCCTTACTAATAATTAGTTGATGAAAATTTCTTTTTATTGATTTAATTCAAAAAATAATAATCACTAATGTGACTCTTTTTTAGAGTTGTATATAATAAAAAAATACGGCTATAAGTGCCGTATTTTTATTTTAAACTATTTAAAAAGAGTGTTTTGATAATTGTAATTTTTTAAATAATATTTTTTAGTGTAGAATAATTGTAATCGACATATAAACAGTTTTTTATGATTTTTTAAATCTTTTAGGAGTATTTTTTTTAACAGTATACCCCCTTTTTTGTAATGATTTGTACCATATTATTTTTTACAGTTTATGTAATTTTGATAGACTAAATTAAAAATTTATACAAATGAAAAAAATTACATTTTACTTATTCTTTTTACTTTTCACCCAAGCATATTTTGCTCAAGAAAATACAGTTTACTACGATGATTTTAATTTTGATGGAAATTCTGGATTTACAAAATTTATAACTTCAAATCCGGGAAATGTTTCAGAAGCAAATTTAATAAAAAGAGTTGATGCAGTTCCTACAGAAACTGTTTTAGGATATACTAGACCAGCAACAAATATTCCTAGAGGAGATGAAAGAAAATTAAAAAGTGTTAACCTCATAGGTAATAACGGTAATGGAAATTTTGAAGCTGATCTTTGGTTAGTAACAGAGGCTATAGATATCTCTTCGTTAAGTAATCTTATTTTATCTTTTGCATCAAGAAATAGATTTAACGAAGGAACAGAAAAGCCAACAGTTCAGTTATTAGCGACTACGAACTATGATGACGGAACAGATCCTTCTACAGTAAATTGGACAGATATTACTTCTACAATTGGTGATGTAACAAATACTTTTTATAATGACGGTAACTGGGCTTTATCATATGTAGATCTTTCTTCTTTTATTGCAGAGAGTGGTTCAGATAAATTTGCTGTTGCTTTTAAAGCTGTATACAAAAATGAAGGAACCTTTTCAGCAACAGCTAATAGAAATGGTAATTGGAACTTATCTGATTTTAAATTTGCAGAAAATTCAACGTTATCAACAGACGATATCTCTTTAGATTCTGATGTTACAGTATATCCTAACCCAGCAACATCTATTTTAAACATATCTAACAACAGTTCAGCCGATATTAAAAGTGCATCTATAGTTAATTTATTGGGTAAAACAATTCTTAAAACGAATAATACAAAAACTATTGATGTAAGTTCTGTTAGTAAAGGGATGTACATTTTAAGACTTGAAACTTCTTCTAACAAAACAATTAATAAAAAAATAGTTTTAAAGTAAGTAGTTTTTGTAGTTGTAAAATAATTTCTATTGCGTGATGTAGATTTTTGAGTATACCCCTAAACTTACTCATTATAAAGTAATTTTTTAAAATAAATTATTGCATTGCGTAATAGAAATTTTTTAATGTTTTAGAATAATCATTTTTATAAAGATATTTTTTTAGAAATCTAATTTAATAATGCAATTCAGAAAAAAAGTTGATAAAATATTACGATTTAGTTTCACCATTGTTATGATAACAATGGTAATAAATATTTTTTGGCAAATTTTTACACGATTTTTTTTGAAAGACCCAAGCATTTTTAATGATGAACTTGCTAGATTTTTAATGATATGGGCTAGTGTTTTAGGCGTTGCATATGTATCTGGTAAAGAAATGGATATAGTAATTGAATTACTACCAAATAGATTGAGTAAAGAAAAACAGAAAAAATTAAAACGATTTATTAATTTTTTGATTGTAATTATCTGTTTTGCCATCTTGGTCGTTTGGGGTTTATGGTTAGTTTACAATAATTTTATTCTTCATAAATATTCTACGACTTTAAAAATTCCTCTAGCATTAGTGTATGTAATAATACCATTAGGAGGTTTTTTTATCATTTACTATAAAGTATCTGATATTATTAGCAACAAAACAATTTTTAAAGAAAAAGTAGAGTAAAAGCAAACAAATTAGATCAATTTAAAACTTTTGTTCTCTTTCTATTTTATCAGATGTTTTATTCTGGATGATAATTTCTTTTAAAAAAACTCCTTCAAATAAAACGGTAAATAGTCTTTCAATAATCTTCTTAATTAAGGCAAACTTATATTTTAAAATTAAGCCCTAAAGTTAATAACTGATTTCTTCTTGTTACATCATTAATCCTTGTTGTTTTAACTGAATCATCTATTAAGTATAATTTTTCAAAACCTTTTCCTGTGCTTGAATATTGGTAAAAATAATTGAGTTGCAGATAAAGTTTTTTCAATAATTGCCACTCTAAAAGTACTCCTGTTTTTAAGCCAAAACCATTTGCAAAATGTTCGAAACTTACGGGTTGTTTAAAATCAGCAATTAAGTTCCAATTTGCTTTTGCAGTATAATCAAGTTGAAAATAACTTACATAAGGATATATGTTTATCTTATTCAATTCAAATTCAGCTTTTGTGTTTAGTAATAATCCTTGCCATTTTGGTTGATAAGAACTATTTAATGATGAATTGTCTTTTAGTTTAAAATTTTGATTTAACAATGCATAGCCAATACCCAATATTAAAACAAAATTCTCCTTTTTTAGAAGCTTGTAATTTACTTTTAATTCAAGCTGATTAGCTTCTGAGTCTTTTGCATCTAGTTTTGAGAAGAAATTAACTCCCATTCTATCGTCTTCTGTATAATCAGTATCAATTGCATCACCTTTAAAATATTTAGCATTTGAGTAGTTTATTGATACTCCGAAGTTTTTATACCAAGTCTCAAAATTAACTGTAAAGTTAATTCCAATTAAGTTTTTCCATTCAAGTTCAGATAATACATTAGGATTTTCACCAGCTAAATTTCCAGAAATATTCCATGTTAAATAGTCTGTGGCTATACCAGAAGAAAAAGACAGATTATTCGAAAATTTAGTTGGTTTTACCTCTTTATGCTGTGCATAAAATTGAATTGATACAATCAATAAAAAGAAAAAGACCTTATTCAAAAAAAGAAAAAGTTGTACTTAATGTAAAAATTATATTTTATTTATTTTGACATTATCTAATAGTATATAATTGTCTTCTGAAGCCTTATAGTTATCACTAGAACCACCTCTGTAAATACTCCATAATATCCTATTTATGTTTCTTCCTGAATTTTGAGTTACCCATTTAAATGATGTATTATTATAGACAGTAGTTCCATTTACTTTCATTTCTAATACTCCATCACTATTTGCGCCAGTGTTCATTTTAACCCTTATAAATATTGTGTACCATTGGTTAGTGGTTATTGTGTATCTAATATTATCATTATTATCTGAGTTAAAGTTATCGCCACAATTACCTGGCATTCCTGCATGATAAACGTAAGGTTCTAAATAAGGTTGATTGCCATTTTCTGTAAAGAAATTTCTCCACATAACACGAAAAGACCAACCATCTCCCGTGGCTTTATTACAACCTGTATTTGCAGTTCCACCAGCTAAACCTGGTATTTTTCCACCAGCTTTCCATTGAAAACCATCTTCGAATTTAACTTTATATTCTAAAGTATATTCATCTGCTTCATCTAAGTTAACATATGCTGTAATACCACCATAACCTGTAAGTTCATCCTTTAAAAGTTTAACTTTTAAATTACTATTTTGTACTGTTTGTCTATCTCTTTCAGGATTACTCAAACCATAAACATTACCAAAGTCTGCAACCATTCTATTGTACCAATAAGTTCCGCTTGCCCAATTACTAAACCATATATTACGATCACCATAAACAGCTTTAGGACTTGTACTTTCTGAATTATTTTCTATTAGTAAAGGATCTTCAAAAATGGCTTCATCTTTTTCGCAATTTGAAAAGAATAAAATAATACTGAATAATAAAAGCGTTTTAAAAAAATGTTTTGTTTGCATAATTTTAGTTTTTAAGTTAATAATTAGTGATACTACTCCATGATAATCTTCTTTTTTATCTCTCTTTTTTTAGTTTTTATTTTTACGAAGTAAACACCTAAAGGTAAATTAGGTAATTTGATTTCTTTATTTGGTAAGCCATTTAATTTTTTAAATAAGACTCTTGATCCTAAGGTGTTAAATATAGATATGTTTGCATGATCATTTTCTAATCCAATAATTTTTAAAATATATTTTCCAGATTTATAAACTTGAATTCTGCTTAGATCATTGGTTTTTGTACTTAATACATCTGATGTATTCATGTGAAGATAAAAACGTCCTAGTGTTTCAGATGTGTTAACTCTAGTTTTATATAAAGCGTTTTCATCACTTAAATTGGTAATTATGTTATCAACTCTGTCTTCTAAATAGATATTATAACCAATAGGAATATTGTTAGCATTTACAGTAAATGTAATCTCTCTTTGATTGTTTGAAGTAATACCTATAGGAATTACCATATTTTCATAATCTGAATTGGGTATAGATTGTATTTGATATTTAGCTCCTTTTGAGTTTTCTAATAAATGTGTAAATACATCCAATTTATTAGTGTTTCTTACGAATGTTTCTCCATCAAATCCGTTATCAAACGATTTCGTAACATTATCTAAATAGCGAATTTTTGTAAATCTTTGAATTTCATCAGAAGTAACATTTAAAGTCACTTCAGGAAATAATGTATTTGCTGACTTTAAAAATGTATCTGTAGATTGATGACTTCGCATATTTGTATTAAAACTTAAGTTTCCATTAGATGCAGCTTTTATAAAAAATCCTTGACCAGGAGCTATTTTAAACGGATTTGCGTCTCCAGAAAGTTTCACCTCGTAATTTTGAGTTTCAGAGTTCCATAACCAAATTGCTTCTGACTCTAGTAAGTTTGTATTTTGTGCTAACTGTAAAAAACTTGTAGCATTAACATAAGCTGTAAAAGGGTTACCAATTAAATTATAACCTGTTACTCCTGTTGTAATAGGAATATCTGTAATATTATTGGTATTCATTGTTCCTGAAAAAGAAACTTTACCTGTAGAGCTTCTTTTCATAGAGTATCCTTGCCCAGTATTAAAAGGAGTTTCAGTATCGCTAAAATAATTCCAGTTATTATTCTCAACAGAGTTTATGTAATTGGCAACTCCTCTATGAGAACCAGTACCATTTGCTATGTTATTAGCGTCTGCCCAAGAAGAATTAAAACTTTCATTACTTACAGGCGAAGAAACTAAATGCCAACCTGCTAAACTGTCTATATTAAAATTACCCGTTTCTATTGGAGTAACTAAATTTCTTTGATAAGTAATATTTGCAGAAATAGGGGCATCAGCAATAAATGAAGTACCAGGTTCTAATATTATACTTTCAGCAGTTAAATTACTATTTGTATTTGGGTAGTTATTTGATCCTGAAGAAATTTTAATGGTATTTGTAGTTCCTGTTGGTGCTGCTTTTTCAGTCCAATTTGCCGCATTTGTATAATTAGAATCCATTTTTCCAGACCAATAATCAATAAGTTCAGTTTCTTGCGTTATAAATTGTAGGTCTGATATATAAAGTGTTCCGTTTCTGTTGGAACTAGACCAGCTAGAGTTACTTCCTTTATAGTGTATTGCAAGCGTAATATTATCGCCATTAGTGCCATTTGCAAAAGAAGTTAAATCTACAATCCCTTTTACATAGTTTCTATTGTCAGAATTATTACTGATTTTACCAGATAAAAGGGGTAAGGTTGTCCAATTTGCATTTAATACAGAGCCTGAATAATCTGTAGAAACTTCTAATGTTATATCTGCAATATTTCCATCAGCATATCTTCTCTGTGTCCAAAAAGTAGCATACACAAAATTGTCATTATTATCTCTTAAAGTATTTGTTTTAGATAAATTTAATGTACTAAAAACAGCATATGCATTTACAGGATAGTTGACGCTATTTTTGGTGCCTGAAATACTTATTGCTTTTTGATTTCTAGCAGTACCATTTGGAATTCTGTAGATTTCTCTATCTGTAGATTCATAAAAAAGATTATTACTATCTGATAAATCTGGAATATCTCCAACATATTTCATAAGTTGTGTTCCATCAGGATGCCCGCCATTATTAATCACTTTTATTGTAAATCCTCTGGTTATATTTTTACTAAAGTCTTCTGAATATAAAATTTTTCTTTTAGGAGTATTATTTACCCAATCCGGTAAATATCCTAATCTGTATTCTAACTGTTTTTCATACAAAGATGTTTCATCTACATGTATTCCTTCAGACTCGTTTACTTGGTATTGATTTGCCTCTGTAGACATTGTAAATCCTTTTAACCCAGAGATAATTGGCATTAAAAATTTGGTGAATTTAGTCTCTGAAACAGGTCTCCAAGATTTCACATTTGTTTGTTGATAAGAAGTGCCATCTAAATTCCATAAAACCAAGTGCTTTAAATGATTTGGTAAAGAGCCAGAAGAGCCTCCTTGATTAAAAAACATACCGCCTTTACAAGCATCGAATAATGTAGATCTTGGCTGACTTGCATGTATTTCTAACCCAGAATTACCGTTGTTAGGGTGTTCATTTCTCCATAAAACATTAGCGATAGAAGCGCCGCTTACACCAGTTCCATGCCAAACTCCTGAGGTTTTATCTAAATTACTGCCAATAAAACAACCTGTAGCAGCATTTGTAGAAATAAAATTATGGCCAGGATTACCCGTATATGTATTATTGATTGCAGAACAATTTGCAGAAAATTTAAAATCTGCACCTCTAGACATTGCTTTAAATTCTATATTTTTTATCCATCCATTTACTACATGGTTAAATTGAATACCACTCCAACCAGAATCACTTAAATAGGCATGCGGTCCGTTAGTTTCTTCATTAGGATATAATTCTTGTGGAGCTCTATGGTGTAAGAAATTATAAGTGTATCCGCCTATATAGGTTAGATCTTGAATGCCAACCTCTTCTAAAGCTTTAAAGTTGTTGATTTTCCAATTATAATTTGCATTAATATCTTTATGTAACGGTTCTTTAAAAGTAATTGTATTGGCTGTTTTGCTAACGACTTTATGAACTTCTCTTACTTTTACACCATTGTTAACAATCTTTAAGTTATTAGGTTCAAAAAAATCTGATGTAGAATAAGGGGCTAATTCTTCAGCAACAAAATTACTATCATTGTTTTCAACATATAATTCTATCCATTGACCTACTAAAATATTAGAAGTATTAGAAACTTCAACCGTAAATGTTTCTCTTGAGGCATTTGCGGTTACATTAGTTATAAAGTCATTACTTGAGTTTTCACCATTTGTAAATTGAATTAGATATGGACAAGCCCAGGGTTTAGTTGCCATATCTGGGTGTTCAGTATTGTCTTTTTGATATAGCTCAGTGCCATCAATTCCAGATCCACTTCCTTTTAGAACAATGTTACTTTTGGATATTCTTATAACTTCACTAATATCATCAGTGCTAGCTTCATTTATTATAAATCTACCTTTAGGAAAAAAAACAACACCTCCATTCGGATTAGATTCTGCAGCTGAAATTGCAGCAATTAGGGCAGATTTATCCGATATTTCGTCGTTTGCGATAGCTCCATAATCTGTGATATCATAAACTTGTTGCGTTAAAACTTTTGGTAACTCATTCTCGCCATTATGGTATCCTGCGTAACTAAAAGTAGGTAGAATAGGTGTTGTGTTATTAGTTTGTGATTCTACCCAATTTTGATAAAGCGCACTCGGATTTTGAGACATCAAACTTTGATGTAAAACGATAGCTAAAATCAACTGAAAAAACTTAATTTCTTTAATCATAATTTTAAATTCAGACTTTTTTTTGAATGATTTTTTATTAGTTGATTTTATTTATTGTAAATATTCATTTTTTAATTTCTTATAGTGAAGTCCATCTTTAAAAACCCGTACCAGGATCTTGTGGACTCTGAGCTTGAGATTTTTTAGGGCTTAAAATAAAATACGTCCCTAAGGCTGTTAAAGCAGCATATTTTCCATAAGAACTTATTTTTTTTATTGCCTCTTTTCGAGTGATTTCTTGTGTCTTGTTATTTTGTTTCATAAAATTTTAATTCCTTAAAAACTATTCAAAAATAATTTTTTTATTCAGTTCACCATCCATTGTTTTTAACTTAACAACATAAACTCCTTTAGATAAATTAGGTACATTTACAGAATTACTTGTTGAAGCTTCGAAGCTACTAGAAAAAACTTTACTACCTAATAAATTAAATATAGAAATTACAGCCTTTCCTCCTGTTAAACCGTTAATTTGTATAGTGTTATTTCTTTTATTATAAATTCTAATACTATTTAAAAGAGTTTCATTTGTCGATAAAACAGAAGAGGTTTTCATATGAATAAAGAATTGACCATTCGTTTCAGATTCGTTTATCATTGTTTTATAAGAAGCATTTGAATCACTCAAAAGTGTAACAGTATTATTGGTTCTATCTTCTAAATAAATGTTATAACCAGAAGGAATATTACTAGCGTTTAAAGAAAAAGTTACTTCTCTTTTAGTTGATGAGACTAAATCTATTGGAATTACCATGTTTTCATAATCTTTATTTGGTATTGATTGCACCTGAAATTTCTTGTCTTCATCATTTTCAATTAATCTAGTATATATGTCTAATAGATTCGTAGAGCCTGTAAAAGTTTCTCCATCGTAGCCATTATCAAAAGATTTTGTTACGTTATTAAGATATCTTACTTTGGTATATCTTTCTATGTCATCTGCTACTATATTTAAAGTGAATTTGGGTGAACTTTCTCCCTTGAAAAAAGTATCTGTAGATTCATGACTTCGAATATCTGTATTAAATGTTAAGTTGCCATTTGATGATGCTTTTACAAAGAAAGCTTGTCCTGGAGCTATTTTAAAAGGAGTTTCATCTCCTGACATTTTTACCTCGTAATTTTTAGTTAAAGGATTCCAAATCCATATAGCCTCAGATTCCAATATATTGGAGTTACTAGCTAATTCTAAGAATGTTTTACTATTTATATAAGCTGTAAAAGGATTACCAACTAAATTATAGTTTGAAACGTTAGAAGTAATAGCAACATTTGAAATATTACTTGTATTCATCGTACCGGTAAAAGAAACATCTCCTGTGTTAGTCCTTTTTAAAGAATACCCAACACCTGTATTGAAATTTGCTGTCGTTCCGTCAGAATATACCCAATTATTTGAAGCTACTGCATTATTGTAAGTAGCGATTGCTCTATTAGGGGAATTACCAAAAGCTATTCCATTAGAGTTAGCCCAATCAGTATTATAAGTTTCTCCTGAAACTGGAGCAGAAACAAGATGCCAGCCTTCCGAATTTCCCGGTGTTGGTACAGTTAAATTTCGGTAATATATAACATTACCAGGTACAGCAACATCACTAATAAATGAGCTTCCAGAAAGCATTCTTATGTTTGTAGTAGTTAAATTACCAGAGGTAATTGTAGGGTAATTGTTTAAGCCAGAGGGAATTATTACTTCGTTAGTTGGTATTGATTCATTGTTCCAATTACTTGTTGTAGACCAATTATTGTCAGTATTTCCTTGCCAAAGTGCAGCTACTGTAAAATTAATTTGTTGAAGTGCAGTAAACTTTTGGGTTGGTTGCCATGCAACCGCTAAAACAAATCTAAAATACCTGTAAGGTTTACTAGATTTAACATCTAAGACTCTGTCAGTAGGATTGTTTACACCAAATATTTTTTGTTCAATAGTAATATCATCCCAATCAATATCATTATTACTACCTTGAAACTTCCAAGTAGATCTTTCACTTACACCTTCTACTTCACCTTTATTTTCTGCCGAATTTGCAAGTCTATAGGTTATTTCTGTTACAACTACAGGATTGTAATTATCTGATACTTTAAATTTATATCCTTCATTTATAGGAATTACTTGTTCGGCTAAACGTGGAACTGAGGTTTCAGAAGTAAAAAGACCTGCCCATTTAGCATTGTTACTTCCAGAATTTGTAAAATTAGTATAATCGATAGCTGCAGTTGGAGTTTCAAAAATATTTGTCTGTCCTGTTGCGCTAGTATTTAATGCTGAGAATTCACCTGTTGCTATGTGTATCTTTGGTTTTGAGCCTGTATATGCTAAGTCAGCAATATAAAAAGCACCATTTCTGTTGTTCGAACCACTAAAGTTAGTTTCGCTTGGATTTGGCCCATTTTCAGACGTTTGTCTTCTAAATGCGATTGCAAAATTACTTCCTGATGAGATAGAAGATAAATTAATTTGTTGTGTTGTCCATAAACCATCAGCTCCAAATTCTGCTGAGTCATCAACGGGTGTAATTTGTTCGGGAGTAAAAGACGTCCAATTAATTCCTTCATCAGTTGGGTTGCTTCCCGTTATGAAGTTTGTTGTATATAATATGTCAACATCTGTTTCTAGATTTGTGCTGCCATCTTCGCGAAAGCTTGTTAAGGTGCTAAATGTGAAATATTTAAACCCTCCATCATAATCGCTTAAATCAACACTGTTTACTACTAGCCATACATCGGTGGTAAAGTTCGTTGAACCATTATTACCTGTTAGCTTGTAAGATTTGGGAGTAACATTACTATTTCCATTCGGATAAGTTGCAGAAGGTCGAGAATATTTCAATTCACCTGAACTTCCATTTGTAGGGGAGAGATTATCTCTTTTAACATTAGCATTTCCTAACACATCTGTTATAGTCATACCATTGGGATCTCTAAATGCTCCATTTGAATCTTCATAGAAAATAAGATCTTCTCCTAATAGACCGGTGTTATTTGTTATTTGGGCATGTGATTGAAAACAAGCCATACACAAAATAATAAATAGTGTAATTTTTTTCATTTGTAAATGAGGTTAGTTGAGTTTCGTAAAACTAAATTAAACAGGCTATTATGTTGGGGTATAGATTAGTTTATAGTAAGGGGGTAATTATTTGTGGAGGTAAAGTCTGTAAAACTCCTTAATTTACGGAAACCCTTATTA
>JBELHK010000001.1:80151-88930 GCA_042091415.1 Polaribacter sp. | reverse complement strand
AATCATCAAATAAGTAAAGGACATCTGCATATTTGGCCAAGAGGAGATTTTATGCTAATTGCTTTGCCAAATATGGATGGTAGTTTTACAGTAACTTTATTTCTGAGTTATGATGAAGGAGAATATAATTTCAATAATCTAACTACTGAAGAAAAAATTACCGAGTTTTTTGAGAAAGAATTTCCTGATGCTTTGGCCTTAATTCCAAATATAAAAGATGAGTTTTTTAATAATCCAACAGGACCGCTTGGAACAATAAAATGTTCTCCTTGGTTTTATAAAAATAAAACACTTTTAATGGGAGATTCCGCTCATGCCATTGTTCCTTTTTACGGTCAAGGAATGAATGCCTCGTTCGAAGATGTTTTGGTTTTCGATGAAGTTTTGAATCAAGATTTAGATAGTTGGGAAAGTACTTTTAAAACATATCAAAAAATAAGAAAAAAAGATACTGATGGAATTGCAGATTTAGCCATTGATAATTTTTATGAAATGAGAGATCATGTCGCAGACCCATTATTTAAAGAAAAAAGAAAAATAGAAATGGATTTAGAGAAAAACTTTCCTGATCGATATTTTTCTAAATATTCTTTAGTTACATTTAATGAAAACATCGGTTATAATGAAGCAATGATAAGAGGAAGAGCCCAAGATAAGGCACTGTTGAATTTAATTGCAGATAAGAATATTTCTACTTCTTTAAATATGACAAAACAGGAGTTAGAAACAGTTTTAAATAGAGTAGAGGAAGAGACAAAAGAGATTTTAAGAGAAAATAAGATTGCTGACTTTTAGATACAAACTAATAGTATTAATAATTTTAAAACGTCAATCAAACAATCTTTTTTTTAGAAAAATAAAGAAATAGTAATATGTCAGAAAAAAAAGTAACACCAAGAGGCGCATATCCGCATGTAAAAGTTGTAGGAGATTTTATATTTGTTTCAGGAACGAGCTCAAGAAGAGCAGATAACACAATTGCGGGTGTAGATATAATAGATGAAATGGGAACTAAAAAGTTAGACGCCTATTTGCAAACAAAATCGGTTTTAGAAAATATAGATCGCAATTTAAATACAGTAGGCGCAAGTTTAAAAGATGTTGTAGATGTATCCTCCTTTTTGGTTAATATGAATGATTTTGCAGATTACAATAGAGCTTATGCAGAATTTTTCGATAAAAAAACTGGGCCAACTAGAACAACAGTTGCAGTTCATCAATTGCCTCATCCAGATTTAGTAATTGAAATAAAAGTAACTGCTTATAAAAAGAATAATGAAAATTAAAAACTACATTAACGGAGAGTTTTTAGAGCCTATTTCAGGTAGTTGGATTGATAATTATAATCCTGCAACTGGAAAAATTTATGGAGAGATTCCGAATTCTTCTGAGAAAGATGTAGAAAGAGCATATCAAGCAGCAGCCAATGCTTTTCAAAAATGGAGTTCCACTACTTTAGACGAAAGAAACAGGATATTAACCAAAATATCAAATCTAATTTTAGAAAAATTAGATTTCCTTGCAAATGCAGAGTCTAAAGATAACGGAAAACCATTTGCTTTAGCAAAACAAGTAGATATACCTAGAGCAGCAAGTAATTTTAATTTTTTTGCAAATGCAATTACACAATTTTCATCAGAAAGTCATGAAAGTGTAGGCTTAGATGCTGTTAACTTTACTTTACGACAATCAATAGGAGTTGTAGGTTGTATTTCTCCTTGGAATTTACCATTATATTTATTTACTTGGAAAATTGCACCAGCAATAGCTGCGGGCAACTGCGTAGTTGCAAAGCCAAGTGAAGTAACACCAATGACAGCTTATTTATTAGGTGAAATTTGTAATGAAGCAGGTCTTCCAAAAGGTGTTTTAAATATTGTACACGGATTAGGAAATACAACCGGGCAAGCCATTGTAGAACATCAGAATATCAAAGCGATTTCTTTTACAGGAGGAACAACTACAGGTGCTCAAATTGCAAAAATAGCGGCTCCTATGTTTAAAAAACTTTCGTTAGAGTTAGGAGGTAAAAATCCAAATATCATTTTTGCAGATTGCGATTACGATAAAATGTTAGAGACTACAGTTCGTTCTTCTTTTGCCAATCAAGGGCAAATATGTTTATGCGGTAGTCGAATTTTAGTAGAAGATAAAATCTTTGAGAAATTTAAAAAAGATTTCATTCAAAAAGTATCTAAATTAAAAGTAGGTCCGCCTTCAGATTCAAGTTCAGATATTGGTGCTTTAGTATCTAAGCAACACATAGAAAAGGTAAAAACCTATATTGATAAAGCCGAAGAAGAAGGTGGTGAAATTTTATTTGGTGGGAAAGAGGTTCATGTTCAAAATCATGAAAATGGATATTATTTAGAGCCAACAATAATTGAAGTAAACGACAATAATTGTAAACTAAATCAAGAGGAAATTTTTGGACCTATAGTAACTCTTATATCTTTTAAATCAGATAAAGAAGCTTTAGACATTGCAAACGGAGTAAAGTATGGTTTATCTGCTACTTTATGGACTAACAATCTAAATAGAACCATGCATT
This sequence comes from Polaribacter sp., assembly GCA_042091415.1. Classification (GTDB taxonomy): domain Bacteria; phylum Bacteroidota; class Bacteroidia; order Flavobacteriales; family Flavobacteriaceae; genus Polaribacter. Next base: position 86,379 of record JBELHK010000001.1, on the reverse strand, counting down.
TTTCTAAACTCTTACAAACAGGAATTGTTTGGGTAAACACTTGGATGTTACGTGATTTAAGAACTCCTTTTGGAGGGCAAAAGAACTCTGGAGTTGGGCGAGAAGGAGGTTTTGAAGCCTTACGATTTTTTACCGAACCTAAAAACGTTTGTATAAAATACAGTTAAATAATGAATTTACAGTTAAAAAATAAAAATGCTTTAGTTTGCGGAAGTACACAAGGTATAGGAAAAGCAACAGCAATTTTACTCGCTAAAGAAGGTGCTAATGTTACTTTATTGGCCAGAAATGAAGATAAGTTAAAAGCAGTTTTGAAAGATTTACCAGTTGCCGACAATCAATGTCATGGTTACCTAGTTGCAGATTTTTCAAAACCATTAGAATTAAAGCAAAAAATAGAAACTTCAAATCCGAATTATCACATATTAGTTAATAATACTGGTGGTCCTGCAGGAGGTCCTATTTTTAATGCAGAAGTTGTCGAATTTGAAAAAGCGTTTACCCAACATTTAAAATGTAATCATATTTTAGTTCAATCGCTTGTGCCGTTTATGAAAGCAACTAACTTTGGTAGAATTATCAATGTAATTTCAACATCAGTAAAACAACCTTTAGATGGTTTAGGTGTAAGTAATACCATACGAGGAGCAGTAGCAAATTGGAGTAAGACATTGGCAAATGAATTGGGTCAATTTGGTATTACTGTAAACAATGTATTGCCAGGAGCAACATCAACAGAAAGGTTAAATGAAATCATTAATAATAAATCAAAGAAAACAGGACTTTCTATCGATGAGGTTTCTAAAAATATGATGAATGCCTCTCCTGCAAAACGTTTTGCAAAACCAGAAGAAATTGCCAATGCAATTGCTTTTTTAGCAAGTGAAAAGGCAAGTTATATCAACGGAATTAATGTTCCTGTTGATGGTGGAAGAACCAAAAGTTTATAATTTTTTTAGAAGCTATTTCCTGCTTTCAGTACTCGCTTTTTTATTCTGAAAAAGAATAAAAAGAGCTCAAACAAATACTTCAATCAGGGCTAAACTAGTTTGCTAGCTTTAATTATAGCTGTTAATCGAATAGATAATTTAAAAACACATAAAATTTATTAATTTTAAAGTCTTATATTCATAAAATCCAAAACCTATTAACATGAATTTAGTACAACCTTTAAACTTTAAAAAATGGATAGATGAACATCGTCATTTATTAAAACCTCCAGTTGGTAACAAATGTGTTTGGGATAATGGAGAGTATATTGTTATGGTTGTCGGCGGTCCTAATTCAAGAAAAGATTATCATTACAACGAAACACCAGAATTCTTTTATCAAGTAGAAGGCGATATGGTTTTAAAAATTATTGACGATAAAGGAGAGCAAATAGATGTAGAAATTAATGAAGGAGATATTTATCTGTTATCTGCAAAAGTGCCACATTCTCCTCAAAGAAAGGCAAATACTGTCGGTTTAGTTATAGAATATCCGCGTTCAGAAGGTATGTTAGACGCCTTAGAGTGGTATTGTGAAAATTGCGGAAATCCTTTATACAGAGAAGAATTTGCATTAGATAACATAGAAACAGATATGCCAATTATTTTCGATAAATATTATAAAGATTTAAATAAATGTACATGTAATAATTGTGGAACTGTAATGGAAGCTCCAATAAAACTTAATTAATGAAACGGAAATTACGTATAAACGGTCATTCACACTTGTTACCTTACCCAGAACAAATTCCTCAATTCATGAAGGAAAAAGAAATTTTTTGGGTAGATGATGAGCGCAAACACATGTTACAAAAAGGGTGGAAAAGACCCGTAACTGATTCAAGTTTTTTCTTAGATGAAAAGCTAAAGTGGATGGATAAAAATAAGTTAGATCATGCAGTTGTTTTAAATCTTTCTCAATTGTATGGAAATGGTTTGAGATTAGAAGAAATGAAAAAAGCATTACGATTTCAGAATGATTTTAATGCAAAAGTTCAGCATGATTATCCTTCAAAATTTACTTGTGGTTTTGTGGTTCATCCTGGTTTTATATACGGAGCTTTGTATGAAATTGAACGTTGTGTTGAAGAATTAGGCTTGAAAGTATTGTGTTTACCAACTCATTTTATGGATTCTATTGGTCAATGGCGTTGTGTTTTTGATAAAGAAAACGATCGGATTTTTGAATTGGCAGATAAATATAAATTAGCCATTGAGATTCATCCTTATGATGGAGATAAAATGATAAAGCTAGAAAATACGAATTGGCGATTTCATTTAATTTGGATGTTAGCACAATGTGGAGATGCGTATCACTTTTTTACTTTAAATGGCATGCAAGAACGTTTTCCTAATATAAGAACTTGTTTTGCACATGGAGGTCAATTAGCTCAAATGAATTTAGGAAGACGTATTCAAGGTTTTGATGGAAGACCAGATTTATTCGAAGGAAAAACACATCCTAGAAAAGCAGTTGGGCATCCTAATATATTCTTTGATACTTTAGTACATGATACAGATTCTTTAAAGCTAATGTTTGAAAGACAAGGCACAAGTCAAGTTTTAATGGGCTTAGATGATCCTTATCCTTTAGGAGAAATGGAAAGTGATAAACAATCTTCATATCCAGGGAAAATTTTGGATTTAGCAATTGAAAAAAACATTATAACAGAAATAGAAAAAGACGAAATCTGGGAAGATAACGTCTTACAATGGTTATTTGGTGATGATAAAAAGGCAAAAGAGAATCTAGTAAGTAAAATACTTTCGTAAGTTAAGATCTTTCACATTTTTCTAAAGATTCTTTAGCTCTTTCGATTTGAAATTTTGGATAGAATTCTGTTTTGATATTTTCTTCTTTAGCTAATTCAATTGCTTGTTTTATTGCATTACAATAAGGTTTTGTAGATTTTCCAAAAAAACTTGCTGCTCCCATTTCCCATTCAGCTTTTCCTAGAATAACTCTAGGGTTTTTCGGAGCAATTTGTAAAGCTTTGTTATATAGCATATTGTTTTTGCCAGATAATGTCATTCCGTATTTTTGACCATCAAAAGCAATATATCCTAAATTTAAAAATGCTTGAGTAATAATGATTTCAGGATTGTTTTCAGAATTAGCTTTTGCTACATCTAATAATTCTTGAGCCTTATTTAATTTATTCTTAAGAACTGTTTCATCTTTTAATCCAAAACTGCTAATAATTTCTATTGTAGCAGCATAATAAGGAGGTAGCCAATTTGTAGGTTCTGCTTTCGAAATTCTTTCAAATAATTGAGAAGCTTTTATAATTTCTCCTTTTTCCCAATAAGAGAACGCTTTTTGCATTCCTGTTTGATATTTTGATTGAGCGGAAATAATTCCGGTAAATAAAATTACAATTATTAAAATTGATTTTTTCATTATAATTTTTTTAGTTGAATAGATTTATATTTTAATGTCAATAATTTTGTTTTTAGTTAACTGAAATTTTGCATCATCATATTTTGGAGGCCCCATAAAACCAGTTGCATTGTTAGAACATCCATAGTCCTCTTTTGGAATTCCAATAAAATTTGTGTCCATTTTTTTATTGTCATTTTCATCATGCACAAAAGAAACAGCATATTCTCCTTTTGGTAAATTTTCAAAAATAACTACCGATTTCTTATTATTAATTTTTCCAATTTTTCCTTTGAATTGCTTTTTTAAAAAATACTCTTTTTTATTGTAAACACCCACCATTAAATTTCCCTTATCTGAGTTTAAACCAGAAATATTCACAGTTAACTTAAAATTTTCCTCTTGTGCATTTGTAGAAAATAATCCTGTAAATGTAAATAGTAGTATTAAAATTATTTTTTGCATAATTATATTTTTGTGTTTAATTTTTTATTAATGATTCAAATATCTAAACTTTCTCAGACATTTTTGCAAGAACAATACCGAATTGTATTTTTTTGATACTGAATTGGTTTTTTTATATATCTAAGTTTAATAAAATAATATTTATAGATTATCTAATTGATTTGATTTTTTATCATCACTTATAGACCAGAAAAAGCCTACAAAAAAGAAGCTATCTGCATTTGGTACTATGGCTTGCCTATCAAAATCACCATTTGTATTTGTAGTATTTTTGTAATTGTACCCAAATATGTTCTTAGTACCCAAAGCATTATTTATAGATAAATATAAAATCTTTTGCTGATCTATTAAATAAGCCCAATTTAAACTAACAGAGTTATAAGTTTTAGTTTTATTGTTTAAAAAGCCAGGTTCATTAGGATTTGTATAGGTTCTACCAGAAGCAAAATTATAGGTTAAGCCTAATTGACTTTTCCATTTTTCTACCCAATGTTTTGCAACAAATGAAAAGTTATGTGCAGAAGCAAAATTTGGTGTTGCTTTAGTTGGGTAATTTTTGAAATCTCTTTCTGTATCTAGATATGAATATGAAACCCAATAATCTGTATTCTTTATTTGTCCATTTTGTCTCCAAAAAACATCGATTCCTTTTGCAAAAGCACTTCCGTTATTTGTAAAGTTTGATGTAGAGTTTGGGCCTTCAGAATCATACTTTACTAAGTCTTTGTAGTCTTTGTAATACGCTTCTATTCTGAAAATTTGATCTTGTTTAGAATGTTGAAAGTTTGCAATTAAGTGGGAAGCATTTTCAGATTTTATATCTTGATTGAATTTTAAGTAATCGTTGCTTGGGTTTTGATAAAATTGGCCATAAGCTAATGAAACTTGTGATTTTTTTCCTGTTTTATAAGATAAAGATGTTCTTGGCGAAATTGAAAATTCGTCAGAAAAACTGGAATGTTCTGCTCTTATTCCAATTTTTGCAGCCAAATTTTTAGAGAAGAAAATATCTGTTTCTGCAAAAGCTGCAAATAAGTTATTATCAAATCCATAATCAAAGGACAGATTATTACTTGTATTATAAGTTTCATCAAACTTTGTGATAAAATATTCTGAACCAAAACTGATTCTAAATCTACTTGAAAACTGTTTCCTAATTTTTAGCTTAAAGTGTGCTGAGTTTTGGTTATTGTTAATTTTATCGTCAATAACTTTAATTGTAGATTTATCATTTGTAAAACTTAATCCACTTTCTATTTTCCAGTTATTCCCAAATTTATTTTTATAAGAACTATTTATGTATAAGTTTCTATTATTTAGACCAAAGCGAAAACCGTCATCAAAATTTATATCATCCTGAATCATATCTAAATCAGTATAACTAAAAGCACCATAAATTTTTAAAAGTGATTCATCTTTAAAATTATATCTATAAACGGCTTCTCCATTTGCAGATTGAAAAGGCTTTAGCCAAGTGTTTCTATCTGGAAAAATGGCTGTGTAAGGTTCTAAATTGATGTAAGAAGTATTTATGCTTAATGAATTTTCTCCCCAAATTTGGGTATTTCCAATTCCTGCACCTACTGTCATTAATTGTATTTCTGTTTTTTCTTGATCTGTTTTATCAATAGTGGTTAAATCTAAAATGCTAGATAACGCTTGGCCATATTCAGCAGAATATCCACCAGTGGAAAATGTAATTCCTTTAAATAGAAAAGGTGAATAACGTCCGCGAGTTGGAGCATTGTTTGGTGAAGGGCTATAAGGCGTAAATACACGGATTCCATCAATAAAAATTTGAGTTTCTTCTGCAGTTCCTCCTCTAACAAATAAGCGCCCATCTTCTGCAACTGTTGAAGTACCGGGTAAAGTTTGTAAAGCTCCTAAAACATCTCCTAATGCACTTGCAGTTGTTACAATATCTAATGGTTTTAAAACAGTAACTTTTGCTTTGTCTCCTGCTTTAAAAGTACCAGCGTTTATACTTACAGCATCTAGGGTGTTAATGTTGTCTCTTAATTTTATTTGTAAGTTGATTAGATTAGTAACATCATCTATTTTTACAAAGGTTTCAAATGATACAAAAGAGATGACTAAAGTTTGGATGCCTGTTTCCTCTGTAGTGAAAGTAAATTCTCCTTTTTCGTTTGTTGATCCACCATCATAAGTACCATCTAAATATACGTTTGATCCTATAACAGGATTTTTTTTATTATCTGTTACTTTGCCAGATATAGTAACTTGTGAAAAAATATAAATACTGTTTAGTGTAAAAAGTAATACTATAAATTGTTTCATCGATTTTATTATTTTGATGAAACAAAGATGTAATCACAATATCTTCAATTAAAAATTCACTTACCCAGTTGTAAATTTTAATTGATGAGATGTTAA
>JBELHK010000001.1:75689-80051 GCA_042091415.1 Polaribacter sp. | reverse complement strand
GTTCAGATTGTTCAATTTGGAATAGGAGATGGCTCTTTAACCAAAGAAATTTTAAAAAGATTGTCACAAGATTCAATACTCTATTCTTTTGGCGCTAATCGTGCAAATTGTGCTTATGTTAAAAGAAATATTGATGACAAAAGATTAATGGTAATTTATGACGAGCCTTCTAATTTTAGAAGATATGTATCAGATCAAGTTGATAATTTTATAAACACATTTCCTTTTACTTTTTTTAAAAAACAAAACAAATTAAATTTATTGCAGTCTTGTTTTAGTCAATTGAAGGGAAATGGAGTTTACAGTCATATTGTTTTTAACGATAAAGAATTTGTTAAACAAATTAATGGTAGAATTTTTGAGAAAAAACATGTTAAGTCTTTGTATAATGAGATAGTTTTTCACGTTAAAAACTAAAAAAACGCAATCATTAAATATGATTGCGTTTTAAGTTATAAAGATTAATAATAAATTCTATTATTTTACTTCTTCAAAATCTACATCTTCAACATTGTCACCTTCATTAGCATTTGCTTCAGGTTGACCTTGTTGTTGATTGTCTGCTCCTGCAGCTGCCCCGCCAGCTTGTTGTTGAGCTGCGTACATTTCTTCTGATGCAACTTTCCAAGCTTCATTAATCTTTTCCATAGCAGCATCAATTTGCGCTAAATCTTTAGATTCGTGTGCTGTTTTTAATTCAGCTAAAGCTGACTCGATAGGATCTTTTTTATCTGCAGATAATTTATCTCCAAATTCTTTTAATTGCTTTTCTGTTTGAAAAATCATAGAATCTGCACCGTTTATTTTTTCTGCTGTTTCTTTAGCAGTTTTGTCGGCATCTGCATTTGCTTCAGCTTCTTGACGCATTTTCTCGATTTCTTCTTCAGTTAATCCAGAAGAAGCTTCAATTCTAATATCTTGAGTTTTATTTGTTGCTTTATCTGTTGCAGAAACTTTAATGATACCATTGGCATCAATATCAAAAGTAACTTCGATTTGAGGAACTCCTCTTTGTGCTGGAGGTAAACCATCTAAATGAAAACGTCCAATAGTTTTGTTGTCAGCGGCCATTGCTCTTTCACCTTGTAAAACATGAATTTCTACAGAAGGTTGATTGTCTACAGCTGTTGAAAATACTTGTGATTTCTTTGTAGGAATCGTTGTATTCGCCTCTATCAACTTTGTAAATACATTACCCATAGTTTCAATTCCTAGAGATAATGGAGTAACGTCTAATAATAGTACATCTTTTACATCACCAGTTAAAACTCCACCTTGAATAGCAGCTCCTAAAGAAACTACTTCATCAGGATTCACACCTTTACTAGGAGATTTTCCAAAGAATTTTTCTACTGCTTCTTGAATTGCAGGAATTCTTGTAGAACCTCCTACTAAAATAATTTCATCAATATCAGAAGTTGATAAATCAGCATTTTGTAACGCTGTTTTACATGGTTCAATAGTTCTTTTAACTAAATCATCAATTAATTGCTCAAATTTAGCTTTAGATAAAGTTCTAACTAAGTGTTTAGGGCCGCTCGCTGTAGCAGTAATATAAGGTAGATTTATCTCTGTTTGTGAAGAAGAAGATAATTCTATTTTTGCTTTTTCAGCAGCTTCTTTTAAACGCTGAAGAGCCATAGGATCTTTTCTTAAATCCATATTTTCTTCAGATTGAAATTCTTCTGCTAACCAATTGATAATTTTCTCATCTACATCATCACCTCCTAAATGAGTATCACCATCTGTTGCTAATACTTCAAAAACACCATCTCCAAGTTCTAAAATAGAAACATCGTGTGTACCACCACCAAAGTCAAAAACAACAATTTTTTTATCATCATTCGCTTTGTCTAATCCGTAAGCTAAAGCTGCAGCAGTAGGCTCATTAATAATTCTTTCTACTTTTAATCCTGCAATTTCTCCAGCTTCTTTAGTAGCTTGTCTTTGTGCATCATTAAAATATGCAGGTACAGTAATTACTGCTTGACTTACATCTTGACCTAAGTAATCTTCTGCAGTTTTCTTCATTTTTTGAAGAACCATAGCTGATATTTCTTGTGGAGTATATAATCTGCCATCAATATCTACTCTTGGAGTATTATTATCTCCTTGAACAACTTTATATGGTACTCTATTCGCTTCTTTAGAAGATTCAGAAAATTTGTTTCCCATAAAACGTTTAATAGAATAAACAGTTTTTGTAGGGTTGGTTACAGCTTGTCTTTTTGCAGGGTCACCAACTTTACGTTCTCCTCCTTCTACAAATGCTACAATAGATGGAGTTGTTCTTTTACCTTCTGCATTTGGGATTACAACAGGCTCATTTCCTTCCATTACAGAAACACATGAATTTGTTGTTCCTAAATCTATTCCTATAATTTTACTCATAATATTTATTTATTAAAATTTTATATCGATTTTACATTTTTTATTAGTCAAAGTGTATGCCAATAGATTTTTATTTTTGAAATGTCATATTTTTCTAAAATAATTTAAAATATAAGTGACATATTGACATAATTAAAAGATTTTTTGTAGTTAATTCATTGAAATTTAGTAAAACCGTTCATTATACTTGATGAGTTTAATAAAGATATTAATGGTGTAAAATAGCTTTAACCCAATATAAATTTATTGCTAAATTTCACTAAAAAGTAGTTTTATAAAAACTTTATTGAAGGCTTAAATTTTTTAAAATTAAATATTATAAAAAAATACAATTCATTAGCCTATATTTTTTACATTTACTCTAGTTTTAGGTTTTAATTTTTAAGAATGTCACAATTTATTAGTGTTTTTGATATGCTCAAAATTGGAGTTGGGCCATCGAGTTCTCATACACTTGGTCCTTGGAGAGCAGCACAAACTTGGGTTAGAAAAATAAAAGATAACCAAAAGTTCGATTTAATTGATGAAATTAAAATTGATTTATATGGATCTCTTTCTTTAACAGGAAAAGGTCATGCCACTGATTTAGCTGTTTTATTGGGGCTTAGTGAAGCTGACCCTGAATACATTCCGATAGAAGATATTTTTATAATAATTGATAGGATAAATATTCAAGAAGAAATTCATTTTAAGGGTGGTAAGGTCATAAACTTTCCGAAAGGCTCTATAAAGTTTAATAGAGATTTTCTTCCTTTTCATGCAAATGGTATCACTTTTAGAGGATTTTCAGAAGGTGAGGAAATATCAACAGAAACATATTACTCAATTGGAGGTGGTTTTGTTATTCAAGAGCAATCGAATCTAGATAATAAAATTGAAATCAATAAGCAGAATTTTCCATTTCCAATAAATAATGCTAAACAATTAGAAAACTATTGTGAACAAGAAAATTTATTAATTTCAGATGTTGTTTTTAAAAATGAACTAGAATTAAAAACTTCAGATGAAATTGATTTTGAAATTAAAAGAATATGGGATACAATGTTGGAATGCATGTACATTGGTTGTCATACAGAAGGAAAGCTTCCAGGAGGATTAAATGTAAAACGACGTGCTTATGGTACTCATAAAAAACTTATTAAAGATTCATTATATGAAAATCCAAATGATTGGATTTCTGCAATTCGAAATACCGAAGTAAAGTTTAGAGAAATTTTGAAATGGGTTAGTTGTTTTGCTTTGTCTGTTAATGAGGTAAATGCCTCTCTAGGAAGAGTTGTTACTGCGCCAACAAATGGAAGTGCAGGTGTAATTCCAGCAGTTTTAATGTATTATTTAGTGATTGAAAATCATAATGCAGATTTTAATAGTATTAAGAAATTTTTGTTAACAGCAGGTGAAATTGGGAGTATTTTTAAAAAAAATGCAACAATATCTGCTGCAATGGGAGGTTGCCAAGCTGAGATAGGTGTTTCTTCTGCGATGGCTGCCGCTGCCTTAACCGAGCTTTTAGGAGGAACACCTTCACAATCTTTATCAGCTGCAGAAATTGCTATGGAACATCATTTAGGTTTAACATGTGATCCAATTAAAGGTTTGGTTCAAGTGCCTTGTATTGAACGAAATTCAATGGGAGCTATAAAAGCGATACACGCTGCAGAAATTGCACTAGAAACAAACCCTAAAGAATCTTTAGTTCATTTAGACGAAGTAATTGAAACAATGTGGAAAACAGCTAAAGATATGAACAAGAATTATAAAGAAACCTCTGAAGGTGGTTTGGCAGTAACTGTAGGTTTAGCCGATTGTTAAATAAAAAAACTCAAGAATAAAATTTATTCTTGAGTTTAAATAAAATATTTTTATTTAGATTTTATTCAGCGGATTGTTGTAATGCTAAATTATAAACAACTAAACCGAAACCGATTTTATTTACGGCATCACCAACGTTATAAATAACATCCATATTTA
>JBELHK010000001.1:71953-75589 GCA_042091415.1 Polaribacter sp. | reverse complement strand
GCTTCTCCAAAATATCCAGCAACTAGCATGATAACTGATAAGAATATCAAACGCCACATCATTGCTTTTTTTGCTCCTGCTACTTTAAGAATTAAATAAAATTCAACACACATTAGAGGTACTGTTAAAATCCAATCTACATATCTGAAGAAAGTTGGAGACTCAGCATTTGATGCCCAATAGTCTCTCATGTACCAATAGTGAACGGCTGCAATGAAAGTAATCAAACCTGATACTAAAATTGAAGTTTTCCATTTTCTATCAAAATTATTCATTGATAGAAAGAAAAATGCCGAGGCAGCCATCATGGCCATACAACCTACAAAAAATGTAAATCCTACATAATCGTCTGTTGCCATTTTAGCTACGGCTAAAAAATTTAGAAAAAAACTCATGATTAAAAAATTAAGTTAGTAATTATTGTTTTGCTTTATTACTATTTGTAACAAGCTTATTCCAAAAATAACGATAAAAATTGATATATTTACACTATGAGTGTCTTTAGTTTATCGAATTATCAAAATTTTAAGATTTTTTTCACGTTTTTGTTATTGTGGTTTAGTGTTCAGTTTGGAGATTTTATTGAAGATGTGGTTGCTTATTTTTTAGTAATTACACTAGGAATTCTCCATGGAGCAAATGATTTACTAATTATTTCAAAAAATGATAAAAGAAAACAACAGTTCTATAAAAACCTTTCTATTTATATTACTATTATTGTTATTTGCCTATTAATTTATTTGTTTAAACCAATGTTGGCAATTTTATTATTTATAATAATTAGTGCTTATCATTTTGGTGAAGAACATTTATCAGAATTAGTTGATATAAGTAAGTATTTCAATTTCTTTTATTATATAAGTTACGGCGGTTTAATTTTTTCCATTATTTTCTTTAATTCACTTAATGATGTGAATCAGATACTGGATCAATTAGTTGGAGGCTCTTTTACTAAAAACCAAATTACTTTTTCTCTTTCCTTTTCTTTACTAATATTCTTGTTAACTAACAGTTATTTATTAATTGCAAAGAAAATTGATGCTAAGCAATTATTGAAAGAGTTGTTTTATTTGTTATTACTTGCTTTAGTTTTTAAGTCTACATCCTTAATTTTAGGATTTGCCATCTATTTTATCCTTTGGCATTCTTTACCATCAATAATACATCAAGTAGTATTTATTTCAGGTAATTTTTCAAAAAAAAGTATCTGGTTTTATATAAAACAAGCTTTTATTTATTGGGTGATAAGTATATTAAGTATGTTGATTCTCTATATATTCATTCCTCAATTAGAGCAATTTTCAATAGTTGTTTTTGTAATTTTATTTGCAGTTACTGCACCACATGTTTGGGTAATGCACCGCATGAAAAATTAACGTGTAAACAATAATTGAGTATCTGTAGACATTTCGTTTGAGAATCGATAATTATCAATATTAAAGCCTTTTAACTCTTCAATTGTTGTAATATTATTATCAATAATATAACGTACCATTTGTCCACGAGCTTTTTTTGCAAACATCATTATTGTTTTATATTTCCCATTTTTAAAATCTTTAAATACAGGTGTTATTAAAGGTGCTTTTAATAGTTTTTTAGGTAGTACTTTAAAATATTCTGTACTAGCTAAATTAACTAATATTTCATCATCTTTAAGCTCATCGTTTAATGAGTTCGCTAAGTTATCATTCCAAAACTTGTATAAATTTTCATTTCTACCAATTTTTAGTTTTGTACCCATTTCTAACCTGTAAGGTTGAATTAAATCTAGAGGCTTTAAAATTCCGTATAAACCTGATAAAATTCTCAATTTTTCTTGTAGTATAGGCAGTTTTTCTTTTTCTAACGTATTTATATTTATTCCTCTAAAGACTTCTCCTGTAAAAGCATAGATTGCTTGTTTTGAATTTTCGGGAGTAAAAGGAGTTTGCCACTCTTGATTTCGTTGATAATTTAATCCTGCTAAATCATCAGAAATAGACATTAACTCAGACAGTTTATTTTTAGATAATGTTTTTAATTTTTTATTTAATTGTGCAGATTGCTCTAAAAATTTTGGTTGACTGTGTAAGCTGGTTTCGACATTGCTTTTGAAGTCTAATGATTTTGCTGGAGATATTAATATTTTCATAAAAACTATTTCGAATGATATTATAAGTTAAAAATACAAATCGAATTCTAAATTTTCAAACATAATTTTTTTTAATATCAATGCATGTATTTATAAAATTTATAAATAAAAAAGATTTTTACTCTGTAATATGCAAAACACTGACAATTTAGTTGTTAAGTGCGATAGGAGTAAATTTAGATTTTAATATCAGATTGGATGTTTAGCCGTTTCGTTGCTTAAATTATTTTAACTTTGTAAATTGTTATTAACGTTGGATATTTTTTAATCTAAACAAAAGAGAAGTTTATGAAATTATCAGAAATAAAAATACACTTACAAAATCTTTCTACTATTTCTTTTCAATTACCTAATGGTAATTTGGTGCCAAGTCATTTTCATGTGACGGAAGTAGGCAAAGTCATTAAAAACTTTATAGATTGTGGAGGTAAAGTTCGAAAAGAAGAAGTAATTAATTTTCAGTTATGGGAAGAGAACGATTATAACCATAGGTTACATCCTGAAAAATTGATTCATATTATTGAACTTTCTGAAAAGATATTTGACTTCGATGATTTAGAAATTGAAGTAGGGTATCAAGGAAAAGAAACTATTGGTAAATATGGTTTAGAGTTTGATGAAAATAAATTTTTACTCACTTCTAAAATAACAGCTTGCCTCGCGAAAGATGCTTGTGGAATAACACCAACTCAAAAGCCAAAAATTCGGATTTCGGAATTAAGTAAAGTTAACAATTGTGCCCCAAATTCAGGTTGTTGTTAGTCTATTTCATTTTTAGAATTTTCAGAATAATTTCGCCATTTATCTAAACATTCTGAAATGTCTTTTGGTATTTCTGAGTTAAATTGTAAAAATTCTCCTGTTTTTGGATGAGTAAATCCAAGTGTTTTTGCATGTAAAGCTTGTCTTGGTAAAACTTTAAAGCAGTTTTGAACAAATTGTTTGTATTTTGTAAAGGTCGTTCCTTTTAAAATTTCGTTTCCTCCATAACGTTCATCACTAAATAAAGTATGTCCTATATGTTTAAAATGCGCACGTATTTGATGTGTTCTTCCAGTTTCTAATTTACATTGTACCAAAGTAACATAAGTTAAACGCTCTAATACTTTAAAATGGGTAACTGCATGTTTACCAAATTCGCCATCTGGGAAAACAGACATTTGCAAACGATTCTTTAAACTTCGGCCAATATTACCTTCAATAGTTCCTTCATCTTCCTCAATATTTCCCCAAACTATAGCGTAATATAAGCGTTCTGTAGTTCTGTCAAAAAACTGTCTAGATAAATTTGCCATCGCAAATTCAGTTTTTGCAACGACTAACAAACCGCTTGTGTCTTTATCAATTCTATGAACTAATCCTGGTCTTTCGTTTGAGTTTGTTGGTAAATTTTCTATATGATGAATTAATCCGTTTACCAAAGTACCAGAATAATTTCCATGACCAGGATGAACAACCATTCCTGCAGGTTTATTTACAACGATAACTTCATCATCCTCATAAAT
>JBELHK010000001.1:0-71853 GCA_042091415.1 Polaribacter sp. | reverse complement strand
GAACAACCATTCCTGCAGGTTTATTTACAACGATAACTTCATCATCCTCATAAATTATATCTAAAGGGATGTCTTCTGCAACTAAAAGATTTTCGTGAGGCGGATGTGCAAGTACAACTCTTACAACGTCATGCGGTTTTACCTTATAATTTTGTTTTACAGCAACATCATTTACAAGAATATTACCCGCTTTGGCAGCTTGTTGAATTTTGTTTCGGGTAGCGTTTTCAATAAAATTCATTAAGAATTTATCTACTCTCAGCGGAATTTGGCCTTCACTAGCGATAAATCTGTAATGTTCATACAAATCATCGTTTTCAGATTCTAAATTTTCGTTTTCTTGCAAAGTGTATAGCTTATGTAAGTTTATCTTTTACCATCTCCTAAAACCAATTGGATAATTGAGTTTTTAGGAAGTTTATCATTAGGGTTTATAATGTCATTTTTATGTCTTAAACCTCTCACAACATCTTTACCAATATCATTTACAAAAACATAGCTAGTATCAACAATAAAACCAATGGCTTTTAATTCAGAAGTTGCTTGTCTTTTTGTTCTCCCATTTAAATCAGGAATATTAATATCTCTGTATTTTGAAGGATTTAATGTTAAGTAAATTTTCCTTTTTTCTTTCACATATTCTCCAGCTTCTGGATTTTGTTCTATAACAGATTTTTTAGGATAATTCGGATTGTAACTAGCGCTGTCTATCACTTTAAAATCTAAATCTACTTCTTTTAATTTTTTTTCAGCTATATCAATAGTAATTTTATGTAAATCGGGAACCTGTATTTTTTGATCATGGTTTGTTGTGCTATTCAACCAAGTAGTTAAAATAAAATATAGACCAACAAAAAGAACAAAAACAATTCCTATTTGGATAAAAAATGATTTACTTTTTAAGAATTGAAAAATACTCATGATTATTTTTTTGATAGATGCACAAATATATAAAAACTAAACGTTGTGGTTTCTATTTATATTTTGATAAATTTGTTTGAGTTATTATTAAAGCTAATGAAAAAAAATATTGCCATAATAATGGGCGGTTACTCATCTGAAGTGAATATTTCTTTAAAAAGTGGAAATGTAGTATATAATCATTTAGACAAGAGTAAATACAATGCTTTTCGAGTTCACATTTTAAAAGAAAAATGGTTTGTTTTAGATAATGAGCAAGAGTTTGAGATTGATAAAAATGATTTTTCATTCACAAACAGCAATAGTAAAATAGCTTTTGATTGTGTTTTCAATGCAATTCATGGGAATCCGGGAGAAAATGGAATGATTTTAAGTTATTTAGAGTTGTTAAATATTCCACATACATCAGCTCCTTTTTATCAAATGGCGTTAACATTTAACAAAAGAGATACTTTAAGTGTATTGAAAGCGTATAATGTTAAAACTGCAAAATCTGTTTATTTGAATAAAGGAGATAAGGTTGATTTAGATTTTATAATCAATCAAGTAGGGTTGCCTTGCTTTATAAAACCAAATAATGCAGGTTCTAGTTATGGAATATCAAAAGCTTATAATAAAAAAGAGATTTTAGAAGGAATTGAAATTGCATACAAAGAAGATAGTGCTATTTTAATTGAATCTTTTTTAGATGGCACAGAAGTTTCGGTTGGAGTTATTCAATACAAAGACGAAGTTAAAGTATTACCTATTACCGAAATAGTATCAGAAAACGATTTTTTTGATTACGAGGCAAAATACGAAGGAAAATCTCAAGAAATTACTCCTGCAAGAATTACTCAAAATCAAAAAAGTAGAGTAGGAGAAGAGGCTATAAAAGTATATAAAGCATTAAATATGAGAGGTTTTTCAAGATCAGAATTTATATTTGTAGATGATGAGCCTTATTTTTTAGAGATGAATACTGTACCAGGTTTAACTGAAGAGAGTATTTTACCACAGCAAGCAAAAGAAGCAGGTATTTCTTTAGAGCAATTATTTGATAATGCTATACAAATGGCAATAAATTAATATTATGAAAAAAGCAATTTTCCCAGGGTCTTTTGATCCTATTACTTTAGGGCATTTAGACATTATTGAAAGAGGAGTAAAACTTTTTGATGAGCTTATTATTGCTATAGGAATTAATGCTGATAAAAAATATATGTTCTCGTTAGAAGAACGTAAAAAGTTTATCGAAGATTCATTCAAAAACGAACCTAAAATTAAAGTGGTAACCTACAAAGGACTTACTGTTGATTTTTGTGAAAAAAATAATGTCGATTTTATTTTAAGGGGATTAAGAAATCCTGCAGATTTCGAATTTGAAAAATCAATTGCTCATACAAATAGAGATTTAGCTCCTATAGAAACTGTTTTTCTATTAACAGCAGCTAAAACATCTTACATATCTTCTTCCATTGTTAGAGATGTAATAAGAAATAATGGAGATTACACGAAATTAGTACCTGCCACAGTTAAAGTGAAATAGTATAATTTCTATTTAAAATTTATTAAATAATTTATGATTAAAAAATACGCTTTAATATTTTTCATTTTTGTTTTTGCTTGTCAAAATTCTAAAAATGAAAATAAAACTTTTACAACGCTTTTTGAAAAATCAAAAGGAAAAGAAACTCCAGAATATGAGGAGGTTATTAGTTATTATAATGATTTATCTGAAGCCTACAACGAAATATCACTATTTAGTTTTGGGCAGACAGATTCAGGCGAGCCTTTACATTTAGTTGTGTATAGTAATGAAGGAGTTTACAATGTAGATGAAATAAAATCATCCTCAAAAAATAGAATTTTAATCAATAACGGAATTCATCCTGGAGAATCAGATGGTATTGACGCTTCAATGATGTTTTTAAGAGATATTGTTCAGAATGATAGTTTAAAGAAAAAATATCAAAATTCAATAATTTGTGTAATTCCAATTTATAATATTGGAGGTGCTTTAAACAGAAATTCATATTCTAGAGCTAATCAAAACGGACCACAAGAGTATGGTTTTAGAGGTAACGCAAGAAATTACGATTTAAATAGAGATTTTATAAAGCAAGACACAAAAAACTCGGCAACCTTTGCTGAAATATTTCATGCGGTTAATCCAGATGTTTTCATAGATAATCACGTCAGTAATGGCGCAGATTATCAATATGCAATTACTCATTTGTTTACCCAGCACAATAAACTTGGTGGAGAATTAGGTGACTTTTTAAATACAAAAATGAGACCAGATGTAGAGCAATCTTTAAAACAAAAAGGTATTGATATTACTCCTTATGTAAATGTTTGGGGAACAACACCTAAAAAAGGTTGGTCTCAATTTTTTGATTCTCCAAGATATTCTACAGGCTATACAACGCTCTTTCATACTCTAGGATTAATGGTAGAAACTCATATGCTTAAACCATATAAGATTAGGGTTGAGCAAACTTATGAGTTGTTATTTTCGGCTTTAGATTTTACCGAGAAAAATTCTACAGAAATTAAAACCTTAAGGTTAAATAAAACCCAAGAAATTCTCAATAGAGAAAAATACCCAATACATTACGAGGTAGATAATAAAAATTACAGCGAATTAAATTTTAAAGGATTCGAAGGAGATTTAGTTGATAGTAAAGTAACTAATGGAAAACGTTTATTTTACGATAAAACTAAACCTTTTGAAGAAATTGTAAAATACTATGATAATTTTTTAGTTACCAAAGAAGTTAAAATACCAAAGGCTTATATAATTCCACAAGGTTGGCTAAATGTATTAGAAAGATTAAAGAATAATAAAATTGATTTTCAGAGATTTAAAACTGATACAATTTTAACAGTAGAGGTAAATCATATTGAAGATTACAAAACAAGAACTTCTCCTTATGAAGGCCACTACTTACATTACAATACAAAAGTATCTTCAAAAATTGAGAAATTTTCCTTTAGAAAAGGGGATATTTTTATTCCTACAAATCAAAATGGGATTCGTTACTTATTAGAAACACTTGAAGCTGAAGCAACAGATTCTTTTTTTAACTGGAATTTTTTTGACACAATTTTACAACAAAAGGAAGGGTATTCTTCCTATGTTTTTGAAGATATTGCAGAAGATATTTTGAAGAACAATCCTTCGCTAAAAGATAAATTTGAAGAAAAAGTAAAGAACGATAACTCTTTTGCTAAAAATCCTAGATTACAATTAGATTTTATATATAAAAATTCACCTTATTACGAAAAAGAGCATTTAAGACTCCCTGTATTTAAATTACATTAAATCCTATGAAAAGCTATCTTAACTTAATATTATTAATTGTTTTTATGAGTTGTCAATCATCAAAAGAAATCGAAATTAAAAAAACTCCATTCTTTGTTGGTACTTATACAAATGAAGAGAGTAAAGGAATTTACAAATATGAAATTGATGACAAAGGTTTGCTAACAAAGGTTGGTTTACAAACAGAGATTGAAAATCCATCATACTTAACAAAAACTTCAAACGGAAAGATACTGTTAGCAGTGAGTGAGGTTGATGAAAATGGAACAGGATTTATTAGTTCATATAAAATAGAGCCAGATTCATTAAAATTAATCAATACTTCAAAAACTGGAGGTGCACACCCTTGTTTTGTTGAGGTAAATGATGAAAATGAAGTTTTGGTAGCCAATTATACTGGCGGGAATATCGGATTGTTAACCTTAAATAACGATGGAGAGTTGTCTAATTTATTGAATGTTCAGCAACATACAGGTAAAGGAACAACGCCAAGACAAGAAGCGCCACATGCGCATTCAACTTGGTTTCATCCTAATAAAGAAGATATTATTTCAATTGATTTAGGTACAAATCAACTTTGGTTTTCTAAAATTGACAAATCAGAAAACAAACTTGTTTATACAAAACAGAAAACATTAAATATGGATGAAGGTGCAGGGCCAAGGCATTTAAGTTTTCATCCAAATAAAAAATGGATATACGTTTTAAACGAATTAAATAACACAATATCTTTAGTTAAAGAACTTGATGAAAGTTACTCAATAAGTTCAACGATTTCTATGCTTCCTGAAGGTTTTTCTGAATATTCTAAAGGAGCAGATATCCACATTTCAAATGATGGTAAATTTTTATATGCTTCAAACAGAGGGCATAATTCTATTGCTATTTTCAAGGTAAATCAACAAGGTGGTGTTTTAGAATTAGTTGGTTTTGAAGATGTAAGAGGAGCAAATCCGCGTAATTTTTCATTATCACCAGATAATAAATTCTTATTGGTAGCAAATCAAGATTCAAATAATATTATTTGTTTTTCGAGAGATGTTATTACAGGTAAATTAACTTTTATCAGCGAAATTAATGCTCCAAATCCTGTTTGCATTTTGTTCTAAATTTTGCGTAAATTGTAGCTTTTAAAAACTATAAAGTGAGCAAAGTTTTAACGGTAAATGGAAAGTCTTATTCAGTTGATGTTCAAGATGAAATGCCTTTGTTATGGGCTATAAGAGATGTTGTAGGATTAACAGGTACTAAATTTGGTTGTGGCGTTGCACAATGTGGCGCTTGTTCTATTTTAATTGATGGAAATTTAACGAAATCTTGCAGTATGCCTGTTTCTTATGGAGTTGGAAAAGAAATTTTTACAATAGAAGGCTCATCTGAAAATTTAGGATACTTACGAGAAGCTTGGAATGAAGGTAATGTTCCTCAATGTGGTTATTGTCAATCAGGTCAATTAATTGCGGCTACAGCTTTACTTAACAAAAATAATAATCCTACAGATGATGACATAGATAATGCCATGAGTGATAATATTTGTAGATGCGGAACTTATACAAGAATTCGTAAAGCAATTCATAAAGCAGCTGAATTGAAAAATCAAGACTTAGCATGAGTAGTATCCAAAAAATAAATCGAAGAGATTTTGTTAAGTTATTTGGTTTAGCATCATCAGGAATAATCTTAGGATGTACTATTTCATCAGACAAAAAGAAATTTATACCTCAAGTAAAAGGTGGTTTTAGCCCAAATTTATTCATTAATATTCAAAAGGACGGAAATATAACACTCATTGCTTCACGTTCAGAAATGGGGCAAGGAATAAGAACATCTTTAGCATCTGCAATTGCTGATGAATTAGAAGCAGATTGGAAATATATTTCTGTTAAACAAGCAACAGGTGATGAAAAATACGGAAATCAAAACACAGACGGATCTAGAAGTGTAAGAACACGTTTAGAGCCAATGCGCAAAATGGGTGCTGCAGCAAAAATGATGCTAATTTCTGCCGCAGCAAACAAATGGAATGTTCCCGAAAGTAATTGCAAAGCGGTCAATCATTTTGTGGTAAATACACAAACTGATGAGAAAATATTTTATGGAGATTTAGTTGATGAGGCTTCTAAAATTTCGATACCAAAAGATGAATTTATACAGCTAAAAAAAGTTGAAAATTTTAAATATATAGGTAAAACTTTAAAAAGTGTAGATCTAAAAGATTTTACACATGGAACAGCAACTTATGGTATAGATGTTCGTTTACCAAACTTAAAATTTGCTTCTATTGCAAGATGTCCTGTTACATTTGGTACTGTAAAAAGTTTTGATAGTTCTTATTCAGAGAAAGTAGCTGGAGTTGAAAAGATTATTCAACTTGATAGAATAGTACCGCCTATTGGTCAATTTTTTGGAGCTTTAGGAGGAGTTGCGGTTATAGCCAATAATACTTGGTCTGCTTTTCAAGGAAAATTAGATTTAGATATCGAGTGGGATTTTGGTGATAATAAATCTTTTAATTCTGATGAATTCAATAAGGATTTGGCAGAAAGGGTTTTAAAGAAAGGTAAATTAGTTCCAGGAAGTAGAGGGAATGTTGCTAAAGCCTTAAAAAATGCAAATAAAGTAGTTGAGGCTTCTTATCATGTTCCATTTTTAGTGCATGCACCAATGGAAGTTCCAAACGCAACAGCATTTTATCAAAAAGATAAAATAGAAGTTTGGGCACCTGTTCAAGATCCGCAAACAGCAAGGGCAGAAATTGCACATTTTTTCGAAATTCCAATTGACAATATTACTGTAAATGTTACTTTTTTAGGTGGAGGTTTTGGCCGTAAATCAAAATCAGATTTTGTTGTCGAGGCAGTCGCAATTTCAAAAGAAATAAATGCACCTGTTCAAGTTGTTTGGACAAGAGAAGATGATATACAACATAGTTTTTATCATGCAACAAGTACTCAGTATTTAAAAGGAGCTTTAGATGAAAATGGTAATGTTTTAGGTTGGTTGCAGAGAGTTGGTTTTCCTTCAATAGTTTCATCTTTTAAACCTATTTCAGATTACGCTTCTGGTCTAGAATTGAATCAAGGTTTTACAAATAATCCTTATCAATTAGATAATTTTAGGTTAGAAAATGTAAAAGCAACGTCTCATTTAAGAATTGGCTGGCTGCGTTCTGTAGTTCACATCCATAGTGCTTTTGGTAATAATTCTTTTGTTGATGAACTTGCATTTGCGGCTAAAATAGATCCAGTAAAATTTCATTTAAATTTAATAGGAAAAGATAGAGTGATTCAGGGGAAATCAAAATATCCTTATGATTCAAAACGAATGAAAGATGTCTTAAATAAAACCGCAGAAATATCTAAATGGGGAAAACAATTACCTGAAAATTATGGTATGGGAATAGCAATACACTATAGTTTTTATAGCTATATAGCTACGGCCGTTGAAGTATCGGTAATTGAAGGTAAGTTAAAAGTCGAAAATATTTGGACGACTATAGATTGTGGTTTAGCTCTTAATAAAGACAATATAAAAAATCAGTTAGAAGGCGCTGCAATTTTTGGAATGTCTCTTTGTTTATTTGGAAAAATTTCAGCAAAAGATGGAGCTATTGAACAAAATAATTTTTTCGATTATCAAATGACAAGAATGCGAGATGCCCCAAAAATTCATGTTGAGATTATGGATAAAATGAATGAAAAGCCAACTGGTGTTGGTGAGCCAGGAGTTCCTGTTATTGCTCCTGCAATTTGCAATGCAATTTTTAATGCTACAGGTAAAAGAGTTCGTTCATTACCTTTAATTGATGAAGGTTTGGTTTAAATCTTTTTATAATTATAATTGAAATAGATATGATTTCGCTCTTTACAAAAATAAAGGAAAAATCTTTTTATAAAGGCATAATAATTACGCTATCAGTTTTAACAACTTCTTTAATTGTAATAGAAAGTGCAAAAGAGGGTAAAAGAATTTTACCTGAAACCGAATTTTTAGAATATCTTTTATTTGGTTTACTTACTATTGATTTTTTACTCCATTTTTTAGAAGCTTTTTCTTATAAAAAACTATTAGTTTACTTAAAATCTTTTGAGGGCTCTGTTGATTTAATATCAGCAATACCATTCTTTTTATTGTTTTTAGATTTTGAAAATGTAAATGTTTTTAAATTTGTATTCGGAATTGCTACTTTTTTAAAGATCGCGAAATTCTCTGATGCTTTGGTGATTTTTAAAGATGTAATTATAACTGAAAGAAAATCGTTATTAGCATCTTTATACCTAATGTTTTTGTTAACTTTTATTATTTCTACTGTTCTGTATTTTGTAGAAAAAGATATTAATCCGAAGGGTTTTTCAAGTATTTTAGAATCTATGTGGTGGTCTATTGTAACTTTAGCGACAGTTGGTTACGGAGATGTTGTTCCTATTAGTGTATTAGGTAAATTAGTAGGTTCTATTGCATCAATTATAGGGTTAGGAATGTTTGCTTTACCTGCAGGGATACTTGCAAATGGCTTTGCGCAAGAATTAACAAGAATTAAATACATTACTAGTTGGAATTTAGTTGCAAAGGTTCCAATTTTTTCAGAGTTAGATAGTGGAGCAATTTCTGAAATTGCACGATTATTGGTGATTAAAAGGTTTTCTAAAAATCAAGTTATTTTGAAAAAAGGAGATGTAGGAGATTCTATGTACTTTATTTTAGATGGAGAAGTTAAAGTCCATTTAAGTGATAAAAATAAGTCTGTAGTTTTGAAACAAGGTAATTTCTTTGGGGAAATTGCCTTGTTAAAAGACGTAAAACGAACAGCAACGGTAAAAGCCTTAAAGCGCTGTGAAATGTTGGAACTAACAAAATATGACCTGAGAAGATTAATTCAATCAAGGCCAGATGTAATCAAATCTATTGAAAAAGTTGCTCAAGTAAGATTAGACCTAAATTAAAGCTTATATTCTCCTAGAGGTTTTGGGAATTCTTCTGGATTTGCAGCCAAATGATATCTAGGGTCATCAATATCCTCAATAATAACTTCTTTAAAAATAGGACTAGCTTTGTATAATAAAACTTTACAATCTTCACTTAAATGTTTTAAAGTGATTTTTTTATCAGCATTTTTATATTTTTCAACCAAAGCAAATATGGCTTCAATTGCAGAATGATCTGAAATACGAGCCTCTACAAAGTCAATTTCGACTGAAGTAGGATCGTTTTTTATATCAAATTTACTATTAAAAGCAGATATACTTCCAAAGAAAAGAGGTCCCCAAATTTCATAAACTTTAGTTCCATCTTTTCTAATGCGTTTTCTAGCTCTAATTCTTTTTGCATTTTCCCAAGCAAAAACTAAAGCTGATATGATAACACCAGCAATTACAGCAATAGCTAAATCAAAAATAACAGTTAAAGATGAAACCAATATTAATACAAATACATCTGTTTTAGGTATTTTATTCATAATTCTAAAACTAGACCAAGCAAATGTACCGATTACAACCATAAACATAACACCTACTAAAGCAGCAATAGGAACTTGCTCAATATAAGAAGATGCAAAAAGGATGAACATTAACAAGAAAACAGCAGCTGTAATGCCGGATAATCTTCCACGACCACCACTTTTTATATTTATAATTGATTGCCCAATCATTGCACAACCTCCCATTCCTCCAAATAATCCGGTGATTATATTAGCTCCTCCTTGAGCAATACATTCTCTATTTGAATTTCCTCTAGTTTCTGTTAAATCATCAATTAAATTTAAAGTCATTAAAGATTCTATTAGTCCAATTGCAGCCAAAATTAGTGCATAAGGAAATATAAATTTTAACGTTTCAAGGTTTAAAGGAATTTTAGAGAATGTTTCTAAAACAGGAGTTGGTAAGCTTCCTTCTAAACCTTTTCCACCTCCATCTCTAATAAATGAACCAACTGTTGCAACATCTAAACCAGCAAAAATAGCAATTGCAGAAACTACTAAAATAGCTATTAAAGCCTCAGGTAATTTTTTAGCAGCTTTTATTTTTGGTAATCCCCACATAATAAGCATGGTTAAACTTACTAAACCAATCATATAGTAAAGAGCATTTCCTTCTAACCAAACTTTTTCTCCATTTACTATGTTGGTAAACATACCTAATTGAGATAAGAAAATAACAATAGCAAGGCCATTTACAAACCCCATCATTACTGGATGAGGAATCAATCTTACAAATTTACCAAGTTTAAAAACTCCAGCTAAAACTTGAATGAACCCCATAAGTATTACGGTTAAAAACAGGTAGTATAAACCTAAGTTTTCATCAGGGCTTCCTAAAGAGTTTCCTTCTGCAACAAGACTTACCATAACGACTGCCAAAGCGCCAGTTGCCCCAGAAATCATACCTGGTCTTCCTCCAAAAATCGAAGTAATAAGACCTATCATAAAAGCAGCGTATAACCCTACTAACGGATCTACACCTGCAACAAATGCAAAAGCTACAGCTTCAGGGACTAATGCTAGAGCCACAGTAATTCCAGATAAAACATCATTTCTAATATTTTTAACGCGCTTTGTGATAAATTCAGTCATCTTTTAAGGTAAATTTTAAGTCGGCAAATATAAAATGTTTTTTACAAATTAACTGTCTTTGAAACAATCATATACTAATTTTATATTTGCGTAACTTTTCTTTATTATTTCATCGACTTTTGGTTCTTCTATAAATGCTACTTTTGTTATTCCTTCTTCAATTTGAGGAGTTAATTCTTCATCAAAATTAGAATTCATAAGAAACCAATGTGTAAGTTTTAATTTATTTCCTTTTTGATAAAAGATATGATAAGTAATAAGAAGTTTTTTTATCATTTTTAATTTTGAAATTCCGCATTCTTCTTCAACTTCTCTTATTGCAGCTTTTTCTATTGATTCTCCTTTTTCAATTTGTCCTTTAGGTAAATCCCAAATGTTATTTCTATATATAAAAAGAAATTCATTTTTTTCATTTTTTACTAATCCACCAGCTGCCGGAATAACATCAATTTGACTTAAAAAATAATGCCAGCCAATCTCTAAATCATTGGTGTAAAGATTTATGCCTTTCGTATTTTTATTTTTAAATTCATAGATGATTTCGTCTAATACAATATCATTTAAAGGGTAGACTTTGAAATTATTTTTTACTTGTAAAGAAGAAGTAATAATAATAGGCTTTTCATTGACAAAAACTTTATACATTTGTTCTATGATTATGAACAAAGATACAGCAAAAAAAACAGCCGAACTTTTACTGCAAATAAAAGCAATTAAGTTAAACCCTAGTAAACCATTTCAATGGGCTTCGGGTTGGCAATCTCCAATATATTGTGATAATAGAGTAACATTATCTTATCCTCCAGTTCGTGTTTTTCTAAAAGAAGAAATAGCTAAAATTGTAGAATTAGAATATGGTAAACCAGATGTAATTGCAGGTGTTGCAACAGGCGCAATTGCAATTGGAATTTTAGTGGCACAAACTTTAGGAGTTCCTTTTGTATATGTAAGACCTGAAGCAAAAAAGCATGGTAGAAAAAACCAAATAGAAGGATATTTAGAAAGTGGTCAAAATGTTGTGGTAATCGAAGATTTAATTAGCACAGGGAAAAGTAGTTTGAATGCTGTTGAAGCACTAAAAAATAGTGGAGCAGTCGTAAAAGGAATGGTTGCTATTTTTTCTTACGGTTTCGATATTGCTACTGAAAATTTTAAAGAAAAAAATATAAACTTAAAAACATTAAGTAACTACGATAATTTGCTTGAGCAAGCTTTAGATAGTAGTTATATTTCAGATAAAGAATTATTAACTTTGCAAAATTGGAGAGCGAATCCGAGTGATTGGAATAAGTAAAATTGACAATAATGAATATACAAGGAAATAAAGTAATAGTTAAAAAATCTCAAAAAGAAGTATTTGAATTTCTATCTGATTTAAAAAACTTTGAACAATTAATGCCAGATTCTATTCAAAAATTTGAAGTTGAAGGAGATTCTTTTATTTTTGGTTTACAAGGAATGCCTGAAATTAGGTTAGTTTTAAAAGAGAAAGAAGCATATTCTAAAATAAACTTAGGAGCAGCAAGTAGTAAATTAGATTTCGAATTAATTGCAGATATTAATGAAATTGATGATAATTCTTCGGAGGTACAATTAGATTTTAACGGTAAGTTTAATATGATGATGGCAATGATGGTGAAAAAACCTTTAACTAGTTTTATTGAGACTTTAACACAAAACTTAGAAACCGTTTAACAAAAAGTAATTTCTTTAATACCAAATTCTTTTAAAGAATTATCATTTAATTTTATTTGTAGATATCCATTAGTTGAAATACCACATATTATTCCTGAAAATAAGTTACCTTCTTTATCTTTAAAATTTGAGACCAATCCTTTTTTGTACAAGGCTTGTAAATAGTCTTTTTCAAGTTGACTGAACTTATTTGCGTTCAGAATTTTAAAATTTTCATATAGCTTTTCTAATATTAATTTTAAAATTTCTTCTAGATTAAAATTCTTGCCCAATAAATTTTTCAGTGAAGTCGCATTTGGCAGGTTTTCAAAATTTTCTTGATTTACATTTAGACCAATGCCAACTATACAATGTTTTATCCCTTTTGAATGAAAAGTGTTTTCTATTAAAATACCGCAAACTTTTTTATCATCTGACATTATGTCGTTAGGCCATTTTATAGATAAATTTGGAGTTGTATATTCTATAAGAGCTTCATAAACAGCTAAACTTACCGCATAATTAATATATTTTGATTCTGTAATTTTAAGATTTACTTTTGATATTAATGTGCTGAATGTTAGGTTTTTGAATGGTTCTGATTGCCAGCTAGTATGCATTTGTCCTTTTCCATTTTTCTGATTTTCTGTAACAACAGTAGTAAAGTTTTCTACAAAACTATTGCGAACTAAATCTTTTAAAAAAGAATTAGTAGAATCAATGGCATTAAGTTTGATTATTTTCAATTGTTAAATAAAGTATAAACAAGTTTAAATATACTCACAAAACTCGCAAAAAAATAATAACTTTGCGTTAAATTATATAATAATTAATGACTAAAAAACAAGTAAGCACAGACGATTTAATCTCTGTAATTATTAAAGGGATTGATGATGTAAAAGGAGAAAATATCCAGTTACTAGATTTAAGAGAAATAGAAAACACAGTTTGTGATTATTTTATTGTTTGCTCTGGTAATTCAAATACCCAAGTAAATGCTATTTCTGGTTCAGTTCAAAAAATAGTTAGTAAAGAAATAAAAGATAAACCTTGGCATGTTGAAGGTCAAGGCAATTCAGAATGGATTTTAATGGATTATGTGAATGTTGTCGTTCATGTTTTTCAAAAACATGTTAGAGATTTTTATGATATTGAAAGTCTTTGGGGTGATGCAAAAATCACTGAAATTAATCCAGTCTAATCTGTAAGATTTTAAAAAATGAATAAATCAAAAAAAGAAAATAAACCAAATATACCTAAATTTAAATTCAGTTCTTATTGGATTTATGGTGCTGTTTTTATTGCAATAATTGCAGTTCAATTTTTTAATAGTGGAGATTTGGCATCAAAAAGTATTTCAAAAAATAGATTTGATGAAATACTTTACGATAATGATATTAAAAAAATTACTGTTATAAATAAAGATATTGCTCATATATATCTTACAGACGAAGCACTTAAACAAACTGAGCATAAAAAATATACTTCTTCAGCATTTTATAGACCAGGAGCTCCAGTTTACGAATATAACTTTGGAGATCATAGAACTTTTGAAGAAAGTGTAATAAAAGCAAAAGAAGAAAAAGATTTAAATGTAGATTTAGAGAATAAAGAGCAAACAAGCTTTTTTGATGCCATAATTGGTTTTTTACCATTTATAATATTAATATTAATTTGGGTGTTTTTTATGCGTAGAATGTCTGGCGCAGGAGGAGGTTCTGGCGCAGGAGGTCAAATTTTTAGTATTGGAAAATCAAAGGCAAAGCTTTTTGATAAAGATACTAAAGTAAAAACTACATTTGAGAATGTTGCTGGTTTAGAAGGCGCTAAAGAGGAGGTCCAAGAAATTGTTGACTTTTTAAAAAGTCCTGAAAAATATACATCTTTAGGTGGTAAAATACCAAAAGGAGCTTTATTAGTAGGTCCTCCTGGTACAGGGAAAACATTATTAGCAAAAGCTGTTGCAGGTGAAGCAGGTGTTCCTTTCTTTTCTTTATCAGGGTCTGATTTTGTTGAAATGTTTGTTGGTGTAGGTGCTTCTAGAGTACGTGATTTATTTAAACAAGCACAACAAAAATCACCTTCTATTATTTTTATTGATGAAATTGATGCTATTGGTAGAGCAAGAGGTAAGAATAGCATGACAGGAGGTAATGATGAAAGAGAAAACACATTAAATCAGTTACTTACGGAAATGGATGGTTTTGGTACTGATACAAATGTTATTGTTTTAGCAGCTACAAACAGAGCAGACGTTTTAGATAAAGCTTTAATGAGAGCTGGTAGATTTGATAGACAAATTTATGTTGATTTGCCAGATATTAAAGAGAGACAAGAAATATTTGAAGTACATATTAAGCCATTGAAACTAGCTGATAATGTTAATGTTGAGTTTTTAGCACAACAAACACCTGGTTTTTCTGGAGCAGATATTGCGAATATGTGTAATGAAGCCGCTCTAATTGCAGCAAGAAATAGTAAAAAGGCAATTCATCATCAAGACTTTTTAGATGCTGTTGATAGAATAGTTGGTGGTCTAGAAAAAAAGAACAAAGTAATTACTCCAAAAGAGAAAAAAATAATAGCATATCACGAGGCTGGTCATGCAACAGTAAGTTGGATGCTAGAACATGCTGCTCCATTGGTTAAAGTAACTATTGTTCCCAGAGGACAATCTTTAGGTGCCGCTTGGTATTTGCCAGCAGAAAGAATGATTGTTCAAACAGAGCAAATGCTAGATGAAATGTGTGCAACTTTAGGAGGAAGAGCTGCTGAAAAAATTATTTTTGATAAAATATCAACAGGTGCTCTTAGTGATTTAGAAAAAGTTACGAAACAAGCCAGAGCAATGGTTACCGTTTATGGATTAAATAAAGAAGTTGGTAATATTACATATTATGATTCTTCAGGGAATGATGCTTTTGTGAAACCTTATAGTGAAGAAACGGGTAAGAAAATTGATAAAGAAATTTCTAAAATGATAGAGTTTCAATACGTAAGAGCGATTGAGTTATTGGAGAAAAACAAAGATAAACTTACTATTTTAGCTGAATTACTTTTAGAAAAAGAAGTGATTTTTAAAGATGATTTGCAAGAAATTTTCGGTAAAAGACCTTTTGAAATAGAAAAAGAAGAAAATAATAATAAAGATAAAGAGTCAACTGAAGATAAGAAGCATTTGTCTAAGGGTAACGTATCTGAAGAATAATTTTTTTAATGAATTTTTTTAAAAATATATTTAATTCCCAAAAACCAGAACAACAAAAAAATGAAAGTAAAAAGGTTGAATTATCTTTAGACGATTTATTTGTTCAGAGCTTTGTAAATAAAGGGGGTAAGTTTTTATATTGTGAAACTAAAGAGGAAATTAAAGAAAATTTAAAAAAAATATTTAAAGAAAACGATTGGTCTTCTGTTTTTACCTTAAGTAAAGAATTAGAACCCTATTTTTCAGATGCAAAAATTGATGTTTTAAATACTGATACCCCGAATTCACCCTTTTTAACAACCTGCGAACATTTGATTGCCGAAAGCGCAGATATAATGTTTTCATCAAATCAGTTAGGTAGTAAGAAATTAAATACTTTTCCTGATAATTTTATTGTTATTGCTACTACAAGTCAAATCGTAAAAAATACAGGTCAGGGTTTAACAGGGATAAAAGTAAATTGTAAAGGTTCTTTGCCAACAAACATATCATCCATAAAAAATTATAAAATAATTAAAAATGATGATAATTTTTTGAATTATGGTAACAGTAATTCAAAAAACTTATATTTGTTGCTGTTAGAAAATTTATAACATGAACAACCTTTTAAAAAGGAGCTTTTCTGGAATTATTTATATTTTAATTTTTCTCTCTGCAATATTGTTTTCAGAAAAATCATACTTACTCTTGGTCAGTATATTTGGTTTATTTTGTATTTGGGAATTCTCTAAAATGATTAAATCTAAAAACATTATAAGCTATATTTTTTTTGGTTTACTTTTATTTTTAATGATTGATAATCAAGATGGTTATTTAGTAAAAGGCATATTAATTACTACAATAGTTTCTTCATTATTTCTTCTTTATCAACTAATTTCAAAAAAAGAGATTTTATATTTTAATAATATTTCTAAATTCGGATTAACTTTAAGGTACGTTGTATTTTCAATGTGTTTTTTAATATTACTTCCTTTTTTTAACAATATTTTTCGCCCTTACTTGATAATAAGTATACTATCTATTATTTGGGTGAATGATTCTTTTGCTTTTCTAGTTGGAAAGAATTTTGGTAACAAAAAATTATTTGTGTCTGTTTCACCAAATAAAACAGTAGAAGGTTTTTTAGGAGGATTAGTTTTCTCTCTCTTAGCATCGTTTTTGATAAGCCAATTTAATACATTATTTACATTAAATAGTTGGTTAGTTATTGGGGCGTTAGTATCTGTTTTAGGAACTTTGGGAGATTTAATAGAGTCTAAATTTAAAAGACAAGCTAAAATTAAAGACAGTGGTAGTTTAATGCCAGGCCATGGAGGTATTTTAGATAGGCTTGATAGCTTGTTGTTTGTCTCTCCATTTGTATATTTGTATATAAATTTTATTATTTAACATGATTCGTTTTCACAAAGAAGGTTATAAAATCATTACAATTACTTTTGTAGTTGCAATTTCACTTATTTTATTATCAGATAATTATATACAATTGTTATGGTTATCTAAATCAATTCAATTTTTAATTGTTTTGTTTGTAATCATTGTTTTACAGTTTTTTAGGAATCCGAAACGAATTACTAAATTAAATGATAACGCAATCATTGCTCCTGTTGATGGTAAAGTTGTAGTGATTGAAGAAGTAGAAGAAACTGAATATTTTAAAGATAAAAGATTACAGATTTCAATCTTTATGTCTCCAATAAATGTTCATGTAACAAGATATGCTATCAGCGGAATTGTTAAATACAGTAAATATCACCCAGGTAAATATTTAGTTGCTTGGCATCCAAAATCTTCCACAGAAAACGAAAGAACAACGATTGTTGTTGAGAATGATACAATTGGAGAAGTATTGTATAGACAAATAGCAGGAGCTTTAGCAAAACGAATTGTAAACTATGCAAAAGAAGCAGATAAGGTTTTACAAGGAACTGATGCAGGATTTATAAAATTTGGTTCTAGAGTTGATGTTTTTTTACCTTTAGGAACTAAAGTTAATGTAAAGTTAGGAGATAAAGTTAAAGGGGGTGTCCAAATTATCGCAGAAAAATAACACAGAAAAAAATACGGAATTAGATATTAATTTTCAAAAATCTTTTGAAAAAATATCTAAACTTAGAAAAGCGATAGCTCCTGACGTTATGCTAAAATTTTACGCATATTATAAACAAGCTACTTTTGGGAACAATTTTACACTTAATAGTGGTATAGATATTAGAAATGCTTTTAAGTTTAATGCGTGGATGCAATTAAATGGAATGACTTCAGAGGAAGCGAAAAAAGAGTATATAAGTTTAGCAAATAGTATATTAAATAAATAATAACATCATGAAAAAAATATTTTTAACTTCATTTTTAGCATTTTCATTAGGATTGATTTCTTGTAAATCAGACGCTAAAAAAGAAAAGTCAACAGAAACAAAAGAAGAGGTAAAAGAAGACACACAAAAAAATACAGCAGATTTTCAAGTAGAAAAAGCACAAACTAATATAAATTTTACGGCTTATAAAACTACAGATAAAGTTGCTGTTGGTGGTCAATTTAAAAAAATTGATATATTAAACGGAGGAGATGGTAACTCAGTTAAAGAAGCTATAAATAATACTGAATTTTCAATTCCGGTGAGTAGTTTGGCTACAAAAGATACTAGTAGAGATTATAAAATAAGAAAGTTTTTCTTTGGAGTTATGTCGAATACAAAGCTATTATCAGGTAAGTTGTCAATAGTTGATGATGCTAATGGAATTGCATCAATCACTATGAACGGAGAAACAAAAGACGTACCTTTTACCTATACGATTGTAAATAATGAGTTTAATATGCAATCAATAATTGACGTAAACACTTGGAACGCTACTGCTGCATTAGCTTCTTTAAATAAAGTTTGTGAAGATTTACACAGAGGAGCTGATGGAATTTCAAAAACATGGAGTGAAGTAGCTCTTAATATTACTACAAAGTTTTAAGATTCTAAATCTAATAAGGCTTTTTTAAGTGATTTAAATCGAAAAGAATATCCGTTCTTTTCGATTTTTTTTGATGAAATTTTACTTCCTTCTAAGAGAATTATAGACATTTCTCCAAATATTATTTTTAAGACAATACTAGGTACGGGAATTTTTATAAATTTTCTTTTGATAACTTCTGCCAAAATTTTCGAAAATGTTTTACTTGTATGATGCTCTGGTGAAACAGCATTATAAATACCTGTAAAATCACTTTCTATAGCTTTAGAATATACATGACACAAATCATCAATATGTATCCACGGTAAATATTGATTACCAGATCCTAATGGAGATATTATAGGTGTTTTCATTTTTTCTAACGCTCCACCTTTTTTAGCTAATACAATTCCCGTTCTTAGTATAGTTACAGGTACATTTAAATTTTTAAATTGATTGGCAGCTTCTTCCCATTCAATGCAAACTTTACCTAAAAAATCTTTACCAGGATTATCATCTTCATCAAATATCTTCTGTGATGTTACGGCTCCATAATATCCAATACCTGAGGCAGAAATAAATCCTTTTAATTTAATATTTAAACTAGTTATTTTTTCAAATAGAAGGTTTGTAGTTTTTACTCTACTTTCAAGTATTGTTTTTTTTCTTTTAGTAGTCCAACGTTGATCGGCAATTCCTGCTCCTGCTAAATGAATAATATAATCAATATCTTTAAAAGCTTTCTCATCAATAAAATTATTTTTAACATCCCATTTAAAATGATTTTTTTGTTGAGGATTTCTAGTTAAAATATTTATTTTATGTTTTTTTTCTTTTAAAATTTCAATAAGTCTTGTGCCTACTAAACCTGTTCCGCCTGTTATTAAAATTTTACTCATATTTTTTTATATAAATCTTTTGTAAAAATAAAAAACCGTAATTCATTTGAATTACGGTTTATTTTAAATATTTCTTAAAAGATTACTTAATTTCTTTCATTGCATTAGTAATTAGTGTTTTTAAATGATTTTTATGAGCCTTAGTGGCTAAATCACCTGTTCCATTACTAACCCAGGTTTTAATAATTTTAAGATTATATATTGCCATAGATTTTGCAGCTACAGAAAACCTACTACTTGCTCTACCATTGAGCATTTCAATTAATCTTTTTGTGTAAACTGCTTGAAGATTTTGTCTGAAAGAGTTGATACTTCCATAAACATCTGGTTTAAACATCATATTGTTTAAGTCCGTCATATATGAAGATAATTTATATTTATTGCCATATAATTCAGAGTTAGAAATTCTTTGTAATGTATTAGGATGCATGATATGAGCTAAAACACTCGTTTGATATCCTAACACTTGTTCATGAATTTTTGGATCTTCAGGACCTCCAAAGAAATTATATCCTCTTCTTTGTTTTGCTAAATAGTTGTAAATATCATTTGGAGCATCAAATGCATTGGGTGCAAAAATATATTTTTTTAAAGCCTCCATTGCTCTTTTTTGATCTTTTAAGCTTACAGGAGTATAGGGTTGAGCTCCACCTTTTTGACCATAAGTAGATCTATCTACATAAACACCTCCAATAAATCTTGAAACTACTCCTCCAGCAATTCTTGTTTGATTATGAAGCGTATAATAGGCTCTTCTTAAATCTTCATAAGTTTCTCCTTCCTTTAAAAACTGAGTTTTTAAATTTTTCATCATTGAATTTACTAATTCAAATCGATTAATAGAGTAAGTAATTGGGTCATTAGATAAATCTCCAATCATTACTCTAGGATCAATTGCTTTTCCAGGAGATCTCATATCATCAGCATCGTTCCCAAAAATTAATTCAGGTTCAGTAGATCTATTTAGTAATAAATCTTTTTCGGTTTCACTTTTAAAAGGAGTATATCCAAATTGTATTGCCCAAATATCATAAGGTCCTACAGCCATGTCGTAATATTGCCCTTGCTTACTTCTGTCATTTGTAATATTTATTCCTGCATAATCCATAACAGATCCTGTTAAAGCTTTACCTTCAATAAAATTCGCATCAGCAAGTTGAGAAGGAGAAAATAATTGTGAAGCTTTCATATTATGGTTTAACCCAAGTGTATGCCCAACTTCATGCATAATTAAGGATTTCATACCTTCTTTTTTTATAGCTTCCATATCTAATTCAGATGCTCCTGAGGCTTGTAAAACTGCAGATACTAATTGTAAGTTTTCATGCAATACGTGTCCTGCAGAACAATAAAGTAGATTGTTTTTTTCTAAAAACTTTTTTGCTTTTAGTTCCTCTAAAGTCTCTAGCTTCATATTTTCACTAGCGTCATTATATAATTTATCAGCAAATATTCGATTTGTAAAATGAACATATTCTAGCATAATATCTGCTCCAAGTATTTCACCAGTTCTTGGATTTACAAAACTTGGTCCATAACCACCAAAAGGAGGATTTGGAGAGGAAGTCCACCTTAATACATTATACCTTATATCTCCTGCATCCCATTCTGCATCATCAGGTTGTACTTTTACAACCATAGCATTTTTAAAACCAGCTTTTTCAAAAGCTTCATTCCATGCTAGTACTCCTTCTTTTATTGTTTCTCTCCATTCAATTGGAGTTGAGTTTTCTATCCACCATGTTATTGGCTTAACGGGTTCTGAAATTTCAGCATCTGGATTTTTCTTTACTAATTTCCATCTGTGAATCATATCTCTATAATTTACAGTTTCTGTAGAAGTCATGTCGTTTGTTTCTGTTAAAAAATAACCGACTCTAGGATCATCCATTCTAACCTCATATTCATCAGAAGGCATATTCATAAAAGTATGAAATACTTTAATTGATACGTTTCTTCCATCAGTAACAGCTTGTGAGCCTCCATTTAATACAGAAGGATTGCTGTAAACATATTCGGTTTTAATATTTGTGTTCTCTGGGTAGTTTTTTATATTATTTATTTTCGATTTATTCTTATCAAACCTTCCTAAACTAAAAGCAAAAGGTGAACTTCCTGGAAACCTTGGCTGTTTAATTCTTGTAAAAGTTTCACTCAAAAATAACCCGTTAGCATCTATTAAATGCAAGCCTTTTTTCTTGTCAGATGCTAAAATTTTTCCGCTTGCAATAACAGCATGACTTATATTTGCATCTGCAGATTTTGATATTGCATTATTTTCATCAAAATAAAAAGATGTATTTGGAGCAACAAATTCTATTTTATTAAAAAAGTTTCTCAATTGAAAAACAGAAGATCCCTTATAAGATCCTCTATAAGCACCAGCTTCGGCAACACCATCAGCAATTTGAGAAAAATAAATATAATCTTTATTTAACTGCTTTTCATTAATCAAAAGTTTTACAGCACCTGTGATTGTATCTTGATAAATTGTAAATAATCCTTCAATTTTTTTACTACTTTTTGTTAAGTCTGCAATGGTTTTGCTTTTGGGTTTTGGCTTGGGTTTCGGAGTTGTTATTTCTTGTTTCCCTTTTTTATTCTTCTTTTTACTTTTCCTTTGAGCATTAATATCTTGAACTCCGCTAATAGTAAAAATTAAAAAGAATATATACAAAAGTTTTATTCTCTTAGATTGTGCTTTTTTCATTATTTGTTTTGTTAGATTAAATCGATTTCAATTTACTTTTAGGATTTTAAAAAAGTGTTAATTATAATATAATTTTATAACAGCTGAACCTTCAAGAATTATATTACATCAATAGATATATGCTAAAGCAATGTTAATGTTTTTTAACTCTTTAAATAAAGATGTATTTTTATAGTGATGAAAGAAAGAACAAATAAAAAAGGGTTTATATTCAAAGTTTTTGAACCAAAAAATCAATCACCTTTTGAAAAGCTTTTTGAAATTTTTAAAGAATTGATAACTTATACTTCAGGAGATTTTGATGAGGCTATAGATTGGTTAAGGTCTTTAGATAAAGAATACAAATTAACGACTTCTGAATACACCATAGATGATTTTATAGAAGATTTAAAAAAGAAAGGATACATTAAGGAGGAAATTGATGGCAATGGAGTAGGAGGTACAAAAATTACAGCAAAAACAGAGAGAGCAATACGCCAGCAAGCATTAAATCACATTTTTGGTAAAATTAAAAGAAGCGGATCAGGAAATCATAAAAGTAAATCGTTAGGTACTGGTGATGAACATACAGGAGATTTTAGAGCTTATCAATTTGGAGATAATCTAGATAAAATTTCTATGACCGAGAGTATCAAAAATGCTCAAATTAATAATGGCATTGGTAATTTTACACTTTATGAAAATGATTTGGTTGTTGAAGAAACTATGCACAAAAGCCAAATGAGTACCGTTTTAATGATAGATATTAGTCATTCTATGATTTTGTATGGAGAAGATAGAATAACGCCTGCAAAAAAAGTTGCAATGGCTTTGGCAGAACTTATTACAACTCGTTATCCTAAAGATACTTTAGATATTTTAGTTTTTGGAAATGATGCTTGGACAATAAAAATAAAAGATTTACCATATTTACAAGTTGGCCCATATCATACGAATACTGTTGCAGGATTAAACTTAGCAATGGACTTGCTGAGAAGAAAGAAAAATACAAACAAACAAATTTTTATGATTACAGATGGTAAACCGAGCTGTTTAAGGTTGCCAGATGGTCAGTATTACAAAAATAGTAACGGACTAGATAAATACATAGTTAATAAATGCTATGCAATGGCAAAGCAAGCAAGAAAATTGCATATTCCAATAACTACTTTTATGATTGCTCAAGATCCTTATTTAATGCAATTTGTAAGAACATTTACTCAAGCAAATCAAGGAAAAGCATTTTATACAGGTTTAAAAGGATTGGGAGAAATGATTTTCGAAGATTATGAAACAAATAGAAAAAAAAGAATTAGAGGTTAAATGAACTTAAATAAAATAAATACATTAGGAGAATTAAAAAAATCTGGTTATCAATCTAAATCTATAAAAGACGAGCTTCGTGAAAATCTCATCAGTAAAATGATGAATAAAGAAGTTGTTTTTAAAGGAGTTCATGGTTATGAAAATACTGTTATACCAGAATTAGAAAGAGCCATTTTAAGTAAACATAATATCAATTTATTAGGTTTAAGAGGACAAGCTAAAACACGTTTGGCGAGATTAATGATTAACTTGTTAGATGAATATATTCCTGTTGTAATGGGGTCAGAAATTAATGATGATCCTCTAAATCCAATCTCAAGATTTGCAATCGAAACGATAAAAGAAAATGGAGACGATACCCAAATTTTTTGGCTTCATAGAAATGAAAGATTTGCAGAAAAGCTAGCAACACCAGATGTTACAGTTGCTGATATTATTGGTGATGTTGATCCGATAAAAGCGGCTAATTTAAAGTTGAGTTATGCAGATGATAGAGTTATTCATTATGGAATGATTCCAAGAGCTAACAGATGTATTTTTGTTATAAATGAATTGCCAGATTTGCAAGCAAGAATACAAGTA
Organism: Polaribacter sp.; assembly: GCA_042091415.1. Classification (GTDB taxonomy): domain Bacteria; phylum Bacteroidota; class Bacteroidia; order Flavobacteriales; family Flavobacteriaceae; genus Polaribacter. Next base: position 47,739 of record JBELHK010000001.1, on the reverse strand, counting down.
GCACTTTTTAATATTTTACAAGAAGGTGATATTCAAATTCGTGGTTTTAAATTACGATTGCCTTTAGATATGCAATTTGTTTTTACGGCTAATCCTGAAGATTATACAAATAGAGGAAGTATTGTTACTCCGCTAAAAGATAGAATAGGATCACAAATACTTACACATTATCCTGAAGATATTGAAACCGCAAAAATTATTACTGGGCAAGAAGCAAATAACTTGTCTAATCAAAAAAAATCGATCAATGTTCCTGAATTGGCTAAAGATTTGTTAGAACAAATTGTATTTGAAGCTAGAGAGAGTGAATATATTGATGCTAAAAGTGGTGTAAGTGCAAGGCTAAGTATTTCAGCATATGAAAATTTATTAAGTACTGCTGAAAGAAGATCAATTTTAAATGGAGATACAGAAACTACAATAAGATTAAGTGATTTTGACGGTATTATACCTGCAATTACAGGTAAAGTAGAATTAGTTTACGAAGGCGAACAAGAGGGTGCTAAAGCTGTTGCAGAGAACCTTATAAAAAAAGCTATAAAATCAATTTTTCCAGTTTATTTCCCTGAAATTAAGAAACTTGAAAAAGAAAACGAAGAATCACCCTATGATGAAATTGTTTCTTGGTTTTTTAATTCTGATGAAGATTTTGAATTACTAGAAGATTTTGAAGATACAACGTATAAAAAAATGTTAGATAAAATAACACCTTTGAAATCTCTGTTATCAAAATATCAACCAAATATAAATAAAGAAGATATCTATTTTGTAAAGGAATTTTTACTTTGGGGTCTTGTAGAGTTTAAAAAATTAAGTAAACATAGATTTGCAGAAGGAACTCAATTTACAGATCCTTATGGGAATTTTATGAAAGATTTATAATAGCATAAATTTAATTGCTTAATAGCAATCAGTTTTAATTTTATTATTGCTTTTAAAATAAGAAAGCGGTTTGTTAATTGATTTTTCTGTAATCTCGTTTATTACAACTTCAACTCCTTTTTGCATATTTAAGGAGCCACAAATCATAATTTCAGAACCGCTTTTTAAAATATCAGAAAATAAAGAGAAATTCTGGGCTACAATGTTTTGAATGTAAACTTTATTTCCATCAGATTTTGAGTACGATTTGTGAAAAGAAGATAATTGTTCATCATCTAAATAATTTTCATAAACTTCTATTGATTGCTCATTTCTACTTCCCCAAAATAAATGAATTTTAGTTTTTTTATTGTTTTTAATCATCCCTAAAAATGGAGCGATTCCAGTTCCGTTTGCAATTAATACAACTTCCTTGGCTTTTTTAGGAAAATGAAATTTTTCATTTTTTTGTATTGAAGCGAATAGTTTATCTCCATTATTTAAATTATATAAAAAATTAGAGCATATTCCATAATCATGTAATTTAATGCTTAATACAACCTTGCCATCTATTTTTGCGATTGAATATAATCTTTGTCTTAACTCGTCTTTCGGAATTATTGACAGTAAATCACCTGAAGTAAATTCAATTTTTTTACTAGGCTTTAGTTCGATTAAATAGGTATCGTCAGCATTAGTTTTTATTTTTTTAACTAATGTAAATTCAACTTCATTTTTAGCTTGGGTGATAAAATTATCATCGATATTTAAAGTGACTTTATTAACTTCACTCCATTCGTTTACCCAATTTTTATAATGAGTAAAAGATTCATCATCAACCTTATGTAATTCTTGATTCTGAGAAAAATTATCTAAAGAGTTTAATTTTTGATTTACATCTTCAGCAAATTTGCAGAATTCGGGGAAATTAGTTGACCCAAAACCTAAAATGGAAAATTTTATTGGATTTAGAGGAGGTGTTTTTTCAACTATTTCTAAAAATTCATCTCCATTTTCAGGAGCTTCACCATTACCATAAGTAGCCGTAAAAATGATGAGGCTACTTGCTTTTTCATACGCTGAATATTCGTTTAAAGAAGCCATATAAACTTTTTTACCAGCCGATATTAAAGCAGTAAAAAAATCATTAGTAAATTTTTTTGTACCTCCTGTTTCAGAGCCATAAAGTAATATTATTTCAGCCTCATCTTTGTCAAATTTATTTTTAAATACAATTTTTTTTGACTTTCTCTTTAGAGTGATGGAAAAACCAGAATAAATAAAAAATAGAATTACAATACATGTAATTAACAAAACAGAAGACCATATAATTGTACCTCTTCCGGTATGAATTATTATGCTATAATAAGACAATATATTGGCGAAATTTGTCTTTTTTACACTTGTTATTTGGCCATTATACTGATGAACATTTAATTCTTCTTTGTTTTTTTTCTGAATTAGAAAATAATCTAAACTATCTTTTGAAAAAGGAAATTCAATTTTTTTAACATCATCAAGTTTTATTTTATTGAATACTTCAAAATCTAACTTATTGATATTTTTATTTTCTTTTCTAATTTCAATTTCATCACCATAAATTTCATTTTCAGGGAGTAATGAAAATTTTTCTAATGATAAAAGAATGCCTGTTATCGTTATTAAAAGTATTGGCAAAAAGAAGTATTTTCCAAAAATTACATGATAATATTGATTGAAATCATCTTTGATTACTTTAGAAAATAGTTTTGAAAATCCACCTTGTCTTTTGGCTATTAAAAATATTCCTGAGATAACAATTAAGAGTACTAAGAATGAGAAAAAAGCAACCAAAACTCTTCCTGTAGACTTTAAAAATAAAGATCTATGAAGATTTGTAGCAAATTCAAATAATGGTTTACGTTTTAATGTATTGCCAATTTTATCACCTGTTTTTGGATTTACATAAAAAGTTTCGTTCTTACCTTCGTTTGAAATTATAGATGCAGAAACAAAATTATTTTCATCAATCTCTATTGTTATAATTTCTTTACAATTATCCTCTAAGTTACCAATAACTTCAGCAATAGAAACATTATTTAACTGCTCTGGCGTATATCCTTTTAGTTGATTCGAAATAGGTTCGAATGCTAAAATTACACCAGTTATAGAAGCAATTATTAGAAATAATGAAGTAGTTATTGCTAAAGTTAAATGACTATATCTCCAAATTGAAATTGTCATTTTTATTTTTTTATTGCGGCATCATTCTAATGTATCGTATAAAACCTTTTCCTTCAATTTTAGATTTTACATTCTCTGAAGTTAGTTCAAATTCAACATCTTCTTTATAATATTCTTGATCTTCAACAGCTGTTTCAAAACGTATTTTATACCCTTTGTCTAGTTTAGTTTCATCAAGTTTTATTACACTTACAGTTCTTTCACCACCACTTATTGTAGCGCCTGTAATTGCATCTATATTAGTTCTTTTTTTACCGTAAAAGTTCCACCACTCAGTTATGTCAAAATACCATTCGTCGTCATCACCTTGAACATATAAAGTTTCTTCATATTCATCATTTGGATTTATTAGTGATATTACAACGTAAGCACCTTCTCCTGTATAATTTTTCATTTGAATCATACATTTGTAGGGAGATACATTTGAATTACTACGAAATCCAAAAACCACCAACATTAAAACTATAATCGATATAAATATTTTAATTTTTCTCATACTTGTTATTTTAAAAATGAAATATTTACGTTTTGCTTTTGTAATAACTCATTTTCTAAAGCTAAATCATAAATACTTTCACCAAATTCAGTTGTTACATCTTTATTTGCACCAATTTTTAAAAGATATTTGATAATTTCATCATCTTTACCTTTCATAGCTGCAATTTGTAAAGCCGTTAAATTATTTGAGTTTTTGATATTAACATCTATATTAAAAGGCTCAAGTTTTTTTAATAAAGAAATACTGTTGTTTTTTGTAGCTACATGAATCAGAGAATTGTTATTATGTTGATTCTTATTCAATTCTATGCCATTTGATATAAGTAGTTGAAGTTTTTTGTCGAAATCTTTTGAGTTTCTTTCTCTGTAACTATCTATCAAATAAAATGCTATTGAATTCCCTTCGTTATCAATAGTATTTATATCTGCACCTTTATTAAGTAAATATGCAATTACTTCAACATTATTTCTACTAACAGCTTTATTTAGTGCTGTTGATCCCTTTTTATCTTTTAGATTTATGTCGTTTGTATAATTAGATAGATATGTTACGATTTCTAATTTATTTCTTGAAGCTGCATTCATAAAGGGTGTATTTCCACTGTTATCTTGCTGATTTACATTAACTCCTTTATTGATAAAATATTCATATATTTTTTTATCCTTATTATTATAAGAAATTGAATGTAAAGGATTTCTTCCTTTTTTATCAATTGAATTTGGATTAACTCCTACGCTTTCTAAGAACTTATAAGTTTTTAATGAATTTTTCTTTCTTCTCAGTCCTTGGCTAGCAAAAATCATTGTATTTTCTCCTTTGTTAACACCAACTTTTAAAAGTGTTTTTAAAAATTCAATATTTCCTCCTTTTGCTGCATATTCGAAGAGTCCGTTTCCTTCGTTATCTTTATCATTGATGCTAGCACCTTTAGATATTAGATATTCTGCTAAAGAAAAATCATTTAAGTGAGGAGCAATCAATAGTAAAGCATTAGCTCCATTATGATTTTTTTCATTTTTAATATCTGCATTTTTGCTAAATATAAAATCGTATATATCTTTATTTTTTTGCCCTGTTGTTGCAGCAAAATTTAATAAAGAATATCCATGACTATCGGTAATATCTGTTTTTGCACCCTTAGAAACTAAGTATTTCATTATTTCTAAGTTATTTTTATTAGCCGCCCAAAAAATGTAAGTCCTACCATCATGAGTTAATTTATTAACTCCATTTCCTTGCTTACTAAGTAAGTATTTAATTGTTTTATTATCAACTCCTCCTAGAATAGCATAAGTAACTCCATCAAAAGCATTTTTACTTGACGCACTGATATCATTTCCTTCAGAAATCTTTTTATCAATAGTTTTGATATCAGGATTTGTTTTCCAAAAATTTCGATTAAGAAAAACATTTGAGTTCTGCGCATTACAATTTATGCTTAACCCAATTATAAATAGTAAAATATATTTTTTCATCATTTTACTTTTTTACAAATGATTCTATAACAGCATTCATATCTTCTTCTTTAGTAAGTTTCTCAGAAAATAAATGTTTATAAAGTGGTTTGTTATCTACTTTAGATGCTAGAGTTAAGTCTTTGTTTCTTGAATAAATTGAGTTCCATTTTTTGCGAACCATTTCCCATTTTTTATTATTTGCAATCCACCAATCGCTAGCTCCTTTACATTTGCTATCATCAACTTTTTTATAAACGTTATAACCTTTTTCTTTAGCAAGAATAAAGTCTTTTTCGCCTGCTTTTCTTATTACTTTATTATTGTCTTGATCATGAACCCAACCGAAATCTGTTATTTCGTGTCTATTACTTCTCATAGTAATATTATAGTCATTTCTTTTCGTGTATTCTCTTCTTGGTAATGGGGCAGTGGTTGTGTTTTCCCAAAAGCTTTTTCCATCAACGTGCACCCAAGTTCCAGAGCCTTCGTATCTTGGGCTATCATCAACTTGATACACTTTTTGTGTCCATTGCTTTTTTACTTCTTTACCGTTCTTCTTTTGAAAAGTCCAATTATTATCTCCATTAAACATATAAAAATCAGTGTTTTCATAAACCCAGTCTTGTCTCCAATGTTTTACAATCATTGGATTATTCGGGTCTCCAACTTGTAGTAAATGTTGGATAGAGATTTCGTTGTTTTCATCAGTAACCAATTGAGCCCATTCTAAACCTCTACTTATTTTATTTTTTGATGGTTTATAATCCTCATCTTCGCTGTAATTAAAGGTTTCAGCAAAGTTGAATGTTACTTCAAAGCAACCACACATGCTTTTAATAGCATTTCTATCTTTAGTTTTTTTATTTTGAGCGTTTAATGAGATCGCAATAAAGCTTAATAGAAATAGAGAAAATATATTTTTCATTACTTGAGTTTTTTAAATTTTAAAATATTTTGCAAAAGTAATAATTTATTTAGATTAATTAAAAATAAATTTTTTTAAACAAGAATATTACTAGTTTATTAAAAAGTAAAACTCAACTTTTTTTGAAATATTTTGTGTTTTGAAGAATTTTATCTTAAAATTTTATTTGGAAAAACAACAGGACTTTCGTGATTGTTTTTTCCAACAGCAGCCACACCAAATAAGTAATTATCGATAACAATACCTTCTAATGTGAATTCGTTTTCTGTAACAAATCTACTGTTATCCCAAGTAGGAGATGTAGTTTCTCTCCAATATATTTTGTATCCTTTAGCACCATTTACTTTACTCCATTTTAATTTTGCAGAAGCCTCTACAATTCCACCAATTGCAACTTCTTTTGGTGCTTCTGGCGCCCATGCTAAACTTGCCAAGTTAATAGCGTTTACAGCAGTTAATTTTTTTGCATACGGAAAGTTTACATGCTCAAAAGTATCACCATACGCAATACCATTTTCAGTTCTAATATCTTGATGCTGTTGTGTATAATTTTCATGTGCTTCCATAATTCTTATACCCGCAAAGCCTAAATCATTAAATGGCCTGTGATGTCCACCTCTTCCAAATCTATCTAGTCTATATATCATCATAGGATTCATTTCTGGCATATATACTTTCGTTGTTTTATAAACATATCTTGCTAATTGGCGAGAAACACCATCAACTTCACCACCATAAAATCTTCTTGCTCTTCGTTCACGTTCTGTTTCAGTTGGAGGAACGGGTTCCGAAAAAATTCTGAAAGTTCTATTGTCTATAACTCCATCAACACCTTTTATATTTCCAATCATATCATTGTTTAAAACACCAATAATATTCCATTCTTTTTCTTTTGCATATTTTGCTAATCCAGCTCCTCCAAAAAGACCTTGTTCTTCACCAGAAAGTCCAACATAAATAATACTACTTTCAAATTTGTATTTACTAAGAACTCTTGCAGCTTCAATAGTTCCAGCCATTCCAGAAGCGTTGTCGTTAGCACCAGGAGCATCTGTTTTAAAATCCATAGTATCACTTGCTCTAGAATCTATATCACCACTCATAATTACATATTTGTTTGGATATTTTGTGCCTTTTTGTATGGCTACAACATTTACAATCCAAGCATCATGAGGTACCCTTCTATTACCTTCTTTTGTTACAAAGTCTTTTTGATAAAAAACATTGAGACAATTATTACATTTATTAGAAATATTTTCAAATTCTGATTTTATCCACCTTCTTGCAGCACCAATTCCTCGAGTCTCAGAAATAGTATCAGAAAATGTATTTCTAGTTCCAAATTCGGTTAATTTTTTTACATCCTCTTTAATTCTATCCGCAGAAACAGCATCAATAATATTATATATTTTTTGGTCTGTTTGGGCAAGAAAAATTGAGGTAAAAAATAAGAATAATAACGTTGTTTTTTTCATTTATTTAGTTTTTAAAATACCAAAAAGGGATGCTAATATCAGTGGATGTAATAGTATCTTTTTTTCTTTTTGATAATCTTTTTAATTTTAATACGTGTTTTCCTTCAGTAAGTTTTTTTATGTTGATATAAGTTTCAAAGCCATATTGTTTTCTTTTGTCTTTGGAAATTAAAAAGTCACTATCAAATTTTACTGAATCTATGTAAACTTGATGTGTATTATTAAAAACCTCTAAATACTTTCTTGTTAGACTATCTCTATTTTTAAAATACTCAGTAGAGCTAAATATTGCAATATCAGTTCTAAAACCTCTTTTGTCATTTTTGGGTTTTAAGCTAGGGTGATAATTGAAGATTCTATTTTCTACACTTTGGGTGAAAATCCTGAACAGTTTTATATAAGGCGCTCTAATTACTTTAGATTGTATTGTTGCTATTTCTGCAAAATCATCCTCTTCAATTAATAAATTCTCGTATTTTCTTGGGTTTATATATGTGTTTGAAACATTTATTGGCGAGGCTAAATAATTTGATTTATTGTTTTTAAATGATACTAAGATTGAAATAGCAATATAAGAGGGAACTAAAAAAAAGCTTAACCTTCTGGTAAATTTATGGTCTAAAAAATTATATACCAAAGGTCTGTATAGAAAGCTTAAGGTGATATAGCTAAAAATCCAATAAAAAGGAAAATATATTTTAGATAGTGTTTTTTTCTTTTTTAAATATCCTTGAGTTATAAAGTCGATGCATACAAGTAGGCTTCCGGTGAAAATAAATAGCATAAGAATAATCCCAATAATCATTCTTAACGTCTCAGGTAAATTATTATTTATAATAATAAATTCGATAACTCCCGCAATTAAAAGTACAATGAGTGTAATTGAAATCACATAGAAAATCAGTAAAAATGAAATTGCAAATAGTACACTACAATAGTTTTCTAAAGTTGCTATGTATTTGTCGAAAGAAATAATTTTTTTCTTTAAGTAGTTGGTAAATTTATTTTGGTAATTTAATTTCTCAAAATCAATATCACCAGAAACATATCGTAAACCCAACGCACCGATCCACAATCCTCTTAATATTACGTGAATTAATAAATTGAAAATTAGTATGGAACAAGCAGTAAATGCAATGAATAGGGGTATTGAGTAAATAAGCACTTCATTATTCTCAGCAATATCCTTGGCCGTTCTAATATGAGGTAAAGCAGTTATTAGTCCAAAAATAGCAAAACCAGAAATAAGTAGTTCCAGCTGCCAACTTTCTTGTTGAAGTTTATCTAATAAATCTTTAAAATTACTGTCTTTGTAATTATTGCTCATTTAAAAACTTTGTTTAAAGATACTAACTTTTAGAAAACAAAAAAACCACTTTATTTTTAATAAACTGGTTCGTTTTAACTTTCAAAAATTATTATTCCTCATCTAATTTTCTAGTTATCTTAAAGCCAACGGACAAACCTACACGCCATTAAGAAAATCATTGCGGGATAAATTGCATCAGATTTTAATAATAATTTCAATATTTTTTTAAAATTTATAGGTAAGTTTTAAAATTCTAAGTACATATGATAATTAGGGTTGCTATGATTTTCGGTTACTTTAAATCCGCTTTCACCTACAATTCTGAATCCCATTTTTTTATAAAATTGTATTGCTCTTTTATTTTCGATCCAAACTTTTAACCAAATACCTTTTTGATTATTTTCTTTACAGAGTTTACAATTAAACTCTAAAAGTTCTTTAGCGAATCCTTTACCATAAAATTCCTCTAAAAAGTAAATTCTACTTAAATACGAAATATTTCGGGAGCTAATATCTGGACATGTATCATTAAAAACTACTTTAGAATATCCTGAAATTTTATTTTTTGTAAAATATAAGTAGTAATTATTTAAAAGATTTGATAACTCTTTTTTATAATTTTCTTCAGTAAAATTTTTTGAAACATATTCATCAATCTCCTTTTTAGGTGCGGAGTGACCATGCGCTGGCAAGAAGCTTTCTATACTTAGTTTAGATAATATTTTCGCGTCTTTTAAATTCGCTTTTACAATCTCATTCATTCAATAAATTTCGGGCAATAAATTTACTGAAATTTCATTTTCTAAATATATAGGAATGACATAAAAAAACCTCTTTGTTTTTGCAAAGAGGTTTTGTGAATTATTAAAAGTAGAAACTATTTAATTAAATCGTAACTACGTTTTATAAAGTTTGTTAAATCTTCGCCATGTAAAAGATTTTGAGATAGTTTGGCTAAATCGAAAGCTTGAGAAATTAATCCTTTTTGCTTTTCTTCTTCAGCAGCTAAAATTTCAGAAACTAATGGGCTGTTTGTGTTTACAACTAAATTGTACATGTCTGGCATATTACCCATTCCCATCATTCCACCACCTCCAGAAGCTTGCATTTCTTTCATTCTACGCATAAATTCTGGTACAGTAATAATAAATGGTGAAGAGGCAGAATCCATAGCTTCTAATTGAACAGTATAAGATGAATTATTCACAGCACCTTCTATAACGGGCTTTAGTTTTTCTTTTTCTTCATCAGATAATTTAGAAATAACATTGTCATCTTTCTTAATTAAATTATCTATATGATCTGCATCAACTCTAGAAAATTTAATTTTTCCATCTCCAGAAGTTTCTAACTTCTGCATTAAATGTGAAATAATTGGTGAATCTAAAATTAGAACTTCATAACCTTTTGCTGTGGCATCTTGAATGTAACTGTGTTGTGCTTCTTTGTTAGCAGCATATAAAATTACATGGTTTCCATCTTTGTCAGTTTGAGTATCTTTTGTTTTTTCAACTAACTCATCAAATGTAAAATACGTATCTGCAACTGTTGGGTATAAAGCAAATTTCTTAGCTTTGTCAAAGAATTTATCTTCAGATAACATTCCATACTCAATAATTACTTTAATATCGTTCCATTTTTTCTCAAAATCTTCACGATCTTTTTTGAATAATGATGCTAATTTATCACCAACTTTTTTAGTGATGTAACCAGAAATCTTTTTAACAGCTCCGTCTGCTTGTAAATAAGAACGCGATACATTTAATGGAATATCTGGAGAATCTATAACTCCTTTTAACATCTGTAAAAAGTCTGGTACAATTCCTTCAACATTATCAGTTACAAAAACTTGGTTTTGGTACAATTGTATTTTATCCTTTTGCATGTCTAAGTTTTGAGATAACTTAGGAAAGAATAAAATACCTGTTAAATTAAAAGGATAATCTACATTTAAATGAATATGAAATAAAGACTCTTCGAATTGCATTGGATACAATTCTCTGTAAAAATTCGAGTAATCTTCAGCTTTTAAATCTGCTGGTTTTTTTGTCCAAGCAGGGTTTGTATTGTTGATGATATCATCTACCTCAATTTGCCTGTGAGGTTCAGTAGTTTCTTTACCTTCAGCATCTTTTGTAGTTTTCGGTTCGTGAGTAGGGTCGTTTACTTTTTTAGTACCAAATTTAATTGGCACTTGATTAAAACGATTGTATTTAGTTAAAAGACCTCTAATTTTACCTTCTTCTAAAAATTCAGTTGAATCTTCAGCTATATGTAAAATAATTTCAGTTCCTCTTTCGGTTTTATCATTTTCAACTAAAGTATATTCAGGAGAACCATCACAAGTCCAATGTGCAGCAGGTGCATCTTTAAAAGATTTTGTAATAATTTCTACTTTATCAGCCACCATAAAGGCAGAGTAAAAACCTAAACCAAAGTGTCCAATAACACCAGTTTCGTTTTTATCATCTTTGTATTTGTCTAAAAATTCTTCAGCTCCAGAAAATGCAATTTGGTTGATGTATTTTTCAACTTCATCAGCAGTCATACCTAAACCATTATCTTTTATAGATAGAGTTTTAGCATCTTTATCTATGCTGATTTCAATTTTCGCATCACCTAATTCGGTTTTAGCTTCACCAATAGAAATTAAGTGTTTCAGTTTTGTAGTTGCGTCTGTACCGTTAGAAATTAGCTCACGCAAAAAGATTTCGTGATCAGAATACAAGAATTTTTTAATCAGAGGAAAAATATTTTCTACTGATACATTAATGTTTCCTTTACTCATAATTATATGTTTTATTTGATATTATATTCTGTGTTAGCTATTGTCAAAAAAAATACCAAACCAATATTTATGACAAGATGACAGAGGGTTTAGTAGATCTTTTAAGTTTTCTTTTATTTTCTAGGCAGAAAAATTAAAGTTTTTAAATCATCAATCTTAAAATGCACTATTTTTAAATGCTAAACCTTTAGTTTTTTCAATAGGTATTATATGTATTTATTGTAAATATTTAATAATTATAACATATAAGGAACCTTTTTTAAGTTAGAGAAAAAAAATCTATCCTTAATTTTATGTAAGTCTATAGAACTGATTTTTAAACAGGTTTTGTAAAGGTGTTAATTTATCACTATTTTTGTTAGTTACAAATAACAAATAACTAAATTTTAGAACTAATAAATATGTATAATTCAAAAATTACTGGTTTAGGATATTACGTTCCTGATAATGTTGTTACTAATGACGATTTGAGGGCTTTTATGGATACATCTGATGAATGGATACAAGAAAGAACGGGAATTAAAGAGAGAAGATGGATTGATCCAAAAACAGACGATACCACTTCTTCTATGGGAGCTAAAGCTGCTAAAATTGCAATAGAAAGAGCTGGTTTAACAAAAGATGATATAGATTTTATAGTTTTTGCTACATTAAGTCCTGATATGTACTTTCCTGGAGGAGGAGTTCGCGTTCAAGATATGTTAGACATGCCAACTATTGGTGCTTTAGATGTAAGAAATCAGTGTTCAGGTTTTATATATTCTATGTCTGTTGCAGATCAATTTATAAAGACAGGAATGTATAAAAATATTTTAGTAATTGGGTCTGAAAATCATTCTGGAGGTTTAGAGAAATCTACAAGAGGAAGAGGTGTTACTGTTATTTTTGGTGATGGTGCAGGAGCAGCAGTTTTATCGAGAAGTGAGGAGAAAGGTAAAGGTATTTTATCATCACATTTACATTCTGAAGGAAAACATGCAAGAGAGTTGATGTTAGATGGCCCTTCTACAGGAAGATGGGTTGATGCAATTATGGAAGATAATGACCCTGATGATGTTTCGTATTATCCATATATGAACGGGCAATTTGTTTTTAAACATGCTGTTGTACGTTTTTCTGAAGCAATTATTGAAGGATTGAACGCAAATAAGTTGCAGAAAGAAGATATAGATATGTTAATTCCGCATCAAGCGAACTTACGAATTGCTCAATTTATTCAAAAGAAGTTTCAATTAACAGATGATAAAGTATACAATAACATAATGAAATATGGTAATACAACAGCTGCATCTGTTATTATCGCCTTAACTGAAGCATGGGAGCAAGGAAAAATTAAGGATGATGATTTAGTTGTGTTAGCAGCTTTTGGTAGTGGATTTACTTGGGGAAGTGTTATTATTCGTTGGTAACATTATCGAATTCAAATAATTTTTACGGAAATAAAAATAACATCCTTTAGATTATATAATTTGAAGGATTTTTTTTGCAAAAATAAGAGTGATATTATCTTTAAAATAATGAAAAATATAACATTAGTAGTAGGTGCTTCAAATAACCCGCAAAGATATTCTAACAAAGCAATTCGAATGTTGAGGGATAAAGAATTTAGTGTTAAAGCAATCGGATTAAGAGAAGGAAAGGTTCTAGATGTTTCTATTAAAGATGAATTACTACATTTTGAGAATATAGACACGGTTACACTTTATCTAAACCCAAAAAATCAAAAATCGTATTATAATTATATAATAAAATTAAAGCCTAGAAGAGTAATTTTCAATCCTGGAACAGAAAATATAGAATTTATAAAATTGTTAGAAGATAATAATATTAGATCTGAAATTGCTTGCACATTGGTAATGTTAACCACAAAGCAATATTAAAAAAGTGGATTGATTAAGTTTTTCGGGGGAATAAAATCTTCTTTATTATAGCAAATAAAAACCACAAAATCAATCCACGATAATGAGCGCCAAAATTAATTTGTAGATTGATGAAATACAATACTCAAAATGAGTATTTATATTAGTTTATGATTATTTTTAAAATGATTTATTAATTGAAAAGTAGAAGATAAATTTAATTTTTTTAGAATATTTCTTCTATGAGTATCAACAGTATGTTTGCTTATATTTAATGTGTCAGCTATTTCGTTACTTGTTTTTTTCGTAATTAATAAACGAGCAACATCTCTTTCTCTATTACTAATTGCGTCTAAAACGTTAGAATTGGTTACATTTTGATAAAATAAAGTTTCATACTCATTATTTTTATTTAAATATTTAGCACTTGCGCAAATATCCATTTTTGTATCTCCGTGCAAAACAGTATAGTGAGCTAAACCAATAACAGGTTTTTTTGATTCATCGAATTGTATTGGAGTAGTATTTTGAATTATATTTACATAAACTCCATCAGAGTTCTTTATTCTGTAATTCCATGTATAACTCATCCTTTTTCTTTGTTCATCATTTAATTCATGCATTGTAAAATGCATAAGTTGTTGCAGGCTTTTAATCCATAATTTAATGTCATCAGGATGAAATAATGACCAAAAATAATCCATCCCATTTTCCAATAAATCTTCTTTTTCTAGGCCTGTACAAGCTTTGAAGTTTTTGCTTACAAATTCGAATGATTTTTTTACTGTATTTGTTATGCAAAAAAAGGTAGAATCGTAGGGGTAAAAATTATCTAATTCTATTATTTTATTAACGTGATCTTTTAATTGAATATTAGAATAGCTGCTGAAGATTTCACCATAAATAGAATTAATATTTTCTTTTTTCATATAACATTAAATATTTTACCTGGTTTAGCTAATTCAGTATTTACAAAGACTGTTTGAGCTTCTTCTTTAAAAACAGAAACTTCTTTATATCTTCCAGAATAATGACCAATGATTAATTTTTTAACATTACTTTCTTTAGCAATTAATGCTGCTTGAATTGTTGTTGAGTGTTTTGTTTTAATTGCTAAATCTCTTCTATCGTCTAAAAAAGTTGCCTCATGATATAATAAATCTACATTTTTAATTATAGAAATATTGTCTGGTTTATATGTAGTATCGCTACAAAAAGCAAAACTTAATAACTTTTTAGGTGGTAAAGTTAGTTCTGAGTTGGGTATAATTTTTCCGTTTGATAATTTATAGTCTTTACCGGCTTTAATATTTAAATAATCAGCTCTACCAATTTCAGAATAATTTTGTATGTTTTCTAAATTTAGGTTTTTTGGTTTTGGTTTTTCTGTAAATAAATATCCATTTGTATAAACTCTATGATCTAGAGGAATTGTTTTTACCGAAACTTTATCATCTTCGAAAATTAGTTCACTTTTTTTTGATGATAACTCATGAAATATCATTGGAAACTTTGCATGAGATTGAGAAACTTTAAGATTAAGTAAAGTAATTTCTTTTATTCCCTTCGGTCCAAAAATATGCAGTTCTTTTTCTCTTCCTAAAATACCAAATGTAGACAAGAGACCAACCAAACCAAAAAAATGATCACCATGTAAGTGCGAAATAAAAATATGATTTATTCTTGAAAAACTTACTTTGTATTTTCTCATTTGGCGCTGTGTTCCTTCTCCGCAATCAATTAAAAAGTGTCTATTATTTATTTCTAAATATTGCGATGTAGGATATGCGTTTTCACGAGGTGTTGCAGAGTGGCATCCTAAAATGGTTAGTTTAATACTCATTTAATAACAAAACGTTTTGAAATTATTTTTGTTTCATTTTGTAGTGAATATATATAAACACCGGTATTTAAATTTCCTTTTGAAAAAGGAATATTGTTTAAGCCTTTTTTTGCTTTAAAAACTTTTTTGTGAACAGTTTTTCCTAATACATTAATAATCGTAAAAATAACATTTGATGTCTTTGAACTTGTAAAAGTAATTTGTGTTGAAATATTAAAAGGGTTTGGAGCAGCAGAGAGGTTGCTAATTGATTTCTCTTGAGAACTAACTATTGTTGTCAAAGAAATAAACAGAATTAGAAGTAATTTTTTAATCATTTTAATTGGGGGAGTTAGAAACCCAACTCTCTTTCTATCGCCTCTATTTCTAAGATGTCTTCAGCTTCAGTAATTGTAGGCGCAATATTAAGAGATTCAGGAAGGTTATCAATGGATACATTATTATTTACAATAACAAAAGACGTACCATTTTTATTTTTTTTTGTCTTTATATCCAAAAGTAATGAAAAATCTTCTTCTTTAAAGTTAATGAAATTAGAAATTTCTAATATTAAATCCTCATTTTCAAAATTTTGTAAGATATTCGAGATCTCTTTAAGAAAATTATCAAAAGAATTTTCTTTAGTATGTATTAGTGTATATTTTTCTTTTCTTTCTATTTGCACCTTTATCTTTTTATCTGTTGTGCTAGTAAATATATAACAGCCATTCTAACTGCGACTCCGTTTTCTACCTGATTTAAAATTATAGATTGATTCGAATCGGCAACATCACTAGTAATTTCAACTCCTCTATTAATTGGTCCTGGATGCATGATAACAACTTTGTTGTTAAGCTTATCTAAAATAGATTTATTGATTCCAAAAAGTTGTGTGTATTCGCGAGTTGAAGGAAAGTATTTAATATCCATTCTTTCATGTTGAACTCTTAAAACATTGGCAACATCACACCACTCTAGAGCTTTATTTAAATTTGTTTCTACTTCAACTCCTAAACTACTTATATATTTTGGTATTAGAGTTGTAGGACCACAAACTTTTACTTTTGCTCCTTGCAATTGTAGGGCAAATATATTAGAAAGAGCAACTCTTGAGTGAAGTATATCTCCGATTATAACAATTTTTTTTCCTTTTACAGAACCTAGTTTTTCTCTTATAGAATAAGAATCTAATAAGGCTTGAGTTGGGTGTTCATGAGTGCCATCACCAGCATTAATTATTTTAGCATTTACATGTTTCGATAAAAATACTCCAGCACCAACATTTCCATGTCTCATAACAACAATATCTACTTTCATAGATAAAATATTGTTAACAGTATCAATTAATGTTTCTCCTTTTTTTACAGAAGATTGATTTGCAGAAAAGTTTATTACATCAGCAGATAATCTTTTTTCAGCAAGTTCAAAAGATAGTTTTGTTCTTGTGCTGTTTTCAAAAAATAAGTTTGCTATTGTTATATCTCTTAGAGAAGGAACTTTTTTAATAGGTCTATTTATTACTTCCTTAAAACCATCTGCAGTTTTAAATATTAGATCAATATCATTTTTAGTAAGATATTTTATTCCTAATAAATTTTCTACACTTAACTGATCCATATTATTTTTGTTCTATATAAACTGCATCTTTATTATTTGTTTCTTTCCAAGAAACTAATACCTTTTCTTGATTTATAGCATCTACTTGTCTTCCTCTATAATTAGGTTGAATTGGTAAATGTCTACTGAAGCGTCTGTCAACTAAAACAAGAAGTTCGATGTTTTTTGGCCTACCATAAGATTGTAAAGCAGTTAATGCTGCTCTAACACTTCTCCCTGAATATAAAACATCATCGATAATTACAACTCTTTTATTTTCTATTAAAAAATTAATTTCAGTTGATTCAGCTTTTAGAGGTTCATCTCTTCTTCTAAAATCATCTCTGTAAAAAGTGATATCTAAAAAACCAGATTCTAAATTTTTGATGTTGTATTCGTTCTCTAAGATATTTATTAGCCTATTTGCTAGAAAAGAGCCTCTAGGTTGTAATCCTATTAAAACAGAATTAGAAAAATCATTATGATTTTCGATTAACTGACAAGCTAACCTGTGCAAAATAATTTCAATATCTTTTGAGTTAAGAAGTGTTTTTTTGCTCATAAAAGACCTATCATATTTTAGTTGATAGTAATTGAAAATCAAAAATAATGCAAATTACTGTATATGCAAAATTTAAAGTGTGTAAAAAAGATTTCATTTTGTTAATTAAATTGTTGAAAAGAAAAACTTTGTTTTTAAAAGCAAATAAAGACTTGTAGTACATTTATAAAACAAATATTATCTCTTGGCCATGTCTTTAGTGAAGTTTGAAAATATGCTAAAAACCAATGATATCTATTTTTTTGATTTGGTTGAATTTGAGGAAATTATAATTCATTATTTAGATGCGGGTAAACACAATTTGGCTAAAAAAGCTGTAAAATTAGGTTTAGAGCAGCATCCGCATTCTGTTGATTTAAAATTATTGCAAGTTGAACTTTTTATTTTTGAAGATAATTTAGATAGTGCGGTAATCTTACTTAAAATCATTGAAAATATAGATCCAAATAACGATGAGGTTTTTATTCAGAAAGCAACAATAGCATCAAAGCAATCAAACCATAAAGAGGCAATTTTAAATTTAAAAAAAGCGTTAAGTTTTACTCAAGAAAAAGTTGATGTTTGGTCTTTGTTGGGAATGGAGTATCTATATTTAGATGATTACGAAAACGCAAGATTAAATTTTGCAAAATGTATTGATGTAGATTACGAAGATTACTCTGCATTATATAATATTGTTTATTGTTTTGATATGGAGAAAGAGCATAAATCTGCAATAAAATATCTAAACACTTATATTGATAGAAATCCTTATTGTGAAGTTGCATGGCATCAATTAGGGAGGCAATATTTCGTGCTAGATATGTACAAAGAAGCTCTTACTTCTTTCGATTATGCTGTTTTAATTGATGAATCTTTTATTGGCGGATATTTAGAAAAAGCAAAGACTCTTGAGCAACTTGGTAAATATGATGAAGCTATTGAGAATTATTCGATTACACTGCAATTAGATGATCCTACTGCTTTTGTTTTTATTAGAATTGGGGAATGTTATGAAAAATTAGAAAAATTTGATGAGGCCATAAGCTTTTATAAAAAAGCGGTACACGAAGATCCTTTATTAGATAAAGGTTGGCTCCTTTTAACAAATCTTTATTACTATTTAGAAAATTATCAAAAAGCCTCTTATTTTATAGCCAAAGCTTTAAGAATTGATGAGGATAATCCTGTTTATTGGAGGATTTATGCCGAAATTCAAACAAAATTAAACTTTTATGAAGAAGCCATAAACGGATATAAAAAGTGTCTACTTTTAAATGATAACGAGTTAGAGGTTTACATTGGTTTAACAGATCTATTTTCTTTTTTAGGTGAGTTTAATGATGCGATTTCAATTTTATTTAAAGCACAAAAATTCTATAAAAATTTTGCAGAAATTGAATACAGATTAGCAGGCTTGTTGTTAATTTTAAATAAAAGAAAGTTCGCTTTGAGTCATTTTACCAATGCTTTAAATATAGATTTCAATTATCAATCTATTTTAAAGGAATTATATCCAATTGCTTACAATGATGCTGAAATACAAAAATTACTTTCAAGTTTTAAAAGAAAATAATAATAGAAAATGCTAATTCGAGTACCAGTCTAATTGAATAACTTCAATTTTTCTACTTTTATTTGTTACAATTTCCTTGAACTTTTTCACATCACTAAAGCCATTTGTACCTCTGTAATGATAAGGGTATACCTTTTTAGGTTTAAACTCTAAAACAGCACTAGCAGCATTCTCAACAGTCATTGTGTAAGGTAAATTCATACAAATAAAAGCTTTGTCAATTTTTTTTAAATTTCTCATTTCTGGTATATCTTCAGTATCTCCAGAAAAATATATGCGTTCTTTATTGATTGTAAAAACATAACCATTTCCTCTTCCTTTACGATGGAATTTTAGAGCTTCTTCTCTTAAATTATACATGGGAATAGCTTCTATTGAGAAGTTTTTTAATTTTTTTGTTTCACCATTATTAA
The DNA here is from genome assembly GCA_042091415.1 of Polaribacter sp. Taxonomy (GTDB): domain Bacteria; phylum Bacteroidota; class Bacteroidia; order Flavobacteriales; family Flavobacteriaceae; genus Polaribacter. The sequence goes on along the minus strand of JBELHK010000001.1, from coordinate 28,395 downwards.
TGATAATTATTTTTTCGGAACTTAGATTTTGTAATTTATCAGCAACAGCTTTTGGCGCTATAATTTTTGTCTCATTTAAATCAAGTTGATTTAGGGTTTTCATATTCATATGATCTCCATGAACATCAGTTATAACAATATAATCTGGAGTTTTAAATTTTTGAAATGCCTTTGCACCACCTGTAGGGTCTATATAAATAGTTTCATTATTGTATTCTATAACGGCTGTAGCATGTGAAATAGGAGTAATCTTTACTAGATTTTCTTTTTTGGTTGATTTAAAATCACTTTTATTAAAAAATAAACAAGAAAAGGAAAGAAAAAATACGGTTAAAATAGTTTTCATAATGAAGTTTTAAAGGGTCAAAAGTAAAAACTTTAAATATTATGAGATGTTAAGTTTTCTTTAAAATCTATTATCTTCGTTATCTAAAATTACAAAATGAATAGATCTATAAAAGATTATTTAATAATTGGTTTTAAAGGAATGGCAATGGGAGCTGCAGATGTTGTTCCTGGAGTTTCTGGGGGTACAATAGCATTTATTTCTGGTATTTATGAAGAACTATTAAGTTCAATTAGTAACATAAATATTAATTTACTTAAAATCTTGAAAGATGATGGTTTTGCCAAAGCTTGGAAACAAGCGAATGGTAATTTCTTATTATCTCTTTTAGTTGGTATTTTGATAAGCGTTTTATCTTTTGCTAAAATTTTAAAATATTTATTAGAAAACGAACCGATTTTATTATGGTCTTTTTTCTTTGGGTTGGTTTTAGCAAGTATATTTTATGTTGCAAAACAGATTAAAAAATGGAATATTTTAACATTTGTATTATTGTTTTTGTCTGCTTTTTTAGCCTATTATATAACCACATTAAATCCTTTGGTTACTGAAAATTCATCTATCTATTTTCTTTTTTTAGCAGGTGCTTTGGCAATTTGTGCAATGATATTACCTGGTATTTCAGGTGCGTTTATATTAGTTCTTTTAGGTGCATATAAATCAATTTTAAATGCATTAAATGAAAAAGATTTAAAAACAATTGCAGTTGTTGGTTTAGGTGCAATTATAGGATTATTAACTTTTTCAAAAGTTTTAAAGTGGCTCTTTTCAAATTATAAAAATTATACTTTAGCTGTTTTAACGGGCTTTATAATAGGTTCGCTTAATAAAATTTGGCCTTGGAAAGAAACATTATCTTGGAGAATAAATTCTCACGGAGAAAAAGTTCCTTTCAATCAAAAAAGTATCTTACCTTTTTCTTATGAAGGAGATTCTCAACTAGTTCTTGCAATAACGCTTACAATTGTTGGTTTTGTTCTAATTTTGTTGATGGAGAAATTTGCAGAAAACAAACAATAATGCGAAAAAAAAGAGGAATAATTGATAATTTCTACTTATTTCTAAAGGGGCTCGCTATGGGAGCTGCTAATAAAGTCCCTGGAGTTTCTGGCGGAACAGTTTCTTATGTTTTAGATTTTTATGAAGAATTAATCTTTTCGTTTAGAAAAATTAATTTAAAATCACTAAGATTGCTCTTAAACGGAAGAGTTAGAAGTTTTTTTGAATATACAAACTCAAAATTTTTACTTTTCGTAATGGGAGGAAGTATATTTAGTTACTTCAGTGTTTCTCTTATTTTAGATTATTTTTTGAAACATTACGAACTGTATGTTTGGAGTTTCTTTTTTGGTTTAATCATTGGTTCTATTTATTATATTTTTAAGGATTTTGGTAAATGGAGTAAAACGTATATTTCTTTTTTAGTCCTTGGTGTTTTTTTAGGAATTGCCATTACATTTGTAAGCCCCGCAACAGAAAATGATAACTTATGGTTTGTTTTCTTTTGTGGAATAATTGGTGTATCAGGCATGACATTTCCTGGGCTTTCAGGGTCTTTTATTCTTATACTCTTAGGTAATTATGTTTTACTTTTAGTTGATTCGGTCAATGCTCTTTTTAGTATTATAACAAATATTTTAACTGGTAATTTTGAGGTTTTATCAGACCCAAATAAAGTTCATTATTTAAAAATAATATCAGTCTTTTTCGCAGGTTCAGTATTTGGGTTAATATCAATATCTCATATTTTAGGCTATTTTTTAAAAAAATACAATAAAATTGTAAACGCTTTAATTATCGGTTTTATTACTGGTTCTTTAGGTATAGTTTGGCCTTGGAAAAATCCAGTTTATTTAAAAGAGAACGCTTCTTTTAAATTAAATAATGAAGGAAATAAAATTATAGAAAATTATGAGAGATTCTTACCAGATTTATCTGCTTCAGATACATTAATAGCTATTTTATTCATCGTATTAGGAGTTTCCTTGGTTTTAATTATTGATTACTATGACAGAAAAAGAAAATAAATTATATGGTCTTTTAGGTGAAAACATATCCTATTCTTTCTCTAAAAGTTATTTTTCAGAAAAGTTTAAAAACTTACAATTAAATGATTGTGAGTATACAAATTTTGATATTGCTGATATTCAAGATTTTTCAAGAATTATAAATCAGCATGAAAATTTGAAAGGATTAAACGTTACAATCCCTTATAAAGAAAAGATACTACCAATTTTAACAAATTTAGATGAGACTGCTTCTGAAATAGGAGCTGTAAATACTATTAAATTTTTAAAAAATGGAGATTTAGTTGGTTGTAATACAGATGCTTTTGGTTTTGAGAATTCTTTAAAACCTCTTCTGAAATCAAATCATAATAAAGCATTTATTTTAGGTACAGGAGGTGCTTCTAAAGCAATTGCATATGTACTTAAAAAGAATGCTATAAATTTTAAATTTGTTTCTAGAAATCCGTCATCTAAAGTAGAAATAGCTTATGAAGATATTACAGAAAAGATGATGAAGGAAACTAATCTAGTAATCAACTGTACACCTTTAGGGACTTCGCCAAAGACAGAACTTTTCCCTAATATTCCTTATCATTTTATAAGCGAAAATCACCTCTTATACGACTTAATTTATAATCCAAAAATAACTACGTTTTTAGCTAAAGGAAAAGCTGAAGGAGCTACGATAAAAAACGGATTAGAAATGCTTCAACTTCAAGCAGAAGAATCTTGGAGAATTTGGAACTCTTAATTTAATTGATATTACTTGTAAATATCTCTTGTAATTCTTGTTACTTGTAAGTATTTTTGTTAGGAGTATAATTATAGTGTTATATTCAGACCTTTAAACATTGTAGATATGTTAGAAAATGAAGAAAACATTTCAGAAGACATTACATCTGATAAAATAACTACCAATTCTATTGAAGAAGATAGCACTGAAGCTGCCTTAAGTGAAATTGAAAATTCAGTTGCTGAAGAAGCAGAAAAAGAAGAAGAGAAAGAGGCTAATTCTATACCTGAGATAGATTATTCAAAATTATCTCTTGAAGAGTTAGTAACTAACCTAAAAAAAACTTTAAAAGACAATCCTGTTCATAAAGTAAAAAGTCAGGTTGAGAATATCAAAAGTAACTTTAATAAAAAATTTGGAACTCTTTTAGCAGAAAAAAAAGCTGCTTTTTTAGCTGATGGAGGAAATTCTATAGACTTTCAATTTTCAAGTCCAATTAAATCAGAATACAATTCTTTATTGTCTGAATATAAGAAAAATAGAGATTTATATTATAATGATTTAGAAAAGAGATTAAATGAAAATTTAGAGAAGAGGCTTTTAGTTATTGATAGATTAAAAGCATTAATTCAAGAAGCAGAGCCTAAATCAATGTATGTTGTATTCAAAGAAATACAAGATTCTTGGAGAAAAATAGGCCCTGTTCCTAAAACAAGATACAATGATACTTGGAAGTTATATCATTTTCATGTAGAACGTTTTTATGATTTACTAGATCTTAGTAAGGATTATAGAGATTTAGATTTTAAAAATAATTTAGAAGAAAAATTAAAAATAATTGAAACAGCTGAGTCTCTAACTGAAGAAAAAGATGTAATATCTGCGGCAAAAAAACTACAGAATTTACACAAAGCTTGGAAAGAAGATATTGGTCCTGTAGCTGTTGAAATGAGAGAACAAATATGGAAAAGATTTAGTGCTGCGACCAAAAAAATTCATGATAAGAGGCATGATTTTTACAAAGAAATGCGTTCTAAAGTCCAAGAAATTAAAGAGAAAAAACTTGAAGTTGTAGAGGCTATAAATAATTACGATTGTTCAAATATTAAAACTCATAAAGATTGGCAAAAAAGTATAACAGACATTGAAAATTTAAGAAAGAAATATTTTGATGCTGGTAAACTTCCATATTCAAAAAGTGAAGAAGTTTGGCAAAAATTTAAAACAGCAACAAAAAAGTTTAATTCTGCTAAAAATGACTTTTACAAAAAAGAAAAAAGTGGTCAGCAAGAGAATTTAAAAGATAAAATTGCATTAATAGAAATAGCGGAATCTATAAAAGATAGTGAAGATTGGGAGACTGCAACTAATACAATGAAAAAAATTCAATCTGATTGGAAAAAAATAGGACATGTGCCTAGAAAATTTTCTGATGATATTTGGAAAAGATTCAAATCAGCTTGCAATTATTATTTTGATAGATATCATCAACAAAAAAATGCAATATCAAAAGAGCAACAAATTGTAATTGATGCTAAACAAGAGTTTTTAGATAAAATCGATGATATAAAACTTGACAAAGAATCAATAAAAGCTTTGATAAAAGATTGGATAAAAATAGGTGGTTTGCCACGTAAGTTTCGTCATTTAGATACTAAGTTTAATAAAAAAGTTGATTCTATCATATCAAAATCATCTATAAATAAAAATGAATTTGCTATGCTGAAATTTTCAAATTTAGTAGATTCTTATTTAGAAGATAAAGATTTTAGAAAATTAGATTCAGAAGCTATTTTTGTAAAAAAGAAAATTGATGAAGTTGTTAAAGAAATTCAACAATTAGAAAACAATTTAGGCTTTTTCTCAAATGCAGATGATAATAATCCACTTTTATTAAATGTGAAAAATAGAGTAAATGAGTTTAAAGAGGATTTAATTCTTTGGAAAGAGAAGCTAAGTTATTTAAAGAAATTAAATTACTAAATAAAAAAAAACTCAAAACATTATGTTTTGAGTTTTTTTTTAAATTGTTTTATTTTTTATGAGAAAATACTATCAATTTTAGCCTTCTCTTCTTCAGCTAGTGCTGCATCTACAAGTATTCTTCCACTATACTCATCTATAGTGATTTTCTTTCTGTTAGCAATTTCTAATTGTACTTGCGGAGGTATTGTAAAATAAGAACCACCTGAAGCACCTCTTTCAATTGCAACAACCGCTAAACCATTTTTTACTTTTTTACGTATTCTTGAGTAAGCTGAAAATAAATGAACATCTAAAGATTTAGAAAACTCTTCAGATTTTTCTTTAAGCAATTGTTCTTCTTTTTCAGTTTCTTTAAGAATTGCATCTAGTTCAGCTTTTTTGTGTCCTAAGTGCTTTTCTTGTTTTTCTAATCTTTCTTTAGTATTGTCAATTACTTCATTTTTTTGAGCAATTTTAGCTTTGAATTCATTAATTCTTTTTTCAGACAATTCAATTTCTAACTCTTGGTATTCTATTTCTTTAGAAAGGGAATCAAATTCTCTGTTATTACGAACTTTCTTCTGTTGTTCGTCATATTTTTTCATTAGATTTTTTGATTCTTCAATTGCTAATTTCTTATTATTAATATCAGTATCTAAATTTGTTACATCCTCATTTAAATTAGATATTCTCTTATTTAAACCAGCAACCTCATCTTCTAAATCTTCAACTTCTAAAGGAAGTTCTCCTCTTACATTTCTAATATCATCTATTCTAGAATCAATTAATTGAAGGTCATATAAAGCTCTTAATTTTTCTTCTACTGAAACTTCTTTGTTTTTTGCCATGTTTATATGTAATAAATAGGATTTGTACTTTTTTCTGATAAAATGATTGCAAAATTACTAAATTTTTTTGTAAGATAGTCAACCAAAAGCTTTTTTGTAAACTGTTCGCTTTCATAATGACCAATATCCGCTAGTAATATTTTATTTTCAGCTTTAAAAAAATCATGATATTTAAAATCTGCACTCACATAAGCATCTGCTTTTAATTTTATTGCGTTTGAGATTGCAAAACTACCTGAACCACCTAAAACAGCTACTTTTTTTATTTTTTTATTGATAAATTTAGAGTGGCGTACGCATTCAGTTTTCATCACTTTTTTTAAATGAATAAGAAATTCTTTTTCATCAATTGCTGTTTCAAATTCTCCAATCATTCCCATACCTATATTTTGATGAACATTTTCGGTAGTCATTATCTCATAAGCAACTTCTTCATAAGGATGAGAATTAAATAAAGCCTTTATTATATTACTTTCATCTTTTTGCTCAAATGTAAGAGATACTTGAGTTTCTTTTTCTTTTTGAAGCTTTCCTCTTTCTCCAATCACAGGATTTGAGTTTGGCCCTCCTTTAAAAGTTCCTTCACCTTCAATAGTAAATGAACAATTACTATAGTTTCCAATATTACCTGCGTTAGAGTTAAATAATGATTCTCTAACCTCTTCAAGGTTTTTAGTGGGGATATATGTGGTTAATTTTTTTATGATTCCTTTTTTAGGAATGAGTATTTTTTGATTTTGTAAACCGATGACCTCGCAAATTTTTGCAGAAACTCCATTATTAGAATTGTCTAAAGCGGTGTGAGTTGCATAAATAGCGATATTGTTTTTAATTGCTTTTAAAACGACTCTTTCAACATAAGAATTTCCGTTTAATTTTTTTAAACCACTAAAAATTATAGGATGAAAACTAACAATTAAATTACAATTAGTTTTTATGGCTTCTTCAACAGTTTCCTCTAAAGTATCTAAAGTTACTAGTACGCCTTGTACTTTAGTATCAAAATCGCCAACTAACAAACCAACATTGTCAAAATTTTCTGCATACGCTAAAGGAGCTAATTCTTCAATATAATCTGTAATATTTCTAATAGTCATTTTGTAGATTTAATAAAATCAAAGTTAACATTTTTAATGTATTTTTACCTTGATGAAATTTCTAAGATTTTTATTATTTCCTTTATCTATTTTATATGATTTGATTACAAAAATTCGAAATCTTTTATTTGATTTTGGAGTTTTAAAATCAACTTATTTCTCGTTGCCAGTAATTGTTGTTGGTAATTTAAGTGTTGGAGGTACAGGAAAAACTCCTCAAATTGAATATTTAATCAGGTTACTAAAAGATAAATATAATATAGCTGTTCTAAGTAGAGGTTATAAACGTAAAACAACTGGTTTTTTAATTGTAAATAACAGTCATTCTGCATTACATGTTGGTGATGAGCCTTTGCAATATTTTAAAAAGTTTAAAAATATAACTGTAGCTGTAAATGAGAAAAGAAAGCAAGGAATTGAAGAACTAATTTCTCAAAAATTACCCAAAGTTATTCTTTTAGATGATGCATTTCAACACAGAGCAGTAAAAGGAAGTTTCTATATTTTATTAACAAAATATGATGATTTGTTTACTGATGATTTTTTACTGCCAACAGGTAATCTAAGAGAAAGTAGAGCAGGGGTAGAAAGAACTGATATAATTATTGTGACCAAGTGTCCTTTAAATTTAAATCAAGATCAAAAAGAAATTATACTAGCTAAATTTAATAAATATAAGAAAGATGTTTTTTTTACAAATATATCTTATGCTGATAAAATTTCAGGTCAATATCAGTTTAGTCTAGAAGAATTAAAAGATTTTGAAATATTGTTAATTACAGGAATAGCAAACCCGAGTCCTTTATTACGTTTTTTAAAAGATCAACAAATTTCATTTAGGCATTTAAAATATCCAGATCATCATCAATTTTCAAAAAAAGAAATTACAAGAATAAATCATGATTTTGATGCTATAAAATCTCATAAAAAACTAATTTTAACGACTGAAAAAGATTACACAAGACTTTCAGGAGAATTAAAAGAGCTATGTTATTTAGAAATAGGTATTCGTTTTTTTGATGATAAAGAGGCAGCATTCAATAAGATGATAATGTCTCATATAGATGCATATAGCGTCTGAAAAAATGAGAACACCAATGTTTTAATTGACTTGCAACAATATATATACTGTATTGTTATGAGTTAATTTAGATTCAGATTTTTAAATATCTTCTTTAACAACATAATTTATAAATCAACGAATTTAAAATTACAGTTTATTGTAGAATAAACTTTTTATAATACCATCAGCAAGTCCAATTTTTGGTACATATATTTTTCTAGCACCACTCCATTTCATTGCAGAGAGGTAAATTTTTGTTGCAGGGATGATAACATCAGCTCTATCAGGATTTAAGCTTAATTCTGAAATTCTGTCTTGATAGCTCATTTTCTTTAAAAATTGATATTGAGCGTTTAAATAGATAAATGAAATAGGCTTTCCCTCAGATCTACCTGACATTTTAAAGATTTTGTTGATATTTCCGCCAGAACCAATTAGTGAAATTCTTTTTAAGTCTTTTGTATGTTTTTTTATCCAATTCTCAACATCAGCAAAAATGATTTTATTCTCAGATTTTTTATTATTTAATAAACGAACTGTACCCATTTTAAAAGATTTTGAAGTTACAATTTTACCTTTAGAAAAAATTGTAAATTCTGTACTACCTCCTCCAACATCAACATACAAATACGTATTGTCTCCCTCAATAAGATGATTTAAGTCTGTGAATGAAATTATGGCAGCTTCTTCTTTTCCTCCAATAATACTAATGTCGATTCCGGTTTCTTTCTTAATTTTCTTTACAACATCGTTGCCGTTTTTAGCTTCTCTCATTGCAGAAGTAGCACATGCTTTAAACCTTTCAACTCCATGAATATTCATAAGAAGTTTAAAAGCCTGAATTGCATCTGTCATTCGCTTTACATTTTCATCACTTATAATTCCATTTCCAAAAGAATCAGCACCAAGCCTAATAGGAACACGAACAAGAGAAGATTTTTTGAATTGAGGGTCGCTATTTTTTCTAACAATTACGTTAGAAATTAAGAGCCTAATTGCATTAGACCCGATATCAATAGCTCCATATTTTTTTATCTCTAAAGCAGACAATTATTTGTGGTTTTTGGGGAATTCTATCATAAAAGTTTTACCTTTTTTTATATTTTTCCAGTGTTTTTCTTGAAACTTAATACCAATTATTCCACAAGTAGGAACATGGGCGATAGGTTGATTCCCGAATTTATTTACAAAAGTGTTTATTCCATGATCGTGGCTGAAGACCATAGCTGAATTAAAACCATCGTCTAAGGCACAAACAGTTTTTACTAAATAGCCATCACTAAAGCTGTATAACTGCTTGTTAATATGAAGATTGGCTAAAGGGTAGCCTAGGTTTTCACAAAAAATAACTGAAGTATGAAGAGCTCTATTAGCGCTACTTGACAATAATAAATCAGGTTTTTTTATGTTTTTTGATAAGAATTTAGACATTAAATGTGCGTCATTTATACCTCTTTTCTTTAAAGGTCTGTCAATATCACCAATTCCGTCATATTCCCATGATGATTTTGCGTGACGAACAATGTATAAAGTTTTCATACAAGTTAAATTAATATTTAGTAAATATAAAATTTATGGTGCTAATCTGTCTAACTTCCAAGAAAAATCTTCTTTAATCGTATATCTTATTCTATCATGCATTCTATTAGGGCGTCCTTGCCAAAACTCTATAGAAATTGGTTTTACTATGAAGCCACCCCAATGTTTTGGCCTTTTTATCTCTTTATTTTTAAATTTTTCTGTAAATGCTTTTAAGCTTATTTCTAAGGTTTCTCTAGATTCTACTATTTTGCTTTGTTCTGAAGCCCAAGCTCCTAATTTACTCCCATTTGGTCTTGATTCAAAATAATTATCTGATTTGCTTTCAGGTAACTTTTCAGCTATTCCTTTTATAATAATTTGTTGTTCTAATTTAGGCCAGAAAAAAGATAGGCAAAGGTTATTGTTGTTGTCAATAGCTTTGCCTTTTTCTGAATTATAGTTTGTATAAAATACAAAACCTTCATCACTAAATTTTTTTAGTAAAACAACTCTGCTTTTAGGATATCCATCTATACCGATTGTAGAAACAGTCATAGCATTTGGTTCTTCAATCTTCTTTGTATTGTCTGCATTAGTAAACCATATATTAAATAACTCTATGGGGTTTGCAGGACAATTCTTCTCTAAAAGTTCTTCTTTATCGTAAGACTTTCTATAATCACTTAAGTCGTTTGCCATAATTTATATTATAATACAAAAATACAAATGTTTTAGTTTATGATTAATTTTTTAAGTGATTGAATATGAAAGAATGATAATAAATTTATTTTTAAACCACTTTTATCAGATTTTTGTTTGAGGTTTCTGTAAAAAGTATTTTATAGTTTTTAAGATACTATCAGTTTGAACTTTTTTTTTGTGATTTAAAATCAATGTGCTTACTATAACTCACTGTTTTAGTGTTACTCTTCAGCGAGTAGTTTTTTCATTAAGATTAATTTGTTGTTTATTATTCCAACATTATTTTTTTTATTTTTTTACCTTTTTCTGTGGCCAATTGCACTATATAAACTCCAGTTTTTAAACTAGGTAAATCAATATCAGTTACTTCTTTAGAGGTAAAAGTGTAATCTACCATTTTTTTTCCTTGAATTGTATATATTTTAATCGAAGCATCAACACTATTAATACCTTTAATGCGTAATGTGTTTTGATTCATCGTATAAATTGTAACTTCATTTAGAATATTATTATCTGTTTTTAAAGTACTACTTCGAGTATGTAGGTAAAAACGACCTGTACCATCTAAAGCATCGTTTATAGAAACAATATAATTTGTATTTGCTTCATCTAATCTGGTAACTATATTATTTTCTCTGTCTTCTAAATAAACTTTGATACCATTGGGTAAATTCAAAGCTTCTACAGTAAACGTTATTTCTTTACCGGCACTAGCTATTATTCCAATTGGAATAACCATTTTTTCGTGTTCATTATTTGGTAACGATTGAATTTGATACCTTTCTCCATCACTCTCAACTAATTCAGTGTAGATTGCAAAATAGTGTGTAGTTCCTTCAAATAGTTTACCATCATAACCAGGATCATGCCCCCTGGTAGTGCCGTTTATGTAATAAATTTTCGCGAATCTTTCTTTGTCGCCGTCTGTAAGGTTTACTGTAATTTCAGGTCTTGTATTAGCGGTTGTTTTGAAAGAGCTAGTAATTTGATGATTTTCTTTTACAGCATAATTGTTCTGGGTGTTAAACTCTTGTTTTTGAGAGTTTTTACTTAATGAGAATGTATAATTTACTACAAGAATAAAAAATACTACAAAAACTAGGTTATAATTTTTTTTCATAACTTTTTAATTATTTTTTATAACAGAATATATTCTCAAAAGTTATTACGCATAGTAAAGACTTAACAGAAGTATATTTTGTTATTTGGGTTAATATAATTATGTAGGTATGATAAAGGGGGACTAAATAAGAAGATTCTTTACATACAATTACCCTAAATATAGTAAATATTTTTCATATATCATTGATTTGTAAGAATTAAAAGAATTTTACATAAGGTGAAATACTTTTTTATTTCGATAAGTGTACTATTTCTAGGCAATATTATCAACTGCGATAATTGAAAATTTGAATGTAAATAGATTTGTAAAACCGTTTAGAATCTTTAAGTAAATAAGGCTTAAGTATTCAGCAATATCAAATATCTTCCTTAATAATGTATAGTCCTATAGTTGTTATGAGTCCATTTACAATAAGTAATGCAAATCCAAAATCGAAATTTAAATAATTTAGAAGAAGTGAGTTTAATATAAAAGTTATAAATGGCGATAAAAAACAAATAAGAGGAACCCATTTGTCTTCAAGTTGATATTTGGTAAAAAGACCAAAAGCATATAAGCCTAAAAGAGGTCCGTAAGTATAATTTGCGAAAGTGAATATTTTAGCGATTACACTTTCATCAGCAATAAAATATTTGAATATAATTATGGTTAAAATCAAAAGAATTGAAAATAATATATGAATTTTCTTTCTTATTTTTTCTTGTTGATTTTTCTTTTTCTTGTTGATTTCAAGAATGTCAACACTAAAGGATGTCGTTAGCGATGTTAAGGCAGAGTCAGCACTCGAATAAGCAGCTGCAATTAATCCTAGTAAAAAAAAGATTGCAGTTGCTAAACCTAAAGTTCCTTTGGTTGCAATAATAGGGAAAAGTTCATCTTTATGTGCTTCAATTCCATTTTGTTTCGCATAATTTGTTAAAAGGATACCCAATGCTAAAAAGAAAAAGTTTACAATAACTAGAACTATAGTAAACCAAAACATATTCTTTTGAGCATCTTTTAAATTTCTGCAAGTTAAATTTTTCTGCATCATATCTTGGTCTAAACCAGTCATAACAATTGCGATAAATGCACCAGCAAAAAAACGTTTCCAAAAATAATTTCCGCTTTTTATATCGTCAAAAAAAAATGTTTTTGAATAGTCGCTTTCTGCTACATAAGAAAAAAGGTTACTTATTTGCATTTCGTTAGAAATTGTATAAATACATATTCCAACAGCTAATAACATAAATAATGTTTGAAGTGTATCAGTCCAAACAATCGTTTTAATCCCTCCTTTAAATGTATATAACCAAATTAATAAAATTGTAACCGTAACAGTTACCCAAAACGGAATTCCGTAAGAATCAAATAATAATAGTTGAAGAACATTTGCTACAAGAAAAAGTCGAAATGCGGCACCAATGGTTCTAGATAAAAGAAAAAAACTTGCTCCTGTTTTGTAAGAAGATTTCCCAAATCTATCAAGTAAATAGGTGTAAATTGATGTTAAATTTAGTTTATAATATAGAGGAAGTAGTACTAAACCTATAAATGCGTAACCAATAATATAGCCAAATACCATTTGCATGTAACTCATACTTTGCGCTTCAACCCAGCCTGGAACTGAAATGAAAGTAACTCCCGATAAAGAAGCTCCAATCATACCAAAAGCAACTAAATACCAAGGTGATGAGTTATTTGCTTTAAAAAAAGTTTCATTATTTGCAGATTTTCCTGTGATGTATGAAACGAAAATCAACATAGAAAAGTAAGAAACAATAAGTATTATAATATATAAAGGTTGCATTTAATATTTAAAATATATGTTTTAAGACACGAATATATGTTTAAAATTTTTACTAAAAAATTCAATAATTAATTTTCATAATTCATAATTTTACAGACATGGATTTTTCATCAAAATTACTTGAAAATGCAGTAAACGAAGTATCTCGTTTACCTGGTATTGGAAAACGAACAGCGTTAAGGTTAGTTCTATATTTATTAAAACAACCTAAAGAAAGTACATCACATTTATCTAACGCACTATTGAATTTAAGAAATGAAGTGAAGGTTTGCGAAAATTGTCATAACATTTCTGACACCATTTTGTGTGATATCTGTAAGAATCCGAAAAGAAATCGAGAAACTGTTTGTGTTGTAGAAGACATTAGAGATGTAATGGCGATTGAAAGTACAGCTCAATTTCAGGGATTATATCATGTTTTAGGAGGTAAAATATCTCCAATAGAAGGTATAGGGCCACAAAATTTAAAAATTGATTCTTTGATCGATAAAGTTTCTAAAGGAGAGGTTAAGGAGATTATATTTGCATTAAGTTCCACAATGGAAGGAGACACCACTAATTTTTATATTTACAAACAAATAGAAAAATACAATATCAAAACCTCTACAATTGCAAGAGGAATCGCCGTAGGAGATGAATTAGAATATGCAGATGAAGTAACTTTAGGAAGAAGTATTTTAAACAGAATTCCTTTTGAGCAAAGTATTAGGAGATAATTTATTTTTGTATTTTGTTTTTTCTGCTTATTGTTTTATTCTTGAATGTATAAAAAGCAATAAAAGCGCTTATAATCATTAAAATTGCAGCTAGTAAAAACGGAGCTCCGGCAAATTTAAAAGGAGCTTTTTCTGTAGTGAAATAATAAAAGATTCCTGTCATTATTGGTGGGCCAACGATTGCAGATGCACTTATCAAGCTTGTTAAAGTTCCTTGAATTTCCCCTTGTTCTTTAGAATTTACTTGAATAGAAATTACAGCTTGTAGCGCAGGGCCTGCTATCCCTCCTAAACAATAGGGGATTAAAAATATAAACATCATCCAACTTTCTGATGCAAAAGAGAAAAGTAACATGCCAATACTATAAAGGAAAAAACCTAAATAAATACTTTTTTCATTACCTATCTTAGGGTTAATCCAGCGTATTAAAACTCCTTGAACAAGGGCAACGCATAAGCCAATCATACCTAATGAAAGACCAACCATTTTTTCATCCCAATCAAATTTATACATTGTAAAAAAGCTCCAATTACTTTGTATGGCGTGAGATGCGACATATAAAATAAACATTGCCAAAATTAAACCAAAAAGAGAAGGGTATTTCTTTAAATTTAAAAAGCTTCCTACAGGGTTTGCTCTTTTAATATCAAAAGATCTTCTATTTTCTTTAGTTAGTGATTCTGGTAATATAAAATAACCATATAAGAAATTTATAAAACATAAAATAGCTGTTGCGTAAAAAGGAACCCTCGTACCAAAATGCCCCAATAAACCACCAATAACAGGGCCAATTATAAAGCCAAGCCCAAAAGCAGCTCCAATCATTCCAAAGTTTTTAGCTCTATTTTCTGCTGTACTTATATCAGCGATATAGGCAGATGCAGTTGTAATACTTGCTCCGGTTATTCCGGCAATAATTCTTCCAATAAAAAGCCATGTTATTGTTGGTGCAAAAGCAAGAAAAATATAGTCTACGGTAAAACTAAGGAGCGACACTAAAATAATGGGCCTTCTTCCAAATTTATCACTTAAATTACCTACAAGAGGAGCAAAAATAAATTGAGTAATAGCGTAAGCAAATGTGAGCCATCCTCCAATTTTAGCGGCTTCACTGATGCTACCTTGAATTAACTCTTCAATTAAACCAGGAATTACGGGTATAATTATTCCTAAGCCAATTACATCGATTAGCATTGTAATAAATATAAACCCTAAAGCAGCTTGTTTTTTGTTTTTCTTCATAAATAAATTTCAATACAAAGAAAAGAAAAAATTAGTGGTTAATTTAATTAGAAACTGAATTATCGTTTTGTCTAATTTCTTCTAAAACCTTTTTTTCTGTTTTGTCCCAAGATCTTTTTGCTCTAATCTTTTTGTATAATTTTATACTAAGTGTTAGTAAAACTCCAAAAAGAAGAATACCAATTACTCCCCAAATCCAATTAATATCGCTTTTAAGAGTTACTAAAAAGACTACGGCAAATAAAATAATTGTAGCCCCTTCATTAAAAATTCGCAATTTAAATGCTGAATATTTTACAATATCATTTTGTAAATTTTTATAAATCTTATGACAAAATAGGTGGTATAAATATAAACCTAATACAAAAGTTAATTTAACTAACATCCAGCTTTCAGACAAATAGTAAGGAGATTTGTACAACATCCAAAAAGCAAAAAAACTTGCTAAAACCGCAGAAGGCCAAGTAATGATATACCAAAGCCTTTTACTCATTAATTTATATTGAGTTTGTAATATTTTTTTTGCAGGTTCTGGCTTTTTTTCAGCTTCTACATGATATATAAATAAACGTACAATGTAGAATAAACCGGCAAACCAAGTAACTACAAAAATAATATGTAAAGCTTTTACGTATAAAAAATCCATTCTATAAAATTATGAATTTAAAAATTACTAATTACGATTTTTTCCATTCGTCTATCCAAGATGTCATTACATCAACCCATTCATCATTATCGTTCAGACAAGGAATTGAATAAAAGTTTTTACCTCCGGCTTCAATAAATTCCTCTTTACCTTCCATAGCAATTTCTTCTAAAGTTTCTAAACAGTCAGATACAAATGCAGGAGTAACTACAGCAAGATTATTTACCCCTTCTTCAGCAAATTTTTCAATTGTTTTATCCGTATAAGGTTGAAGCCATGGATCTCTTCCTAATCTTGATTGAAAAGTTGTGAAATACTGTTCTGGTTTTAAATCTAAATATTCAACCACTTGTTTTGTGGTTTCATAACATTGATGTTTGTAGCAAAATTGATGTGCTTCAGATTTCTTTTGACAACAAGCAAAGTTCTGATCAGAAGGATTGCAATGTTGCTTTGTAATATCTGATTTTTTTATGTGTCTTTCAGGAACTCCATGGTATGAAAACATAATTTTATCCCATTTTTTATCATTTAAATAGTTTTTAATACTATTCGCTAAAACTTTTATGTAATCTTTTTTGTGATAAAAAGCAGGGATGTCTGTAAAAGTCATCTCAGGAAAATGTTTTTTTCTTAGTTCCTCAGCTAAAACTAAAATTGTTTCGGTAGTTGCCATGGCAAATTGAGGGTATAAAGGAACAATTAAAACCTCAGTAACGCCTTTATCTTTAAGTTCTTGTAAGCCGTCTTTAATTGATGGATTTCCATAGCGCATTGCTAAAGCAATTGGTAAATCTTCTTTTTGTTGAATTTTATCTTGTAATCTTTCAGAGAGAACAATTAATGGAGAACCTTCATCCCACCAAATTTTTCTATATGCTTTTGCTGATTTTTTTGGTCTAAAGTTTAAAATAATACCTTTTACTAGAAACCAACGTAAAAGATAAGGAACGTCAATTACACGTTCATCCATTAAAAATTCACCCAAATACTTCTTTACATCTTTTGTTTTGGTACTATCAGGAGATCCTAAGTTTATTAATAAAACACCTTTCATTTTGTGTTAATTTATTTCAGATTTAATTAATTTTTATTTTGTAGCTGGTTTGTTGCTTCGTATAGAGTAATTGCTAAACTATGAATAACGTTCATTGAAGAATTTCTTCCGTGCATTGGTATTGAAATTGAATAATCTACAAGATTTGTATCTTTAATTCCATTGCGTTCACTTCCTAAAAGCAAAACAATTTTTGAATGATTTTTAAAATTAAAATTTTGAAGACGAATGCTTTTATCAGTTATTTCTATTCCAATAATAGTATTTCCTTCTTCTTTAAGGAAATGAATTATATTATTAAAATCATTGTAGTATCCATAATCTATTTGGCTGATTGTATTTCTTGCTGTTTTTAAAACTTTTCTGTTATTTATTTCAGGAGAGCTTTCATGGAAATATATTTTTTCTACTCCAAAACTTTCAGAAATTCTAAAACACATGCCTATGTTTTCAGGAGTTCTGATAGCGTCACAAACAATAGTTACAGGAAACTTTTGTTGTAAGTTTTCGATATCATAATGAGTTAATTGTTTCAAAATCCTTATTTTAATTATTTAAACTCATGATGTATTTTTTTGGCGTAGTTCCGAATTTCTTTTTAAAAGCTGCAATAAAATGACTTGAGGTACTATAGCCAATTTGAATCCCTACTTCATTTACATTATATTTATTACTTTCTAATAATCTTCTAGCATGTTCCATTTTATAATCAAACAAAAAACTATAAACTGTATCGCCATAAATTTGTTTAAAGCCTTCTTTAAGTTTTTTTAGATTCAAGCCTATTTCGTTAGCTAACTCTTGTAAACTTGGTGGCTCTGCCATTTTAGCTATAATAATTTCTTTCGCTTTTCTAATTTTTAAAACATTTTGTTCATCCACTAAAAAAGGGCAGTATTCTCCTTCAGAGGCTTCATCTTTTTGAAAATGTAGACTTAGCAATTCGTATACTTTACCTTTAACATAAAGGTTTCTTATCGAGCTATTTATATTTGAGTTGATAATTTGTTGTAATACGATAGAAATTGTTGGTTTTATTTCTGCATCATCATAATATTTTTTATTACTATTCTCATCACTCAAAAAAGGAATAAAACCTGATTCTTTTGAAAAGAGTGAATGAAATTTTTCTATCGATATTAGTAAAGATACCAACGTTGTTTTTGGTTGAATTTCTAAATGAATAGGCAAAGTTCTTTGCGGGTTGTATAATAGGATGCATTTGTTATCTAAAACATCGAAAGCATAAGTGCCGTTGTTAAAAAGAAATTTAGATTTTCCTTTTAAACAAAAATGAATTTGAATAAAACTACTGTCAATTTCTCTTTCAAAACTTTCAACATCTTTGCTTTCGTTCTGAAAATGAAGTACATAAAATCCTTTTTCAAGGGTTATTTCTTCAAAAGTACTTTCTCCGACATTTTTTAACATAAAAAATATTTTTTTAGCTTTTTATCTATTTAGAATCATTCTATATAAAAACACCTGTAAACCTCTGTTTAGCCCCAAAAATAAGCAATTATTGCGCTTTTTTTCTTAAAAATCATTTAAAAAACATTTAACGATATAAAAAGTTCTTTAAGCGATGTTTTTTTATTGTGATAGTTTCTACTTTTGACTAGTTTTTTAAAGTATGCAGAAAATTAAGCAAAAACAGTTTTTTAATATTGGTGTGAGTTATAAAAAAGCAGACGCTTTTACTCGCGGCAAATTTTCATTATCTAAAGAAAATCAAATAGCTTTACTAAATCTATCTAAAGAAAAGAATTTAGAAGGCGTTTTTGTTCTTTCAACTTGTAACAGAACAGAGATTTCTGGTTTTGCAGAAAGACCTTGTCAATTGATAGAGTTACTTTGTGAATTTTCTGAAGGAACTATTCAAGAATTTGCTCAAATATCGAATGTTTATAAAGATTTTGAGGCAATTAACCATTTATTTAGAATTGGTACTGGCTTAGAAAGTCAAATCTTAGGAGATTATGAAATTGTTGGTCAATTAAAACAATCATTTAAGCTTGCCAAGAAATGCAATACAGCAAATGCATATACAGAACGCTTAATAAATAGTATTTTACAAGCTAGTAAGAAAGTTAAAAATGAAACAAAAATAAGTTCAGGTACAACTTCAGTTTCTTATGCTGCTGTTCAATATATTATAAAAAATCTACCAGATTTCAATGCTAAAAATGTGTTAGTTTTTGGTCTTGGTAAAATGGGGAAGCATACTTGTAAAAACCTTGCAGAATACACTAAAATTAACTCTGTTAGTTTAATAAATAGAACTGAAGAAAAGGCTTTAAGTTTTGCTAAGGAAAACAGTAATATTAGAAGTTCTAAAATTGAAAATCTTAAAGAAGAAATAAATAAAGCGGATGTTTTAATAGTTTCTACAGGTGCAGATAACGCTACAATTACTAATGAGCATATTTGCAAGGATAAAGAATTGTTAATATTAGATTTGTCTTTGCCAGAGAATGTTGATAAAGAGGTTTCGAAAAATAAAAATATTACTTTAGTTAATGTCGATGAACTTTCTAAGATTACTGACGAAACTTTAGCCGTTCGTCAAAAAGAAGTACCATTAGCAGAATCAATTATTGAAACTCATCAAAACGAGTTTATAGAGTGGTTAAATCATAGAAGATTTACACCAACAATTGCTGCGGTAAAACAGTCTTTAGAGTCTATTAAAAATGATGAAATAAATTTTCATAAAAAGAAACTTCAAAATTTTGATGAAGATCAAGCGGAAATTTTAACATCACGTATTATTCAAAAAATCACCACACAGTTTGTGAAGCACTTAAAGGAAGAAGAAACTTCTGTTTCTCAAAGTCTCCAAGTTATAGGTAAGGTGTTTCAACAATAAAAATTTATGCAAAAAACGATTAGAATAGGAACGCGAGAGAGTCAATTAGCTCTTTGGCAAGCAAACAAAGTGCAAAAAGAATTAGCTGAATTAGGCTATAATTCTGAAATTGTCCCTATAAAATCTACAGGAGATATTATTTTAGACAAACCTTTATATGAACTTGGTGTTACAGGAGTTTTTACCAAAAATCTTGACATTGCTATGTTAAAAGGAGATATTGATATTGCAGTTCATTCTTTAAAAGATGTACCAACAGTTTTACCAGAAGGAATCATTCAAGCAGCTGTATTAAAGAGAGCAAACTATAATGATATTTTAGTTTTAAAAGATACAGAAGAATTTTTTGCACAACCAAACGGTGTAATTGCAACCGGAAGCTTACGTAGAAAAGCAATGTGGTTGAATCGATATCCAACTCACAAAGTAGTTGATTTAAGAGGTAATGTAAACACTCGTTTACAGAAATTGAATGATAATGATTGGAACGGGGCTGTTTTTGCAGCTGCAGGATTAGAAAGAATCGGTAAAAGACCAAAAGGAGCGATTAATCTTTCTTGGATGATTCCTGCCCCAGCTCAAGGAGTAATTATGATCGCTTGTTTAGAAAAAGACGATTATGTAAAAGATGCTTGTGAGCAATTAAATCATTACGAAACTCAGGTTTGTGTTGGAATAGAAAGGGAGTTTTTAAATAAATTAGAAGGAGGTTGTACAGCCCCTATTGGAGCATTAGCTTATGTTGATGAGAAAACAGAAGAGATCAATTTTAAGGGAGTTTTATTAAAAAAAGATGGTTCTAAAAAAATAACAGTTACCAAAACTGCAAAAATGGGGCGTCATCGTTATTTAGCAAAAGATTGTGCAGATTATGTTATAAATAGAGGAGGTAAGGATTTAATGCTAGAGGACGAGGATTTATCAGTGGTAAAACACTCTGTATTTTCAACTAAAAAATTGTCAGAAGCTCAAAAGAAAAACTTACCAAGAACAATAGGTGCTAAGGATAGCGATTTTATTAAAATCCGTTTTAATAGAATTTCTCCCAAAATAATGAAAACTGAACTTGAAAATGTAGTTATTACCAGTCAAAATGGAGTAGAAGCAATTTTAAATTCTTTTGCAAAAGAAGAAATAAAGTTTAAGAATATTTATTGTGTAGGAAGAAGAACAAAAAAACTTATAGAAAACAGAATTGGTAAAGTGGCTTATGTTGCTAAAAATGCTAAAATACTTGCAGAATATTTATCTAAAGAATTAGATAATAAACAAGTAACCTATTTCTGTAGTAATTTAAGATTAGATATTTTGCCTGCTTATTTAAAAATGAATGACATTGTTGTAAATGAAGTTGAGGCTTACAAAACAATGTTTAGTCCTGAAAAAGTTGATGATGAAGTTTCAGGGATTTTATTTTACAGTCCATCAGGAATTGAAAGTTACTTAAAAGAAAATACAACCGATAAAATTGCTTTTTGTATTGGAGAAACAACAGCTAAAGAAGCTAGAAAACATTTTGAAAATGTACAAGTAGCAAATCTGCCAAGTGTAGAAAGTTTATTAGAATTAGTTACAAAACATTATAATTCTTAGGTGATGTTAAAAAGACCAAGAAGAAATCGTAAATCAGCCTCAATAAGAGCAATGATTGAGGAAACTACTTTATCTGCAAATGATTTTATTTATCCGTTGTTTCTTATCGAAGGTTCAGGTAAAAAGGAAGAGATCGTTTCTATGCCAGGGATTTTTCGCTATTCTTTAGATTTGTTGTTAAAAGAAATTCAAGAAAGTGTAAAACTTGGTATCAAAGGGTTTTGTGTATTCCCGTCATTAAATGATGATAAAAAAGATAAATACGCAACAGAAGGCTACAACAAAAATAGTCTCTATATTCAATCTTTGAGAGAGATAAAGTTACAGTTTCCAGATATCGCTTTAATGACTGATATTGCTATGGATCCTTATTCAACTGATGGACATGATGGTATTGTTGAAAAGGGAGAGATTCTAAACGATGAAACCTTAGAGATTCTTGGTAAAATGGCTTTGGCGCAAGCAGAAGCAGGAGCAGATATATTAGGTCCTTCTGATATGATGGATGGTCGTATTGGTTATATTAGAAAAGTATTAGATGAGGCAGGTTATAAAGATGTTTCTATTATGTCTTATTCCGTAAAATATGCGAGTGCTTTTTATGGCCCTTTTAGAGATGCATTAGATTCAGCTCCTAAATTTGGAGATAAAAAAACATATCAAATGAATCCAGCAAATTCTAGAGAAGCATTAATTGAAGCTGAGTTAGATATTGAAGAAGGAGCAGATATGATTATGGTAAAACCAGCATTAGCTTATCTAGATATAATAAAATTATTGAAAGATAATTATAATATTCCTATTACAGCATATAACGTAAGTGGCGAATATGCAATGCTGAAAGCTGCTGCAGAAAAAGGTTGGCTTGATGGAGAGAAAGCAATGATGGAAAGTTTGTTGAGTATAAAAAGAGCAGGAGCAGATATTATTTTAACTTATTTTGCAAAAGAAGCTGCAAGAATATTGAATAAGTAAAGTTTATGAGTTTTAAAAAATCAGAAAAATTATATAAAAAGGGATTAACTAATTTAGTTGGTGCGGTAAACTCTCCTGTAAGAGCCTTTGCTTCTGTAGGAGGAAATCCATTATTTATCAAAAAAGCTAAAGGAAGTAAAATTACAGATGTAGACAATAACGAATATGTAGATTTAGTTGTTTCATACGGCCCAATGATTTTAGGTCATAGGCATAAAAAGGTAGAAAAAGCAGCTAAAAAAGCGCTAAAAAATGGATATTCTTTTGGTGCTTCTACAGAAAATGAAATAAAGCTAGCAAAGATTGTCTGCGATGCTTTTCCGGGAATGGATAAAGTTCGTTTTGTAAATTCAGGTACAGAAGCTGTTTTAAGTGGAATTCGTTTGGCTAGAGCTTTTACCGGTAAAGATAAAATCATAAAATTTTCTGGCTGTTATCATGGTCATCAAGATGCATTATTAGTTGCCGCAGGTTCTGGTTTAGCAACGCTAAGTTTACCAGGTTCTAAAGGAGTTCCTGAAGGTGCAGTTAAAAATACATTAATTGCAGAGTACAATAATTTAGAAAGTGTAAAAAAACACTTTAACGAACATAATGATATTGCTGGAGTAATCATAGAGCCTGTTGGTGGTAATATGGGAGTTGTAATTCCGCAAAATAACTTTTTAAAAGATTTAAAAGAGTTAGCACAAAAAAATGGAGCGTTATTAATTGCTGATGAAGTAATGACAGGTTTCCGTTCTAAATTTGGTGGTGCTCAAGAAGTTTTAGAAGTAGAAGCAGATATTACTTGCTTAGGTAAAGTAATTGGAGGAGGTTTTCCTGTTGGTGCTTATGGTGCAAGAAATGAAATTATGGAAAATGTTGCTCCTTTAGGAGGAATGTATCAAGCAGGAACTTTATCAGGAAATCCAATTGCAATGGCTGGAGGTATTTCTACTTTATCAGAATTAAAAAGACAAAATCCTTACGATAAGTTTGAAGAAATTGGAGCTAGAATAGAAGAAATACTTTTAGAATCTGCAAAAAAATACAATGTTGATTTATCTGTAAATAGATTTGGTTCTATGATGAATCCTTTTTTTACAAATTTAAAAGTGACTAATTTTGAAGAAGCTCAAACCTCAGATACAGAAAAGTTTGCTGTTTTCTTTTGGGAAATGATTAAAAACGGAGTGTTTTTACCTCCAAGTCAGTTTGAAGCTTGGTTTTTAAATTCAGCTATTTCAGATAAAGATATTCAAGTTGTAGCAAAAGCAACAGATAAAGCAATGTTAGCAGTTTCAAAAATGTAGATATGATAAAAAACGATTTATTTTTAAGAGCACTTAAAGGAGAAACTGTTGATAGACCTCCGGTTTGGATGATGCGTCAAGCAGGAAGATATTTACCTGAGTTCATGGAAATCAAAAAAAAGTACGATTTCTTTACGCGTTGTCAAACTCCTGAATTAGCTTCAGAAATTACAGTACAACCAATTCGAAGATATGGAATGGATGCTGCAATTCTATTTTCTGATATTTTGGTAATTCCACAGGCGATGAATATTGAAGTGGAAATGAAACCTAATTTTGGTCCTTATTTACCAAATCCAATTAGAAATCAAAAAGATTTAGATTCGGTTGTTATTCCTGATATACAAGATTCGTTAGGTTATGTTATGGATGCTATTAAAGCAACCAAAGAAAAGCTAAATGATGAAATTCCTTTAATAGGTTTTGCTGGTTCACCATGGACAATATTATGTTACTGTGTTCAAGGTCAGGGTTCTAAAAACTTCGATAAAGCAAAGGAATTGTGTTTTACAAATCCAGTAGTAGCTCATAGTTTACTTCAAAAAATAACTGATACAACTATTGCTTATTTAAAGGCAAAAGTGGAAGCAGGAGTTAATGCTGTTCAGGTTTTCGATTCTTGGGGAGGTATGTTATCTCCAGTAGATTATCAAGAATTTTCATGGCAATACATTCAACAAATTATTGATGCATTGAAAGAAATTACGCCTGTAATTGCCTTTGGAAAAGGTTGTTGGTTTGCATTAAATGAAATGAGTAAATCAGGAGCATCTGCTTTAGGAGTAGATTGGACGTGTTCTGCTAGAAATGCTAGATATTTATCAGGAGGTAATATTACTTTACAAGGTAATTTTGATCCATCAAGACTATTATCACCTCCAAAAGAGATAAAAAGAATGGTTCATCAAATGATTAATGAGTTTGGTAAAGATAAATATATTGTAAATCTAGGTCACGGAATTTTACCAAATATACCTTTAGATAATGCAAAGGCATTTGTTGATGCAGTAAAAGAATACAGTATTTAAAATGTCTCTTTGGGTATTAATAAAGAATTTAAAATTTAAATATTTAATTTCTTTAATATTGCTATTTTTTAGACATCCTTTCTTTTCATATTCTTTTTTCTCGGCAACTTTTTTAACATTAAAAGTTACACAGAATAAGTTTCCAAATATTCATGGTAACCATAACAAAGCAAATGCTTTTCGCCATTGTCTTTGGAATGTTTTAATTGCAAAAAAGTGCTATCGATTTCATAATAAAATCAATGAAGTTTTAGATTGGACAAAGAAAATAACTGATTTACATGAAGATTTAAATCCAAATGAAGTGTTGGCTAAACAAATGGATTTAAAAAATAACGCGCTTGGTAGAGAATGGTTTTTAGTATTGAAAAACAAAAACTTGAAACAAATTGAGTCTTTTTTGATGGATAAATTAGTATTTGCTGTAAAAATTAATTCAAATTCAGATTTACATAAAATTAATAATTTGGTATTTTTGGAAGATTAAATTATAATTGGTAAATGTTAAAGAATATAATTTTAGGGATTAAAGAGTATGCTGGAGCTTTCGAGTTAATTTCAAAATTAAAGCTTTGGAGATATTTTGCAATACCAATTTTCATTAGTATTGGAACTGCAATTTTAATTGGTATAGAGGCCTATGTTTTATCAGATAATTTAGGGGCTTTTATATCTAAAATTTGGATTTGGGATTGGGGCAAAGATACTTTTACTTTTATTGGTGAATTTCTAGGAGGTTTAATAATTTTACTAATCGGATTAATTCTGTACAAGCATATTATAATGGCTTTATCAACGCCTTTTATGACTCCAGTTTCTGAAAAAATTGAAAAGTATTTTTATGGTGATTTAAAGCATTTACACAGAAAGACTTCTAATACAGAGCAGTTGATTAGAGGTATTAGAATAAATTTTAGAAATTTAATTAGAGAATTGATAATTACAATTCCCTTTTTATTGCTAAAATTTATTCCTATTGTCAATATTTTTTCAACAATAGGTGTTTTTTTAATTCAAGCTTATTATGCCGGTTTCGGAAATATAGATTATACATTAGAACGTCATTTGAGTTATAGTAAAAGTGTCGATTTTGTAAAAAAAAATAAAGGATTTGCCATTGGTAATGGAATAATATTTATGCTTCTTTTACTTATTCCTGTTTTAGGAGTAATTTTAGTTTTACCATTATCTGTAACAGCTGCATCTACAAAAACTCTTAAAATTTTACATGGAAAACCAGAAATCATCTATGAAAGATAAATTTTACAATTACATAGAAAATCTTCAAGATCAAATAACCTCTAAATTAGAGAAAATAGACGGTGAGGCTAAATTTAGAGAAGATATTTGGGAAAGACAAGAAGGAGGAGGAGGCAGAACTCGTGTGATTGAAAACGGAGCTGTTTTTGAAAAAGGAGGTGTAAATATATCTGCTGTTCATGGAGAATTACCAGATGTTTTAAGAAAACAATTTAAAGTGGAGGAAGGTAATTTTTTTGCTTGCGGCTTAAGTTTAGTTTTGCATCCAAATAATCCTTTTGTTCCAACAGTTCATGCAAATTGGCGTTATTTTGAAATGTATAATTCATCCGGAGAAATTGTTACACAATGGTTTGGAGGAGGTCAAGATTTAACTCCATATTATTTATTTGATGAAGATGCTATTCATTTTCATTCTGTTTGTAAAAAAGCATGTGATAAACATCATCCTGAATTTTATCCTAAATTTAAAGAAACTTGCGACAACTATTTTTGGAATTCACATAGAAATGAAGCACGCGGTATTGGAGGTTTATTTTTTGATTATTTAAAGCAAACTAATGAATTTAGTATTGAAGATCGATATAATTTTGTGACTCAGATTGGTGACAGTTTTTTAGAGAGTTATACACCAATAGTTGAAAAGAGGAAAGACACAAATTTTACTTCAAAACATAAAGATTGGCAAGAGGTTAGAAGAGGTAGGTATGTTGAATTTAATTTAGTTCATGACAGAGGTACACTCTTTGGTTTAAAAACAAATGGTAGGATAGAAAGTATTTTAATGAGTTTGCCTCCTAAAGTTCAATGGAAGTATAATCATATTGCTAAAGAAAACTCAGAAGAGCAAAAATTAATAAATGTATTAATGAAGCCAAAAAAATGGGTTTAAAAAATTCGTAATATATTTTCTTTTTTATATCTTTTTTATAAGAATTATTTGATTATTAGATGATATTTTAATTATAATGCATTTATTGTCTTATTTATTAATAATATTTTAATAAATAAATCTTTCTTAATCATCGCTTTTTTGTATTTTTGCATTCGAAAAAAAATACGCACAATGGCTAGATTTGAATTAAAATTACCTAAAATGGGAGAAAGTGTTGCAGAAGCAACAATAACTTCTTGGTTAAAAGAAGTTGGAGATTCCATTGAATTAGATGAGGCTATCGTTGAAATTGCAACTGACAAAGTCGATTCTGAAGTGCCAAGTGAAGTAGAAGGAACCTTAGTTGAGGTTTTATTTGAAAAAGACGATGTTGTTGCTGTTGGAGAAACTATCGCTGTAATTGAAGTTGAAGGAGAAGGTAATGAAGAATCATCAGTAAATGATACTGTTGTAGAGGATAATAATGTGGTAGATGTTGAAAAATCAGTAGAAAAAGCAATTGAATTAACTTCTACACCTATCTCTAAAAATTCTGATTCTGGTAAATTCTATTCACCATTAGTAAGAAATATCGCTCAAAAAGAAGGGGTTTCTATGGAAGAGTTAGAGGCTATTTCTGGAACAGGAAAAGATAATAGGGTAACTAAACATGATATTCTTTTATATATCGAAAATAAAGGGAATAATACTGCTGTTATCGAGCCACCAAAAAAAGTGACTCCTAAAAAAGAGGTAAAAGAAGTCTCTAAAGTTACACCAATCTCTGTAAATGGAGGTGATGAAATTATAGAGATGAGTAGAATGGGTAAACTTGTTGCAAAACATATGGTCGATTCTGTTCAAACTTCTGCACATGTACAATCCTTCATAGAAATTGATGTGACTAATATTGTAAAATGGAGAAGTAAAGTTAAGGACGCTTTCTTCAAAAGAGAAGGTGAAAAACTGACTTATACTCCAATTCTAATGCAAGCTGTTGCATCAACTATAAAGAAATTTCCTTTAATAAATATTATGGTTGATGGAGATAACATCATCAAAAAGAAAAATATAAATTTAGGAATGGCAGCTGCCTTACCTGACGGAAATTTAATTGTTCCTGTTATCAAAAATGCAGATCAATTAAATTTAGTAGGGATGACAAAATCTGTAAATGATTTAGCAAATAGAGCTAGAAATAATGCATTAAAGCCAGATGATATTCAGGGAGGAACATACACTGTTACAAATGTTGGTAGTTTTGGTTCTGTGATGGGTACTCCGATTATAAATCAACCTCAAGTTGCAATTTTAGCTTTAGGGGCAATTCGTAAAGTACCGGCTGTTATAGAAACCCCTGAAGGAGATTTTATAGGAATTAGACAGAAAATGTTTGTATCACATTCTTATGATCATAGAGTTGTAAATGGAGCGCTTGGTGGTATGTTTATTAAAACACTAAAAGAGATACTAGAAGCTTGGGATGTCAACCAAGATTTTTAATAAA
This sequence comes from Polaribacter sp., assembly GCA_042091415.1. Lineage (GTDB taxonomy): Bacteria > Bacteroidota > Bacteroidia > Flavobacteriales > Flavobacteriaceae > Polaribacter. The sequence continues at coordinate 136 of JBELHK010000001.1, read as the reverse complement.
TATTTATTTGAATTAATTAAAAAAGCTCGGATTTTCCGAGCTTTTTTAATTGTGTTCATTTATATTAGCTTTATAAATCAATAAAAACTAAAAATGAAAAAAATACTATTCCTTTTATTTGCTGTAATTGCATTTA